>NZ_JBNPJU010000028.1:0-54609 GCF_050312575.1 Pseudomonas sp. R11F | reverse complement strand
CGGCGCCACGTCGTTGGTGACCATCACGTTCAGCGAGGCGGTCAGCGGTTTCAGCAACGCCGACCTGACCGTCGCCGATGGCACGTTGAGCAACGTGAGCAGTGCCGACGGGGGTATCACCTGGACCGCCATCCTGACACCTGTCGCTGGTGTGACGCATGCTGCAGCCGTCATCACGCTGAACAACACCGGAGTCGATGACCTTGCGGGTAACAGTGGCGCGGGTATCACCCAGTCGAATGCCTACAGCGTCGATACCCAGGCGCCGACCGCCAGCATTGTGCTTGCCAACCCGACGTTGGCCATTGGCCAAACCTCGTTGGTGACCATTACGTTCAGTGAGGCGGTCAGCGGTTTTGACAACAACGACTTGAGCGTCCCTAACGGCACACTGTCGGCGGTGAGCAGTGTGGACGGCGGTATCACCTGGACCGCGACCTTCACCCCGACCAGCAACATTCATGACACCACCAACCTGATCACCCTGAACAACACGGGCGTCACCGACCTGGCCAACAACGCCGGCACAGGTGTCACCCTTTCGGGCAATTTCAGCATTGATACAGTGCGGCCGACGGCGAACATCGTGGTCGACCACAGCGCACTCAAGCAGGGTGAAACGGCTCAAGTCACCATCACCTTCTCCGAGGCGGTCAACGGTTTCACCACTGCCGATCTGAGCGTGGCCAATGGCACCCTGAGCAACCTGGCATCCAGTGATGGCGGTATGACCTGGACGGCGACGTTGACGCCAACGGCCAACATCACCGACACCAGCAACCTGATCACCCTCGACAACAGTGGCGTGCAGAACGCTTCAGGCAACGCGGGCAGCGGCACCACCGATTCCAACAACTACGCCATCGACACCCAGCGTCCCACCGCGACTATTTCCGTGGCCGACAGCGCCCTGAGCATCGGGCAAACCACCACGGTGACCATCGCCTTCAGTGAAGCCGTGACGGGCTTCGACCTCTCGCAGCTGAGTGTGGCCAATGGCGTGCTGTCCAACCTGGCGAGCCAGGACGGCGGCAAAACCTGGACCGCCACCCTGACGCCGACGGCCGCTATCACCGACGCAACCAACCTGATCGTGCTGGATGCCAGCCAGGTCAACGACGCCGCCGGTAACGCCGGCAGCGGTATTGCGATCTCCAATAACTACGCGATCGATGGCGAACGCCCCACTGCGACCATCAGTATTGCCAACCCGAGCCTGACCGTCGGCCAGACCACTGTCGTGACGTTCACCTTCAGCGAGAAAGTCAGTGGCTTCAGCCTGGATGACCTGAGTGTGGCCAACGGCGCCTTGTCCAACCTGGCGACCAGCGACGGCGGCAAGACCTGGACGGCGACACTGACGCCAACGGCCAATCTCAACGATCCGAGCAACTTCATTACCCTCGACAACCGCCTGGTGAGTGACCTTTCGGGCAACGTGGGCAGTGGTTTTGCCAACTCCAATAACTACACGATCAATACCGTGGCATTGACTGGCGACCCACTGTTCCGCGTCACCAACCCGGCACCGCCTCAAGGCGCACCGAACGCGCCGTTGCAGCCGAGCGTGTTTGGTGCGCCGCTGGGCAACCTCGGCTCACCTATCGGCTTCCCGCCGTTGTTCGAGCAACGTCAGCTGGGTGCAGGCTTGCCCCCGGTCGGCAGCATCTTTATCCACAACGGCGCGCTGGCACCCAGCTATATCGCCCAGGTGTTCGGCACCGATGGTGCCGGCGACGGCAGTGCCAACGGTTTCCTGGGTTTTGGTGGCGGCGATGGTGGGGTATTCGGCTCAAGCACCTTGTCGAGCCTGTTCAGCCATGAAACCCACGGCGATGACAGCACCCTCAAAGCGTTCGACAGCAAACCGATCAACGGCCAGGGCGACCCGGCCCAGGGGCTGCGCGGCGTGTTTGGCGCGCCGAGCCTCGGCCAGCAATTGCAGCAGCTCAAAGACACAGAACAGCGCCAGGTGACGGACCTGGCGCACGCACTGCAACAAGTCGGCATCAGCGAAATGCAGGCTTGAACATACTTAACTCCAGGCGCAGTAACAGGGGCAGTCCAAGGATGAAAACAAGTCATAAGTTGTTCGGCGCCAGCCTGCTGGCGTTGGCGATCAGCGGTTGTGCAGTCACCAGTGAACCGATTGAACGCAGTGTCAGTGAGCAGCGAGCCCGTAGCGATCTGCAAGGCATGTACAAAGGCCAGGAGCCGCTGAATGGCCCGCTTACCCTGCACCAGGCCATGGCCCGTGCGGTTAAATACAACCTCGAAGGCCGCTTGAAGGTGATGGAAGAGGCGCTGGCCAAACGCCAATCCGACCTCTCCAGCTTCGACATGCTGCCACGCATGGCCTTGTCCGCAGGCTATGCCGGGCGCAACAACACCAACGCCTCCAGCAGCCAGAGTGTGCGCACCGGCACCCAATCCCTGGAGCCGTCGACGTCCCAGGACCGCGACCGCCGCGTAGCCGACCTGACCATGGTGTGGAACGTGCTCGACTTTGGCGTCAGCTACATCAGCGCCAAGCAGCAGGGCGACCAGCGCCTGATCATCCAGGAGCGTCGGCGCAAGGTGATCAACACCATCGTGCAGGATGTGCGCTCGGCCTATTGGCGCGCGGTAGCGGCCGAACGCTTGCTGACCCAGATCGACAGCCTGATGGCACGGGTCGACCAGGCCCAGACCAACAGCCAGAGCATGAGCGAACAGCGTATCGGCGACCCGGTGCAGGCGCTGGGTTACCAGCGCTCGCTGATCGAAGCCACGCGCCAGTTGCAGGAGCAGCGCCGCGCGTTGTCGCTGGCCAAGACCGAACTGGCGACGCTGATCAACCTGCCCATGGGCAGCGAGCTCAAGCTGGCCACACCGGATGACTACAGCGTGCCGCAGTTGAAGGTCAACCTGGCCAGCCTGGAACAGGAAGCCCTGGCCAACCGCCCGGAACTGCGTGAGCAGGACTACCAGACCCGTATCAGCGCCGCCGAAACCCGCAAAGCCATGCTGCGCCTGCTGCCGGGCCTGGAGTTTTCAGCCGGGGGGCATTACGACAGCAACTCGTTCCTGACCGACAACCGCTGGGCTGACTACGGCGCCAAGGTCACCTGGAATCTGTTCAACGTGATCTCCGCACCTGCCGCCATCGATGTGGCCAAGGCCGGTGAGGAAGTCGCCACCGCACGACGCCAGGCCATGTCCATCGCGGTGCTGGCGCAGATCTACGTGGCCAATGCCAACTATCAGGACGCGGTACGCCAGTTCAAGACCAACGAACAGTTGGCCAACATTGATGGGCAAATCCTCACCCAGCTGCGCAACCGACATGAGGCCGCAGGGCTCGGCGAACTTGACCTGATCCAGGGCGAACTCAACACCTTGCAGGCGGACCTGCGTCGCGACCTGGCCTACGCTGACCTGCGCAACGCCTACGGCCAGATCTTCGCCAGTGCCGGGCTTGACCCGCTGCCTGAGCAGCTGGACTCCGACCGCGTGCAAACCATCGCTACGGCACTGGCCAGCCGTGAGTCAGCCTGGGCTGCGGGCAACATCACGACGCCGGTGCCGCGTGCCGTCGCCCAGTAACCTGGTGGCGCCGACGGCGAGCATCACGCGCCGTCAACGCGAGGCGCGCAATGGGCATCGCGGTGTGGCGATCTTGCTCACCGGCCTGCCGGCGTCGGGTAAGTCCACCCTGGCCCAGGGCCTGCAAGCGGCGCTGTTCGAACAAGGCAAACAAAGCCTGGTGCTCGACGGCGACGCCTTGCGCGGTGGCCTCAACCAAGACCTGGGCTTTGCCGACAGCGACCGTCTGGAAAACATCCGCCGCGCCAGCGAACTCGCGGCGCTGCTGGTGGACAACGGGCAAATCGTGATCCTTGCGATGATCGCGCCTCTGGCCGAACTGCGTGCGGTGTTTGCCGAACGCCTGGCTGCCGACTACCGGGAAGTCTGGTGCAGCGCCTCGCTGGCGGTGTGCGAAGGGCGTGACCCCAAAGGGCATTACGCCCGTGCACGGCGTGGGGAGTTGCCAGGGTTTACCGGGGTTGGCTCGCCGTACGAACAACCGTTGCACGCCTCGTTGGTATTGGATACCGGCGTGCTGTCGGCGCAACAGTGCGTCGAGCGGCTGTTGGCGTGGCTTGCGCCTGAACTAGACTCTGGGGAATCGTCTTTTTAGGAGGCTCCCATGGAATCGCCAGTGCATAGCTTGCCGTCACTGTTCAAACAACTTGGGCTACCGGATGACCCGGTGAGTATCGAGAAATTCGTGGCGGTGCATTCGCCGCTCAAGCGCGACCAGAGACTGGAAGATGCGTTTTTCTGGACCGACAACCAGAAGCAATTTCTGCGCAGCGAAATTCTGGATGACGCGGATTGGGCCGAGGTGGTGGATGAATTGAATCTTCTGCTGCACGGCGGAAGAGGGGTGCAAAAAACTTAGCAAAAACGTGAAAAGTTGAAAAAATCTGATGTGGGTTGAAAAAAACTGGCCTGTAATCGTGTAAGTGAACTTTTTCTGAGGTTGATAGCTGTCTTTGCTGCGTTATGGCTATTTCGGCGCAGCGATAATCCAGGCCGCCACCCATCCGCAAATTTGTATCAAAACTTGACGATGTTCGAATGATCCACCATATTGATAGTTAGCAAACTAACAGTATGCGAACTATCCAGTGTCCCAAGCCCTCGAACAACTCCAGATGAACCTCAGCAGCAGCATGGTGGTGGGCGCCCGTAATTGGCGCAAAATCTGCCAGACCACGCTGGTGAGCTATGGCATCTCCGAAGCCTGCGCCGTGCCGCTGTTGATGATCGGCCGCCTGGGTGACGGTGTGCATCAGGTCAAAGTCGCCCAGGCCTCCGGTATGGAAAGCCCGTCGCTGGTGCGCCTGCTCGACCAGCTGTGCAGCGGCGGCTATGTGTGCCGCACCGAGGACATTCACGACCGTCGCGCCAAGGCGTTGAGCCTCACCGAGCGTGGCCGTGAGTTGGTGGAAGCCGTGGAAGCGCAACTGGTCCGCCTGCGCCATGACGTACTGGCCGATATTCCCCACAGTGACTTGGAAGCCGCGCTGCGAGTGCTGCGGGCCTTTGAGGCGGCGTCGCTTTGAACGGATTTTTTACCGGCATGCCGCCGGCCCGCGATTGGTTCTACGGGGTACGTACGTTCGCGGCATCGATGATCGCGCTGTATATCGCCATGCTCATGCAAATGCCGCGTCCGTATTGGGCGATGGCCACGGTGTATATCGTCTCCAGCCCGTTTGTCGGCCCCACCAGCTCCAAAGCCTTGTACCGCGCCATCGGCACCTTGATGGGGGCCGCGGCGGCCGTGTTTTTTGTGCCGATGTTCGTGCAGTCGCCCTATGTGCTGGTGGTGGTGATTGCGCTCTGGACGGGCATTTTGCTGTTCCTGTCCATGCACCTGCGTACCGCGAATAACTATGCGTTGATGCTCGCCGGCTACACCTTGCCGCTGATCGCCTTGCCGGTCGTGGATAACCCGCTGGCGGTGTGGGACGTGGCTGAGGCGCGTACCGAAGAAATCTTCCTCGGTATCGCCGTGGCGGCGGTGGTGGGCGCGATGTTCTGGCCGCGTCGCCTGATGCCGGTGTTCGATGGTTCGGTGGCCAAGTGGTTTGCCGACGCCCAGGTCTATAGCCAGCGTTTTCTGACACGCAACGTGGATCCCGAACAGATCAGTACTTTGCGCAGCGGTATGGTTGCCACCTTCAACACCCTTGAATTGATGATCGGCCAGCTGCCCCACGAAGGCGCGCGGCCGCAGACGGTGCGTAACACCAAGGAGCTGCGTGGGCGCATGATCCACCTGCTGCCGGTGGTGGATGCCCTGGATGACGCGCTGTATGCCATCGAACATCGCGCCCCGGAGTTTCTCGAGCGCCTTACGCCTGTGCTTGAATCGGCCCGCCAATGGCTGGAAACCACCCAGCAAAGCGCGCCCATGGAAAGCTGGCGCGCCCTGCGTGATCAGATCGACGCTCAGCAACCCCAGGGTGACGCGCTGGATGACCGGCACTCGTTGTTGTTCTCCAACGCCCTGTATCGTTTGGCCGAGTGGGTCGACCTGTGGCAGGACTGCCGCAGCCTGCAAGCCGCCATCCAGTGCGAAAGCCAGGAGTCCTGGCGCGCCGTGTACCGCCACTGGCGCCTGGGCCGGCTCACGCCGTTTCTCGACCGTGGCCTGATGTTCTACTCGGCGTTCTCCACCGTCAGCGCGATCATTGTCGCTTCGGTGCTGTGGATCTTGCTGGGCTGGACCGACGGCGGCAGCGCGGTGATTCTGGCCGCCGTGGCGTGCAGCTTTTTCGCCTCGATGGACGACCCGGCGCCGCAGATCTACCGGTTCTTTTTCTGGACCGCGATGTCGGTGCTGTTCGCCAGCCTCTATCTGTTTCTGGTACTGCCCAACCTGCACGATTTCCCGATGCTGGTGCTGGCGTTTGCCGTGCCATTCATCTGCATCGGCACGCTCACGGTGCAGCCGCGTTTCTACCTGGGCATGTTGTTGACGCTGGTGAACACCTCGTCGTTCATCAGCATCCAGGGCGCCTATGATGCGGACTTCCTCAACTTCGCCAACGTCAACCTGGCCGGGCCCGTGGGCCTGCTGTTCGCCTTTGTGTGGACGCTGATCGCACGGCCCTTCGGCGCCGAACTGGCGGCCAAGCGCCTGACCCGTTTCAGCTGGCGCGACATCGTCAGCCTGACCGAGCCTGCGACCCTGGCCGAACACCGGCACATGGCCGTGCAAATGCTCGACCGCCTGATGCAGCACTTGCCGCGCCTGGCCCTGATCAACCAGGACACCGGCACCGCTCTGCGCGATTTGCGCGTGGCCCTCAACCTGCTCGACCTGTTGGCCTACGCGCCGCGTGTCTATGGCGTACCCCGGGTGTTGCTCAACCAGGTGGTGGAAGGCGTGGGCGGTTACTTCAAGGCCTGCCTGAAGGCCGGTGAACGCTTGCCCGCGCCCGGCGGTCTGCTGATGACCCTGGACCGCACGCGCCGCGCCCTCAACGGCCAGGGCCTGCAGGATGAAGACGACACCCGCTTGCATCTGCTGCATGCACTGGCCGGCTTGCGCCTGTCGTTGCTGCCCGGCGTGGAATTTATTGGGGGCAGCGAAATGCAAGCGCCGTTGCCTGATGGAGCGCCTTTATGATCGGTGATCTGGATATCAGCGGGGTGTTCCTGCCCACGCTACTGGTGCTGATGGGCATTACCTATGGGTTGTTCCTGGTGGTGCACGGGCTGTTGAACCGTGTCCACTTTTATCGCCTGGTCTGGCACCGGGCATTGTTCAATGTGGGGCTCTACGCGCTGTTGCTGGGCGCCGTGGACTCACTCAGTCGATACCTGATGACATGAAAAAACCTTTTTTGACCATCGGCCGTGTAGTCCTGACGCTGTTGATCGTATCGTTTGCGGTCGTCGTTGTGTGGCGCATGGTCATGTACTACATGTTTGCACCCTGGACGCGTGACGGGCATATCCGTGCCGACATCGTGCAGATCGCTCCGGACGTGTCCGGGCTGATCCAGCAAGTCGACGTGCGCGACAACCAACTGGTGACCAAGGGCCAGGTGCTGTTCGCTGTCGACCAGGACCGTTTCAAGCTGGCTCTGCGCCAGGCCCAGGCGGCCGTGGCCGACCGCCAGGAAACCCTGGCCCAGGCCCAGCGCGAGTACAAACGTAACCGCGGCCTGGGCAACCTGGTGCCGAGCGAGCAACTGGAGGAAAGCCAGTCCCGCGTCGCCCGCGCCCAATCGGCCCTGGCCGAAGCTCAAGTGACCGTGGACGCGGCCCAGCTCAACCTCGACCGCTCGGTGATCCGCAGCCCGGTCGACGGCTACGTCAACGACCGGGCACCACGTACCCAGGAGTTCGTGACCGCCGGGCGCCCGGTGCTGTCGGTGGTGGACAGCAATTCCTTCCACATCGATGGCTATTTCGAAGAGACCAAGCTCGATGGCATCCACGTCGGCATGGGCGTGGATATCCGCGTGATTGGCGACAACGCCCGTCTGCGCGGGCACGTGCAGAGCATTGTTGCCGGGATCGAGGACCGCGACCGCAGCAGCGGCTCCAACCTGCTGCCCAACGTCAACCCGGCGTTCAGCTGGGTGCGCCTGGCCCAGCGAATTCCGGTGCGGATTGCCTTTGATGACGTACCGGCGGATTTCCGCATGATCGCCGGGCGTACGGCCACGGTGTCGATCATCGGTGACAAACCTCAAGACGGAGCCAAGCCATGAAGCAGCTTCTGGCAACCGCTGCGTTGGGGGTGCTGCTGTCGGCCTGCCAAGCGGTAGGCCCGGATTACAAGCTGCCGGAACAATCGGCCGTCAACCGTAGCGACCTGCAAGGACCGCTCGCGGGAGAGGGGCACAACGTGGTGTCGGCGCCGGTGCCGGCCGACTGGTGGAAACTCTACAAAGACCCGCGCCTGGATGAGCTGGTGCGCCAGGCCATGGCCTCCAACACCGACTTGCGGGTGGCTGCCGCCAACCTGCAGCGTGCTCGCTACCAGACCCAGGAGGCTGAATCCGCCGGTGGCTGGAATGCCGGGGTCAAGGCCGAGGCACAGCGCTTGCAGGAGTCCGGCGAGGCGTTTCTGCTCCCGGAAAAAGTCCCGGTGTCGAACATCGGCAGCGTCGGTATCACCACCTCGTATCAGTTTGATCTGTTCGGCACTCTGCAACGCGGCATCGAAAGCGCCCAAGCCAGCGCCGACGCGGCCCAAGCCGCCGCCGATATCGCACGCATTACCCTGGTGGCCGACGTGGTGCGTTCCTACACCCAGGTCTGTGCCGCCAACGAAGAGCTGGCGATTGCCAACGAATCTCTCGACCTGCAGGGCCAAAGTACCCAGCTGACCCAGCGCCTGCGCGACGCCGGGCGTGGCGATGAAACCCAGGTGACCCGTTCGCAGACCCAATACAAATCCCTGCGCGCCGACATGCCGCGCTATACCGCAGCGCGGCAGGCGGGCTTGTTCCGCTTGTCGATGTTGCTGGCCAAGCCGGTGGATCAATTGCCGGCCGGCACCGCCACGTGCGCCGAGCTGCCGCACATCGCCCAGTTGCTCCCGGTGGGCGACGGCGCCGCGCTGCTCAAGCGTCGCCCGGATGTCCGCCAGGCCGAACGCCAATTGGCCGCCGCCACCGCACGGATCGGCGTGGCCACCGGCGCGCTGTACCCGGACATCAGCATCGGTGCCACCGTGGGCACCGTGGGTATTCTGGATGACCTGGGCACGGCGCCCACCAACCGCTGGGGCTTTGGCCCGCTGATCAGTTGGACGGTACCGACCAACGGCGCGCGGGCGCGCATTCACGAGGCCGAAGCCGCCACCCAGGGCGCTCTTGCGCACTTTGACGGTGTGGTGCTTAACGCCATCCGCGAAACCCAGACCGGCCTGGCGCAATACACGGCGCAGTTGCAACGCCGCGACGCGTTGGCCGATGCCGGCGCGTCGGCCAAGGTGGCTTCGGAGCAGACACACCGCTTCTTCCAGGCCGGTCGTGCATCGTTCCTCGCGGACCTGCAAGCCACCCGTACCTACACCGACGTGCGGGCACAACTGGCGGCGGCGAACACTCAGGTTGCCATGAGCCAGATCGACCTGTTCCTGGCCTTGGGCGGTGGTTGGGAAAGCGGACGAACGCAAGCGGCGCCAGCCAGCAAACCCTGAGCAAATAGCTATGCTTTGACAGGCGGGCCCCCGTGGTTTTCCAACCAGGGGCGTCCGCGGCTCACTGCTCGCGTTTGCTCATGGGGATTCCAATAATGAAAAACCCTTATGCTCCCGCTTTCTGGTGCGTGCTCTTCGCGCTGGTGCTGTTATCGGCTGCCTATTTCTACGGTGTCATGCTCGCGCATCAACTCGACAAGGCCATGGTGTTCCTCGACAGCGCCTGCCTGGTGATCGGCACGTTGTCCATCGGCGTGGTGGCCTGGGCGTCGTACCAAGGCCAACGGGTGAAGCGAAAACTGCTCGAACAGGGTAAGACCCGCGTGGCGATCTGGGACACCAAAGTCGCCCTGCGCCGCGTCGAAACCGTGTTCGACCGCTATTTCTGGGGCAGCTACTGGCAGCCTGGGCGCACCTTCCAGGAAGTCATGGGCGAACTCACCGGCACGCCCCTGGAAAAAAGCCTCGAAGCCCTGAAAAAACAGTGCGTGGTCCTCGACCGGCAGGTCGCCGACGGCAGGCATTGGCTGAAGAACGCCCGGGAACTATCGGACGTGGCCAACCAGATGGCCCGCGAGCGCTACCAGTTGGACTTCTGTGATCCCAAGGTCGACACCCCGGGAAATGCTGTGATCCACCGTGAATTCGAGGTGCTGGTCTACACCTGGACGGCGCGCCTGAAGAGCTTTGATCACCAACTCGATGAGATCGATATGGAGTACTCCTGAACCAAGTGCGGACTTGATCGCTCTGAGAAAACTGGGCCGTGCGCGGCCGCCAGTGCTAATCTTCCCCCGTTTTCGGCGGGCTTGAGCCAACCCCTGCGGGGTTCAAGGAAGACAGCCCACTTCTCACAGGATTTGATCAGGTCACTTCATGAATAAGCCAGCCGTTGTTTTCTTGGGTCTTGTTGTCGCGATCGGTGCCGTCAGTGCAGGCGGTGCCTGGTACACCGGTAAGCAATTGGAGCCGGTGCTGCAAACCGCGATCCAGAACGCCAACAAGGAACTGCAGACCGCCATGGCCGGCGTCGACGGCAACGTGAGCCTGGAGCTGGTGTCGCTGGAGCGCGGCGTGTTCAGCAGCACCGCGCACTACCGCCTCAAGGGGCAGGGCACGGTATTCGGCCAGGACAACCCGAACCCCGAGTTGCTGTTCGTTGACCATATCGAACACGGCCCCCTGCCGTTCTCGCGCCTGGTCACGCTGAAGTGGCTGCCGGTCATGGCGACCAGTCACTACGCTCTGGAAAAGAACGCCACCACTGAAAAATGGTTCGCTGCCAGCAAAGACGTGTCGCCGCTCAAAGGCGTGGCCAATATCGGCTACAGCCGTTCGGTCAGCGGTAACCTCGAGTTGCTGCCACTGGAGATCAAGGACGACAAGTCCTCGGTGAGTTTCTCCGGTGCCAACCTGGACTTCGACAGCACCGCCGAAGGCCAGAAGGTCAAGGCCAACGGCTACATGAACAGCCTCAAGGTCAGCGCCATCGACGGCAATGGCGAGCCGTTCGAAGCCGAGCTGGCCGGCCTGACCGTGGCCAGCAACCTGCAAAAGTCCACCTTCGGCTTCTACACCGGGCAAAACACGGTTGAGTTGACCGACACCAAAGTCACCTTCGGCCCGCAGAAAGCCGTGCTGACCCTCAAGGGCTTCGAGCAGAAAGACACCAGCGAAACCAAGGACAACAACCTGGCCGGCCGTGTCGACTACAAAATCGACGAGATCGGTTACCAGGGCAAACCTGTTGGTTCGGCAGCCATGGCCCTGAGTATGAAGAACGTCGATATCCCGGCGATGCTGGTGCTGACCAAGCTCTACCAGGACAAGATGCAGCCGGTGCAAGCCGCCGCCGCTGCCGGCCAGCCAGTGCCTGAACTGCAATTGACCGAAGCCGAACAGACCCTGGCTGAAACCAACGTCAACCAGGTGCTGGCCGCCAAGCCACAACTGGCGGTGGAAAACCTGTCACTGAAAACCACCCACGGCGAAAGCAAATTCAACCTGGTCGTGGACCTGGCCAAACCGGCCTCCATGGAGCTGCCGCCGGTTGAACTGGGCAAGCAGATGGTGGCCTTGCTGGATGCCAACCTGACCCTCTCCAAGCCGATGGTGGCGGACGTGGCGGCGTTGCAGGCCCAGGTGGGCGGTGTCACTGACCCGCAAACCATCGAACAGCAATCGCAGATGACGGCCGAAACGGTCAGTGGCGTGGCCGTTGGGTCTCAGTTGGCGACCCTGGTCGGTAGCGACGTAGTCTCCAAGCTGCATTACGCCAACAATGAAGTGACCTTCAACGGCCAGAAGATGACCGTCGAGCAATTCATCGGCTTTGTCATGGCTAAATTCGGCACCGTCAACCGCGCTCAATAACCTTACAGGTTGCGAGCACGGTCAAAAAAATGTGGGAGGGGGCTTGCTCCCGATAGCGGTAGCTCAGCCAGTGCATTGGTGACTGGAGGACCGCTATCGGGAGCAAGCCCCCTCCCACCTGCACGGCTAATTCTGAACAATTGTTCCTGCCAGGTCTTTTCCTTACATTTCTGATGGATAGTTCCTACAGGAAAGCTAGGTCGGGTCACTAGACGCCGACACCCTGATGCAAACCGCTCAGGACCACCTATCGTTGTAGCTTTCCGTGTGTAAGGAAGCTCACGACATGCTGCGAAACCTCCCTCTCAGTGCGCCAGGCCGTCTACGTCTGCTTATCGGCGCCGCTTTGTGCAGCCAGTTGCTCATCCCCGCCTGCGCATTGGCCGATCCGGCCTACGATGCGCTGATCATCCAAGCGCGTAACGGCAACTTCACGCCCGCCCTGACCCAACTGCGCCAACTGCCCGTCGAGCGACAGACGCCGGGGCAGATCAGCGATCACCTGGTCATCGCCGGCTGGGCCGGGCAAGACGCCGAAGTGCTGAAGGTGTACGAAGCCCAAGGCAAACATCGCAACCTGACGACCCAGGCACTGGCCACGGTGGCCCGTACTTATCGCAACCAGAAGCAGTGGCCGCAGGCCCTGGCGGTCTACCAGCAGGCGCTGCTGCGCGAGCCGAATAATGTCGACCTGAAACTGGGCCAGGCCCTGACCCAGGCCGACGCCGGCCAGACCAACGAAGCGCTGTTGCGCACCCGTGCGCTGGTGGCCGCCAAGCCGGATGACGCCAACCGGCGCATGGCCTTGGGCTACGCGCTGACCCGCGCCGGCCTGAACTACGATGCCCTGAATGAGTTCGACAAGGCATTCGTGCTCGCCGGCGACAAGCCTGAGGTGATCCGCGAATACATGGTTGCCCTGCAAAGGGCCCGCTTGCCGGAACCGGCGTTGCGTCTGTCGGCCAAGCATCCGGGGGTGCTGGATGCGGTGACCCAGCGCCGCCTGGAAGGTGATCTCGCCGCCGAGCGCGTGCGGATGGCCGAGTTCGCCACGCGCAGCGAGAAAGAGCGTTATGTGATCGCCGACCGTGCCCTCAACGATTACGACCAACTGCTGGCCCGTTGGACGCCGGACGCCAGTGCCCATGACGATGTGGTGGGCTGGCGCATCGACCGCCTGGGAGCCCTCAAGGCGCGGGCACGCACCGCCGAGGTGATCCGCGAGTACCAAACCCTGCAAGGCGAGGGCGTGCAATTGCCGACGTACGCCATCCGTTGGGTCGCCGCCGCTTACCTCGACCAGCGCCAGCCGGAAAAAGCCGAGCCGCTGTACCGCCAGGCACTGGCTGCGCCGGATGCCGACCCGGCCGACCGTGTCGAAGACAGCACCGCGCTGTTCTACGCCCTGGTGGAAAGTGACAAAGCCCTGGAGGCCCGCGACGTCGCCAACAACCTGGCCAAGAGCCAGAACCCCCGCCAGGAACTCAAAGGCTTGCCCATCGGCAACCCCAACGACAACTGGATGGACGCGCAACAACTGGCCGCCCAGGCCAGCACCTTCACCGGCAACCTGCCGGACAGCGAAGCCGGCCTTGAAGCACTGGTGCAAAAAGCCCCCGGCAACGTCAGCCTGCAGCTGGCCCAAGCCAATATGTACCGTGCCCGCGATTGGCCGCGCCGCGCCGAGGCGGCGCTCAAGGAAACCGAAGCCCAGGCGCCGCGAGATATCGGCTTGGAAGTGTCCCAGGCCTATACCGCCATGGACCTGCAAGAGTGGCGGCAAATGGATGCGCTGACCGACGACGTGCTGGCGCGCAACCCGGACAACCGCCAGGTACAGCGCCTTGACCGTCTGCGTAATGTGCACCACATGGCCGAGCTGCGCGTGGAAGCCTACACCGGCAAAAGCTACGGCGGCGGCAATAATGGCGACGTTGGCGCCGTGAGCGGCAGCCGCGACTGGGGTATTGAAAGCGTGATCTACACGCCGCCCATCGATGAAGATTGGCGCCTGTTCGCAGGGGCCGGCTACGCCACTGCCGACTTCAGCGAAGGCACCGGCCAGCACCGTTGGCAACGTGTCGGCGTGGAGCGGCGTACCCGCGACATGACCCTGCAAGCCGAGGTGTCCAACCACTCCTACGGCTTTGGTTCCAAACAAGGCGCGAGCGTGTCGATTGCTCGCGACATCAACGACAACTGGCAATACGGCGGCAGCCTTGGCTACCTCCTGGCCACGACGCCGCTGCGGGCGTTGAATGCCGACATCACCGCCAATGGCGGCAGCGGTTTCATCCGCTGGCGTGCCAACGAAAGCCGTGAGTGGAAGCTGGCTGTGAGCCCGTCCCATTTCAGTGACGGCAACGACCGTCTCGAAGCCTTGCTCACGGGCCGCGAGGGCCTCTACAGCTCGCCCCATGTGCAAGTCGACCTGGGCCTGGAAGTCGGCGCCAGCCATAACACCAAGAGCGACACGGTGTACTTCAACCCCAAGTCGGACTTCACCGTGTTGCCCACGGTCACGGTCAATCATGTGCTCTACCACCGCTATGAAACCCAGTGGAGCCAGCAATTCCAGGTCGGTGTCGGTACCTACAGCCAGCGCGATTATTCCACCGGCGGTATCGGTTTGATCGGCTACGGCCAGCGCCTGCTCTGGAACGATGTGCTGGAGGTCGGCGCCAACCTGAGCCTGATCAGCCGCCCTTACGACGGCGACCGAGAACGCGATCTGCGTCTGCTCGTCGACCTCACTTACCGATTCTAGAAAGAGCCGACCATGACCGTCCTCCGCCATTGCTTGTTGATCCTGGGTGTAATGCTGGCCGGCGCCTGCGCCCAGCAACCCGCGCCTTACACCCCGCCCGCCGAACGGCCGATAGCGCCCAACGAAACGCCGTGGCCGAAAAACCACTTCCTGGGCATTGCCTACCACGACGTTAACGACCGCGACCCCGACCAGGCCGTGGTGGCGGTGCGTACCGAGCGTTTGATCGAGCAGTTGGCGTGGTTGCGCGAGAACGGCTATCAGGCGGTTTCCGTCGACCAGATCCTGGCGGCGCGCCGGGGCGGCCCAGAATTGCCGCCCAAGGCCGTCATGCTCAGTTTCGATGATGGTTATTCCAGCTTTTACACGCGGGTGATGCCGATCCTGCGCGCCTACCACTGGCCGGCGTTGCTGGCGCCGGTAGGCTACTGGATTGATACGCCGATGAATCAGCCGGTGGATTTCGCCGGGATGCCACGGCCGCGCGGGGAATTCCTCACCTGGCAGCAGATCCGGGAAGTGTCCCAGTCCGGGCTGGTGGAGATTGCCGCACACACTGACGCCAGCCACACCGGCATATTGGCCAACCCTCAGGGCAACCTGGAGCCGGCCGCGACCAGCCTGCGCTTTGACCCGGCCACGGGCCGCTATGAAACCCAGGCGCAGTTCGATGCGCGGATGCGTGCCGATATCGCCGCCATCTCGAAAAAAATCCAGACCGTCACCGGCAAGGCGCCACGGGTCTGGGTGTGGCCGTACGGTGCGGCCAAGGGCACTACATTGGCGCTCGTCGCAGAGCAGGGTTACCAGATGGCGCTGACCCTGGACGACGGCATCGATGACCTCGGCAAACTGATGAACAGCCCGCGCTTCCTCGTCGCCTCCGACCCGGATGGCGAACACTTCGCCAACAGCATCGTCGCGGTACAAACCCCGGCGCCGTTGCGCGTGCTGCACGTGGACCTGGATAACGTGTATGACCCGGACCCGGCCCAACAAGCGCGCAACCTCGACCAGTTGGTGCAGCGCGTGGTGGACATGGGTGCGGGCACCGTCTTCCTGCAAGCCTTCGCCGACCCCAAGGGTGACGGCCTGGTGCGTTCGCTGTACTTCCCCAACCGTCACCTGCCGGTCCGTGCCGACTTGTTCAACCGCGTGTCCTGGCAGTTGCATACCCGCGCCCATGCCAGCGTCTATGCGTGGATGCCGGTGCTGAGCTTCGCCCTCGACCCCAAGTTGCCCCGCGTAACGCGTTGGGATCCGCAGACCGGCAAGGTCGGTCTCGACCCGGATCAATACAAGCGCCTGTCGCCGTTTGATCCCCAGGTGCGCAAGGTCATCGGTGAGCTCTATGAGGACCTGGCGCGCAACAGTGCCATCGACGGCGTGCTGTACCACGATGATGCGGTGCTGTCAGATTTCGAAGACGCCAGCCCCGCTGCGCTCAAGACCTATGCCGCCAACGGCCTGCCCGGCAGCATCGCGGCCCTGCGCGCCGACCCTGCGGTGATGCAACGCTGGACCCGCTTCAAGAGCCGCTACCTGATCGACTTCACCAATGAACTGACGGCCAAGGTCCGCGCCATTGGCGGGCCGCAGGTGCTGACCGCGCGCAATATCTTCGCCGAGCCGATGCTTAACCCGCCAAGCGAAGCCTGGTTTGCGCAGAACCTCGACGACTTCCTCCAGACCTATGACTGGACCGCGCCGATGGCCATGCCGTTGATGGAAGGCCAAACGCAGAAAAACTCCAATGCCTGGCTGGAGAAACTGGTTGCCACGGTCAAAGCCCGCCCCGGCGCGCTTGAACGCACGGTGTTCGAGCTGCAAGCCAAAGACTGGCGCACGAAAGAAGCGACCGACATCAACGGTGCGCAAATGGCTGAATGGATGGGGGTACTCAAACGCCAGGGGGTCAAGAGCTTCGGCTATTACCCGGACAACTTCCTGGAAAACTCACCGGACCTGAAAACCGTGCGTCCGGCCCTTTCCAACCAGTGGAATCCTTGATCATGTTCGACAGAATCCTGGCTTTATTCGTCCTGGCACTGGTATTGGGCGTGCCCCTGGGCTTGATCTTCCTGGCCACCGGGCAGTTCCTGATGGACTTCGTGTTTTTCTACCCGTTGTTCATGTCGGGGCTGTGGATTGCCGGCGGCTTGTACTTCTGGCTGCATTGGGAGCGCCACTGGGCCTGGGAGGAAGACACCCCGGCGCCGACCCTGGTCGGCAACCCGATGATTTCGATCATCGTCCCTTGCTACAACGAGGGCGATAACGCTGCCGAGACCATTTACGCGGCGCTGGACCAGCTGTACCCGAATATCGAAGTGATCGCGGTCAACGACGGCTCTAGCGACAACACCGCCGCCGTGCTTGATGCCCTCGCCCTGGAAAACCCGCGCCTGCGCGTGCTGCACCTGGCGCAGAACCAAGGCAAGGCCGTGGCCCTGCGCATGGGCGCCGTGGCCGCCCGCAGTGAATACCTGGTGTGCATCGACGGCGATGCGTTGCTCGACAAAAACGCCGCCGCCTACATGGTTGCGCCAATGCTCGACAACCCGCGCCTGGGCGCCGTGACCGGCAACCCGCGCATCCGCACACGCTCCACCTTGATTGGTCGGGTGCAGGTGGGCGAGTTCTCTTCGATCATCGGTTTGATCAAGCGTACCCAGCGCGTGTTCGGCCGGATCTTCACCGTGTCGGGGGTGGTGGTGGCGTTCCGTAAAAAGGCGCTGGACCGCATCGACTACTGGAGCACCGACATGATCACCGAGGACATCGATGTCAGTTGGAAGCTGCAGCTCGACCACTGGGCCATCTTCTACGAGCCTCGTGCCCTCTGCTGGATCCTGATGCCTGAAACCGTCGGCGGCCTGTGGAAGCAGCGCCTGCGTTGGGCCCAGGGCGGCGCCGAAGTGCTGTTCAAGAACATCCGTGGCATCTGGCAATGGCGCCATCGTTACCTGTGGCCGCTGCTGTTCGAATACTGCCTGTCCACCGGTTGGGCCTTCACCTTCCTGCTCTCGGTGATTTTCTGGGCCGTGGGTAAATTCATCGTGCTGCCACCGGCGATTGCCGTGGACTCGCTGGTGCCCCCGGCGTTTACCGGCCTGGTGCTGGCGATGGTGTGCCTGTTGCAGTTTGTGGTGAGCATCCTGATTGACCGGCGTTATGAAAAAGACCTGTGGAAGACCCTGTTCTGGACCGTGTGGTACCCGATGGTGTTCTGGCTGGTCAGCTTGTTGACCACGCTGGTCAGCTTTCCCAAGGTGTTGTTCAAGCAACACCAGAAACGCGCACGCTGGGTCAGCCCGGATCGCGGTATCAAACCCAGCCCAGAGGAGGCGTGAGCATGAAACTGGTCAGAACCCGGCAAAACGCCGTGATGTGGTTCATCGATGTGCTGCTGACCCTGGCGGCTTGGGCCGGTCTGATCTGGCTGCTGGCGCGCGGCATGAGCGCCATGCTGGAAACCCATGGCGGCCCACGCCTGGAAGCGCCGATCTTCGCCGCACTCAATACCTTGCAGGTGTACCTGTGGATTGCGGTGTTCAACGCGCTGATCCTGATCAGTTGGGCGCGTTACCAACAACGCAAGGGCCGCAAGTTCGCCCAGCGCCGCGCCGAGGCGAATGCCCTGAGCGACAAGCTTCTGATTGAGAGTTTCAAGTTGGGTGAAGGCGACCTGGAGCAGTTGCGCAAGCCGGGTGTGCTGGTGATCCACAACGACGAAGAGGGTGGCGTGGGGGAAGTGAAGCCCCATGTGTCCCGGGACGTGGAACGCCCGCCACTGACCCTGGTGCCCGGCCAGCCAAAAGACCAAGGCGCCGGTAATATGTAGGAGCGAGCTTGCTCGCGAAAAATGTCAACGATAACGCGTGCTTTCTGAAGGGGCGCGGTGCCTGTGAGTTTCTCGCGAGCAAGCTCGCTCCTACAAAAAAGCGGTGGGGGCAGTCGGTGGATGAATCCGATAAATGGGATCCAATTCACACTATACCCGCGAACTTTTCCCCAAACCCTCGCACTAACCTAACGCGCCAAGAGCTTAGTGGCCTAATAATGGCAACTAATCGGTTCTTCGCCTTATCGCCATCAAAAAATCAGCCATCTGTCGGAATAATCCTTCACGGTATCGGCATGTTTGTTTTTTGATGGGTTTTAATTGTTATTAATCAATGGGTTGTGAGTTTAACGCGGGCGAATGTGCAACTAGCCCAGTGTCTTTGAACGCTGGAAGTTCGATGTTAATTTGCCGCCCCTTGATTTTTCGATGGATCGAACATGTCTTTGTTACCACGGACTCGGTATTTACTGTGCACTGTCTTGCTCGCCTACTTGAGCCTGAACAGCGCCACCGCCGCCCCCACGCCGGGCGATCAAGACTTGATCCGTGACCGGCAGAATCGCCTGCTCGAAGAGCAGCAGCGACGCCTTGAAGAACTCAAGGACCTGCCCGGCAAAGAGGCCAAGCCCCAGGCCCCGGCCACGCCTGCGGACACCCGCTGCTTCCCGATCAAAGACATCGAACTCAAGGGCGCCGACAGCCTGTCCGCCAGCGACCGCACGCTGCTGCTCAAACCCTATGTCGGCCAATGCCTGGGCGTCTCGCAGCTCAATGAACTGCTCAAGGTCATCACTGACTATTACATCGCCAAAGGCCGTGTCACCAGTCGCGCCTACCTGCCGCAGCAGGACCTCTCCAGCGGCCACCTCCAGGTGTTGGTGGTGGAAGGCAAACTCGAAGCGGTGCGAAGCGCAGCCGGCAGCAACGTCACCGACCGCGAACTGGCCATGGCGTTTCCCGGCAAGGTCGGTCAAGCGCTGAACCTGCGCGAAGTCGAGCAATTGGTGGACCAGCTCAACCGTCTGCCGTCGAAACAGGCGCAAATGGAACTGACCCCCGGCCAGCAGATCGGCGGCAGCGACGTGGTGGTCAAAAACATCCCGCAAAAGCCCTGGCGCGCCAGCCTGTCGCGCAATAACGACGGGCAACGCAGCACCGGTGAACAGCAATGGGGCGCGGGCCTGGAGTGGGACAGCCCGCTGGGCCTGGCCGACCAACTGGTGCTGCGCGGCGGCCACGACGCCATCAGCGACCACCAGAAAACCTCGAAAAACAGCATGCTTTATTACAACGTGCCGTGGGGCTGGTGGAATTTCAGTTACACCTACAGCGAGAGCGATTACCGCACCTACGGCACCACCGATGGCTTCAAATTCAAGCAGGACGGCGACAACCAGAACCACCAACTGCGCGCTGAGCGGGTGATCCACCGCGATGACGTGAGCAAGACCTCGGTCAACGTCGGCCTGGCCCACCTGCGCACCAACAACTACATCCTCGATGTGCGCACCGAGTCCAGCAGCAACCGTCTCAGCGAGTTGCAACTGGGCGTCAACCACGGGCGACGTATCGGCAGCGCTTTCGTCAACCTTGACCTGGGCATGCAGAACGGCATCGGCCTGTTGGATGCTCAGGCCCAGGATGAGCGCGACTCGCTTGGCCGGCGCCAGCCGAACTCGCGCTATCGCAAATACACCGCCACGGTCAGCTACCTGCAGCCATTCAGCCTGTGGGGCGAGTCGTTCAGCTTCAGCAGCCTGGCCACCGGCCAACGCAGCGAAGACATCCTGTTCTCGCCGCAGCGCATGAGCCTCGGCGGTTCATCGTCGGTGCGCGGCTTCAAAGACCAATTGCTCACCGGCGACAGCGGTGGCTACTGGCGTAATGAAGTGCGCTGGGCCCGCCCGGTCACGCTGGACTGGCTGCGCCCAGCGTTCGCTGAGTATGGCGCCAGCGTTGGTTACGACCAGGGCGTGATTACCAACGACCGCTACAACGGCGATAACCATGGCCGCGTATCCAGCAACTCCCTGGAACTGTTCGCTCGCGGCAAACACGTCAGCACCAGCGTCACCTTTGCCCATTCGTTGGAAAGACCCGCTGTATTGACCGAGCGCGAAGCGCCGATCTACTTCCGCATGGATTTCTTCCTGTAATTCAACGCCCGTTACATCGAGAATTTGACAATGGATGTTCGCCAATTTGCCTTTCTGGCCCGCCAACCTTCCGCTGCCCTGAAACGCCGGGATTCGTTCTTCGGCCTGCCCAAGCGCGGGCTGGCGCTGATCCTGGCCAACGCGCTGTTCTGGCAGCCGCTGCTGGCCCAGGCCGAAGGCATCGTGGTCAGTGCGCCAGGGACTACGGTTGGCCAGGCGGGCAATGGCGTACCGGTGGTGAACATCGCCACGCCTAACGGCGCAGGCTTGTCCCATAACCAGTTCAAGGACTACAACGTCGGCCCCAACGGCGTGATTCTCAACAACGCCAATGGTGCGATGACCAACACCCAGTTGGGCGGAATCATTGTCGGCAACCCGAACCTCAAGGGCGGCGCGGCGAACGTCATCCTCAACGAAGTCAACGGCGGCAGCCCGAGCCAGTTGCGCGGCTACACCGAAGTGGCGGGGCAGTCGGCCAAAGTCATCGTCGCCAACCCCTATGGCGTCACCTGCAGCGGCTGCGGTTTTATCAACACCCCGAATGTCACGCTGACCACCGGTAAACCGGTGATCGACGCAAACGGCCAACTGCAGCGTTACCAAGTCGACGGCGGCACCGTCACCATCGATGGCCAAGGCTTGAACGCCAGCAACGTCGACCGCTTCGAGATCATCACCCGTTCGGCCAAGATCAACGCACAGGTCAACGCCCGCGAGCTGGCCGTGGTTGCCGGGCGCAACGACGTCGACGCCCAAAGCCTGAAAGCCACCGCACGTGCCGACGACGGCAGCGCCAAACCCGAGCTGGCGATTGACTCCTCGGCCCTGGGCGGCATGTATGCCGGCGCGATCAAACTGGTGGGCACCGAAGCCGGTGTGGGCGTGAAGCTCGACGGCACCCTGGCGGCCAGTGGCGGCGATATCCAGCTCGATGCCAATGGGCGCCTGAGCATGGCGCAGGCGGCGGCCACCGGCAACGTCAAGGTATCCGCGCAGACTGTCGACCTCACCGACAAGGTCTACGCCAACGGCAACGTGCAGGTCTCCAGCGCCCAGGCGCTGGTCAACCGCAAGAGCATCGCCGCCGGCCAGCGCATCGAAATCAACGCGGCCAGCGTCACCAACCCCGGCATCATCGAAGCCGGTGTCGCCGCCGACAACAGCCGCAACGCCACCGGCGATCTGGTCATCAATGCACAAACCGTCACCACCAGCGGCAACCTGCTGGCCAGCCGGGCCCTGGCGATCGCTGCCGCGCAAGCGCTGACCAACCAGGGCGCGATCATCCAGGCCAAGACCGTCGACGTCAGCAGCGCCACACTCACCAACCAGGGTGCCGGCGCACGCCTGTTCGGCGAGCAGAGCCTGGTGATCAACTCGCCGGCCATCGTCAACCTCAGTGGGTTGATTCGCTTCGGTGAAGGCCAGGCCGCCACGCTCAACAGCGCGTCCCTGGATAACCGCCAAGGCCGTATCGAAATGGCCGGCGGCAGCCTGGTGCTGTCCAGTGCCGACCTGAACAACAGCGGCGGGCAAGTCATCGCCAACGACTTGACCGTCAACGCCGGCAACCTGAACAACCAGAGCGGCGTGCTGGTGGCCAAAACCACCACCGTCAAGGCCAACGCCCTCGACAACAGCCTCAAGGGTTTGATCCAGGCAGACGGCGGCGCGCTCAACCTGAACGTTACCAACGTCTTCAATAACAACCAGGGTTTCGCCCAGGCCAGCACCGACCTCAACGTCACCGCCGGCAGCCTCAGCAGCAACGCAGGCGGCGTACTGAGCGCCGACACCGGCAAACTCACCCTTACCGCCGCGCAACAGCTCAGCAATGCCCAGGGTCGCCTGCAGGCCGGGCAGGGCGATATTGAATTGCACGCGGCGAACCTGGATAACCAGAGCGGTGTGATCGTCGGCAAACAACTGCTGCTCGACGTGGCCGGTGGCGACATCGACAACCGCGCCGGACGCGTGTTGGGCGACCACCTCGACGTGCGCGCCTCCGGCCTCGACAACCGCAACGCCGGCCTGCTGGCCGGTGGCGCCCAAGGCGTCAGCCTGCTGCTCAAAGGCCCGGGCCAATTGCTCAACGCCCAAGGCCGTATTCAGAGCGAAGGCCTGCTGCAATTGCAAGGCGAGCGCTTCGACAACAGTGCCGGCATCCTGTTGGGCCAGACCGTTGACGTGACCGCACAGACCCTCAACAACAGCGCCAAAGGCGCGCTGGTCAGCGATGGCGGCGACGTGGTGCTCAAGGTCAGCGACCTGCTCACCAACGTGGGCGGCCAGATCGACGCGGGCGAACGCAGCGTGCTGGTCAAGCAACTCACCACCCTCAACAACGCCGGCGGCACCCTGCGTGGCAAGCGCCTGGACATCGCCGCACAGCAGCTGAACAACGACAACGGCCAACTGCTGGCCGGTGCCGAAGGCGTGAGCTACAGCGGCCAGGACCTGAGCAACCGCAAGGGCCTGATCCTCAGCAGCGGCGCCCCCACCGTACTGAGCACCACCCGCCTGCAAAACCAGGGCGGCACCGTGCAGGGCGACAGCCTGAGCGTCAACGCCAACACTGCCGATAACAGCAGCGGCGGCCTGATGGCGAGCCTGGTCGGCAATCTGCAACTGACCGTCGAAGCCCTCACCAACCGTGGCGGCAAGCTGTTCGGCAAAGAACAAGTGACCGTCAGCGGCGCCACGCTCGATAACAGCGCCAATGGCCAGCTCAGCGGCAACCAGATCAGCCTGACCTCACGTGACATCCTCACCAACCAGGGCGGCCTGATCGAAGCCAACCAGGGCCTGACCTTCACTGGCGGCAACCTGGATAACAGCGCCAACGGGCAACTGCGTGCGCTGGGCGGCGTCAGCAGCAGCGTCAACCTCAGCGGTGCGTTGAACAACCAGAACGGCACCCTCGAATTCGGCAGCCAGGCCTTCAGCCTTGACGCAGCCAGCGTCAACAACCAGAACGGGATGCTGCAACACGCCGGTACCGGCCTGTTCCACCTCAACACCGCGAGCCTCTCCGGCAGCCAGGGCAATATTCAGGGCATGGGCGGCGCCGATTGGGCGTTCGGTAAAGTCGATGGCTTGGGTCGTGTGCAACTCAACGAAGTACTCACCTACAAGAGCGACCAAGCGCTGGCCCTCAAGGCCGGCGATCGCATGGCCAGCGCCAAGGGCTTGATCCTCAACGTGGCGAGCCTGGACAACGGCGGTGAACTGCTCAGCGACGGCGACTTGAGCATCACCACCGGCGATATCACCAACAGCGGCCGCGTATCGGCCCTGCAAACACTCACCGTCGCCGCCAACAACCTCAGTCAAAACGGCGGCCGCCTGGCGGCCACCCATGCGCGCCTGAGCCTGGGCGGCAGCCTGGACAACCTCGGTTTCCTCACCGCCCGCCAGCAACTGGATATCGCCGCCGCGCAAATCAACAACCGCGGCACCCTCGGTGCCCAGGGCGCAGTGAACCTCACCGCAGTCAACGGCATCACCAATGCCGCCAACACGCTGCTGTTCAGCGGCGGCGACATGACCTTGCGCAGCAATGGCTTCAGCAACAGCTATGGCGATGTCTACAGCAAAGGCAACCTGAGCTTCGCCGCCCGCGATGGCGGGCGTGCCGTGCTGTTCAGCAACCGTTCCGGCACCGTGGAAAGCGAAGGCTCCATCGGCATCAATGCGGGCTTTATCGAAAACGCCAAAGATGAATTCGAACTCGGGCAAACGCTGACCACCGGCAGCTTGAGTTGGATCTGTGGCCAGCACTGCGGCGAGAGCGACAACTGGGAACGTGGCGAGATCACCATCTACGAAACGTACCTTGAGGCGGCGACCAAGGACTCGGTAGCGGCGCGCCTGGTGGCTGGCAAAAACATGCTGCTGCAAGGCGACACTGTGCAGAACCGCTACAGCCTGATGGCCGCCAATGGCGACCTGAGCATCACCGCCGGTGACCTGCTCAACCAGGGCGCCGCGACGCGCACGGGCCAGCGCAAGCTTGTCATCGGCACGCCAGGTCACGTCTCCGACGATTTGTTTGAACGCATGCAATATGTCGACGTGCCCGCGTTCAATGCGGCCACGGCGGCCGGGAATTTCGATAAGGCGCGCTTCGAAGAACTCAAAAGCCGCTCACCCAACAGCCTGCCGTTCGCCTACGCAAGTGACGTCACCACCTGGACCAACAACGGCGGCCCCGGCTACGACGCCACCCTGCAAGCCGGCGGCAGCGTCAACCTCAATGTCGCCCGCACCTTGCAAAACGGCACGCTGCATAACAACACCCTGGCCCAGTTGACCGGCACCCTCGGAGACGACCAGACGGGTATCCCCGTCGGCGGTATCAACATCAACCTGAGTAAGCACGCCAACGACGCCAGCGCCCAGGCACCCGGCACGGTATTGCCGGTTGTCGGTGCCGCCCCCGGCGGCGGCTTCGTGCCCGTGGATTACACCGGCACCGCGTTCGCGGCGGTCGACCCCACCACCTCGCCCCACTTCCAACTGCCCAAGGGCGAGTACGGCCTGTTCGTCAAGAGCGCCGACCCTACCAGCCACTACCTGATCGAGACCAACCCCGAGTTCACCTCGGCGTCCGGTTTCTTCAGCTCCGACTACATGCTCGGCAAGCTCGGCTACAACGCTGACAACGCCTGGCGCCGACTGGGTGACGGCCAATACGAAACCCGCCTGATCCGCGACGCCGTCCTCGCACAAACCGGCCAACGCTTCCTCGCTGGCGGCCTGGCCAGCGACGCCGACCAGTTCCGCTACCTGATGGACAACGGCCTCGCCAGCAAAGACGCCCTGCGCCTGAGTCTCGGCGTGTCTCTGACCAGCCAGCAAGTTGGTGCCCTGACCCACGACATCGTGTGGATGGAAAACCGCGTGGTCGACGGCCAGACAGTCCTCGTGCCCGTGCTGTACCTGGCCCAGGCCGACTCACGCAACGTGCGCGGCAACAGCCTGATCCAGGGCCGCGACCTCAACCTCGTCACCGGCGGCGACCTGATCAACGTCGGCACCCTGCGCGCCAGCAACAACCTCTCCGCCGTCAGCAGCGGCAGCATTTACACCGGCGGCCTGGTCGAGGCCGGCAACAACCTGAGCCTGCTGGCCCAGGACAGCATCCGCAACGCCATGGCCGGCGAAATACGCGGCAAACAAGTCAGCCTCACGGCGCTCAAAGGCGACGTCACCAACGACAACACCGCCATCCAGGTGCGTGACGGCGCCGGTATGCGCACCCTCACCGACACCAGCGCCGGCACCATCGTCGCCCGCGAAAACCTCGCCATCGATGCCGGCCGCGACCTCACCAACCGAGGCGCGCTGGTAGCAGGCAACGACGCCAACCTCACCGCCGGCCGTGACCTCAACCTAGTCGCCGCCAGCGACACTCGCGTGAAGCACGCATTCAGCGACGGCGGGCATAAATCCAGCATCACCACCGACGTCAAAAACCTCGCCGCCAGCGTCACGGCGGGCGGCAACCTGAATATGCAGGCCGGGCAAGACGTCAACATCATCGGCAGTACCGCCACCGCCGGCAAAGACCTCAACATCGCTGCCGGCCGCGACTTCAACGTTGCGTCGGTCAGCGACATGCATAACGTCGAAGGCAAGGAAAAGGACGGCAAAAAACGCATCAAGACCTCGGACGACCAGACCACTCAAGTGGCGAGCGTACTGACGGCGGGTGGGGATTTTGTCAGCCAGGCTGGGCGTGACACCACGATCGTGGCGAGCAGGATCAGCGCGGGGAATGAGGCTTATCTGTATAGCGGGGATAAGTTGAACCTGCTGGCGGCGCAGAACAGCACGCATACGTTGTATGACATGAAAGAGAGCGGCGGCTGGGGCGCGAAAAAAGCCAAGCGCGATGAAGTCACCCAGACCACCAACGTCGGTACCGAAATCAAAACCGTAGGTAACCTGACGCTGGTCAGCAATGGCGACCAGCGTTACCAAGTCACAAAGCTCAATAGCGGTAACGACCTGATTCTGAAAAGCGGCGGCGCCGTGGCGTTTGAAGGCGTGAAGGATTATCACGACGAGAGCCATACCAAGAGCAAGAGCAACATGGCTTGGTTCTCGATGAAGGGCAAAGGCAAAACCGATGAAACCTTGCGTCAGAGTGAACTGGTTGCCAAGGGGCAGACTGTCATCGAAGCCGTTAACGGTCTGAAGATTGACGTTAAACAAGTCGACCAGCAAACCGTCAGCCAGACCATCGACACCATGGTCAAGGCCGACCCGCAATTGGCCTGGCTCAAGGACGCCGAGAAGCGCGGCGACGTGGATTGGCGCCAGATAAAAGAGCTGCATGACTCCTTTAAATACAGCAACTCTGGTATGGGCCAGGGGGCCATGTTGGCGGTCATCATTATCGTCACCATTGTCACGGCAGGTGGTGCGAGTGCACTGGTGGGCGCAGGAGCATCGGCCGGTTCAACCATGGCCGCCGGCACTGCTGCGGTTGCGGCGACCAGTACGTCGGCGGCGGTAGCAGCCACAAGTGCTGGGCTAGGTAACATGATGGCCACCGCCGCACTGACCTCTCTAGCCAGTACCGGTGCCGTGAGTACAATCAACAACAAAGGCAACATCGGCATTGCGCTCAAGGACACCTTCAGCAGCAGCAGTCTGAAAAACGCCGCCATCGCTGGGCTGGCAACCGGGGCGTTGAACTACGCAGACAGTAATTGGTTCAAGGGCGCAAGCCCTGCCGACGGAGCGGGCGCGAAAGTCACAACGGCAGGGCCGGTGCAGAACCCGGGCTATTCCAGTGATTGGCTCAGTTGGCCGAAAGCGCAGGATGCAGTCCTACGCGGTGGCACCCATGCCGTCATCGAAAGTGGCA
The DNA here is from genome assembly GCF_050312575.1 of Pseudomonas sp. R11F. NCBI lineage: Bacteria > Pseudomonadati > Pseudomonadota > Gammaproteobacteria > Pseudomonadales > Pseudomonadaceae > Pseudomonas > Pseudomonas sp. R11F. Next base: position 26,868 of record NZ_JBNPJU010000028.1, on the reverse strand, counting down.
TTTCCACTGCCATCAACGGCGGCAGTCTGAAGGACAATCTAGGCTCCGCCTTGGTGTCGCAAGGTTTCGACCTTGCCGCTGCTGCCGGCAACAAGGGCCTTGGCAATCTGGCGAACGACCTTAATCTGAGCCCCGGCTCAGCGGAGAAGGTCCTGATGCACGCCATCCTGGGCGGTGCACTTTCAGCTGCTCGAGGCGGTGACTTCAAGACCGGCGCCATTGCCGCTGGTGCGGCTGAAGGGCTGACAGCAATTGCGACCGAGAACTTGGGTAAATACCTGGATGATCGTTTTGCAAAGGATGATCAATTCAAAGTCGCAACCGCGCAAATCATCGGTATTGCGGCCGGGTCTCTGGTAAACGGCAATCCGAATGACGCCGCTTGGGTGGCGGGCAATGTTGAGCGCTACAACGAGCAACTGCACCCACGAGCCGCAGACCTGATCAAAGAACAAGCGCCAAAAATGGCAGCGGACCTGAATATCAGCCAGGAAGAGGCCTCGCGGCGCATGGCGGTTGCGCTGGCGTATTACACCGATGAAGGCTGGAGCAAATCAATCCCGGCAGATGATGTAAGCAATATCGATACAGCGACCATGCAGCACTTAGGTATCGCTTTGGCGCCCATTGCGGATAACTACGCCCGAACCGACGCGTCCGCAGACGGAAGCCAGCGTGGGTACAGTGGCAACGAGACGGCAGCGTTGATTCTCGATTTCAAGGACACCCGCCCATCTGCCTACAAAGACAGCACTAGAAATATCGACTACCTAGGCGACCCTGAAGGGCACAACAGCCAAGGGACAGTGGATTTCTATCAGTCCAACTTGAACTACAGCGATAAGCCGACGGACTACCTGGAAAGCTTCAAAGGCGGGGTGGCTGGTATCGGTCGCAGTGCCTGGGGGCTAGTTGCTTCCACTGCCAAGCTCGGTGGTGAGCTTTTAGGCGGAAACGCACTGGGCGTCGCCAACGATTTCCTGGGACCGGTCGCAGATCCGTCTCTAGACCCGGTTGGTCAAATGACTACCCGGCAAACGGGTAGGGCACTCGTTTCGAAGTTTCAAGGCAACAGCTATGAATCAGCTGCGCAAGTTTCAGAATTAGTCACTGACGCTGCAACCATGGCCGCCCCAGGTTCTTCTGCAGCCAGATTTGGGCAAATTTCCAAGGCTAGCGAAGCCTCAGCATTTATCAGGGCCGACGGAGCTCTAGCGGCGAGAAGTGAAGCCGCTGCGGGGCTGACGACTCGATTGGCGGATGACATCCCAACCTATGGTCTGAGCCCCAATAGTTTTGACACTACTTTACAGTTTGAGCGCTCAGGCGCTCGTACACCGACCACATCCATCAACGCCTATCAACCGACTGCCCTTACTGGTGATTTAGGCAGCTACATTAGAACCGATGACTTACTTGCTGCCAGAAGCAATGAAGTCGTGCTGACGAAATACAAAGAGCCTTGCTGCTTCGCGGCAGGTACTAAAGTCTCAACTCCGAACGGCGACCGCGCCATTGAATCGCTTAGGGTCGGGGACGTGGTCTGGAGCAAGCCGGAAAGGGGCGGCAAACCTTTCGCCGCGAAGATTCTGGCGACCCATCAGCGCTCCGACCAACCGATTTACCGCCTTAAACTGAAAAGCGTTAGGGCAGACGGTGAAGCTAAGGGCGAAACCCTGTTAGTCACGCCGGGTCACCCGTTCTATGTTCCGGCTAAACGCGACTTTATTCCTGTCATCGATCTGAAACCGGGCGATCTGCTGCAGTCTCTGGCGGATGGCGAGACGAACAACACCTCGTCTGAGGTGGAGTCGCTGGAGCTTTACTTGCCAATGGGCGAGACCTTCAACCTAACGGTAGACGTGGGACACACGTTCTACGTTGGGGATTTGAAAACGTGGGTGCACAATACCGGGCCGTGTGCGTTGCCTCCTGACTTCTTCTCGAAAAAAGGAGGCGTCAGCACAGCCGACAAAGTAGCTGAGGGCGAAGTGGGTACGTATGGATCTACGGCTCCTCGTAGCGTCGGTGATGGTCTCACCCCGGACCATATCCCTTCGTTTGCGGCTGTTAAAGAGTCATTACGTCAGATGGGTATTGAGCTGACAGACGTTGAGTTGAAAGCCCTTCGCAATAATACCAATTGTGTCATAGTCAAAACCTGTAGCCATATGACAGACTCGCGAACTTTTGGTGGGCGAAACAATCCCGAGAAAGTCAGATTAGATGGTTCCAATCTGTATAAGGCAGCTGAGGCCGATATCGACACGTGGGTGCCCGTATGGAAAAGCGAAGGTTGGTCAGCTAGTAAGATTGAAAATACTCGGAAAGAACTTCACGATTCAAATAAAAAATTATTTGACGAAATAGGTATTAAGTATGAATCCAAATGAATACATAAATACGCCATTAATCGAGGCTCTCGAAGATTTTAGAAAGAGTTTTTCGATAGTTGAGTACTCGAAAGTTGAAAGTGATGAGTTTTTAAAATTGCCGGAGTGTGGTGTTTATTTTCAGGCGGGCGATGATGGCGTTATTGTAGGGTACAGAGTTTATTATCAGGCGGTTGGGGAATATTATCCAGCTTCCTCTGAAACTAAAAAAGCGTGTGCGGATCTTGAAACTATTGAAGACGCAACGGTTCATTTTGGTGCTCCCTCACGCGACGTGCCTTCCATAAAAATCCCAGGAAGGGCTCCTACAAACCCTGGATGTGAGTTCATGGTGAGGGAGCAAGTGGTGACTGTTTACTATGATGCTGAGAGCAGGTTTGTTAATTATATTCATGTGAAGAAAAAAAATTAATAGGAAACGCTGGGAGCAGATCATAGGGCTTAAGCGAGGGCGTTTTTATTAAATTGAATATAAATTGCAACAGCGTTTATTTTTGCTTCTAGATGGTGGTGGTGAAAGAAAAAATAGTGGGCGGACCACGGCTTTGCTTTTTTAGAGTTCATGAAGAATAGTGGTCTGTCCCCTATTTGTCGTAAGTCCCTAGACGAACTTAATATGGTCGTAACGGAATTGCGCGATCGATGGAAAATCGATCCTTTTCTTTTGCCAGATCTACCGAGAGGAGGGAAATGATGACTATCCTTTTAAAGGATTGGTGTGCTTTTTGTGAAGGTAAAAGTTATTTTGATAAATCGCATTTTTTGGCGTTGCTCAAAGTGCATTCTTCTCCAACTGAGATTGCTAAAGCGTTAAGCTATTTTCCTTACGCTGAAGGTTTGGTGTTTCGCATAAACGAGGTGATTCAAGCTGGTACGCTTGAAGATAATTTTTATCTTCGTCCAACGATAGAGTCCAGCGAATTAGAATTGATGCGAAGAGGGAAGGCTTGGTTGCAAGATCAGGCAAATTTTTGTAAAGATCTTGGGGATCATGAATTGTATGAAATATGCCATCGTGCGAAATTGGTTTACGAGAAAAAAGATCAATTTAAGTCTTTTGATAACTTAGATTTTCCTGGTAACTGGGTGCTTGAGCTTTTAGGAGATCATGTCAGGGATTGCAGGTTGCTAAAAACAGAACAAGAGTATGCACTGTTTGAAGCGCTTTACGGGGTTGCCGCTGATTATTATTTGGCATGGTACATGGGGCAACCTTTGATAAATCTTAGATTTGACTTTCGTTCATATTTTGAATTTTGGAAAGTGGGTGGTGCAGGGTATTTGTTTGAAGATAAGTTTGTTATTTGTCGAAGGTAGGAGGTAGCCCACAGTTATACGTTTTTTTGATGGTAGGCAGAGTTGCTCTTTTAAAATGTGATTTATTTTTTGTGTTTATTCGATTTTGTTGGCCTAGTGATGGGCGGCTAAGCTGTAAGCTCTTATCCAATTAGAGAAGAATAGTGGTCTGACCCTATTTTCCCATACTTGGCATCACCATCAGGATACCGGTAGGATGCAGCTGGTCCCCGAGGCTTTTCATAATGGTGCGCGTCACGTCGGGTGGGAATCGATGAGTAAGGGGCAATAAATGATTGCTGGAGTAAGTTTTGATTCTTATTATGGTCAAGGTGATTCTGCTGATATAGAAGCTTTTGAAATATTGGCGGGTATAGTTTTTCCTGAAAAATACAAAGAAGTTTCATTGGGGTTTAATGGCGCATTTATTTTAAATAAACCTGTTTTCAATTTCTATAATCGTCTTCTCGGCGAGGACGTTACGAGCAGCGCTGGTATGTTTTTACCTTTCGGTGAACTCGAAGGCTCATTCGAGACAATGGAGATGAAGTACCGTCATCCGCCAGAGGGTTTTGTTCAAGGTTTAATTATTTTCTCGGTATTAGGGAACGGAGACGCGCTTTGTTTTGACTACCGTGAAAATCGGCTTTCTGATGATCCTGCCGTGATGATGTGGCATCATGAGGCTGTGCCAGGTAGCGATTCCGAATTATCATTTGTTGCTTCCTCATTTTCAAAGTTTTTAGAAAAATTATTTGAGCGGCCGCCCGAATAATAAAAATTCCGAAGGCAGAACGGGGCGATTTATTTAATTCTAAGGATTTGTTCGTCTAAGTCTGTCCCCTTTTTTCAGTTAGAGGGGCATGATTGCTCATCCGGTCGACTATCGCTGGACTAGCTACAGGGCAAATGCACAGGGTGAGCCATCAAGCTTTTAAGCCCACATGCGGTCTACAGGGAGCTAGGTAGCAGCACCGTGCAGCGAGCCGAATCCTACCGGTTTTTATTCAAGTATCGGCTTTCCCTTGGGTTGATAGAGCAAATTCGATTTTCTACAAACGGTAATTACGTTTTTTGGGCGATCAAAAGTTTGCGGCCGAGATTGAGCAGGCATTAGGTAAAAGAGTTTCGCAGGGTGTATCAGGACGCCCAAAAAGTGTGGGCTAAAAGAATAGAAGAATAGTGGTCTGACCTCTATTTTTCAAATGCTGCAGACTGGAGAGCACTGCGTGATAACTGGGATGACCTCGGGTATGGTCAAATCTTAAGTACTGAAAATCGGGCCGCGATTGCTAAAGGACGGACCCCAAAAGTCGACGATGCATGGGTTAAGGTTTTCCTGAAGATGCAGGGCTAAAGGGCGAGAGAATTCCTATGCACCATGTTCAAGGTTCGCCACTTACTGTGCCACTGCCTGATACACGGCATTTGGATGCGCATATGCCAGGAGGGTTTAGATATAATCCGGGCGGTCCAGGGTCGGCGCTCCCGACATACCCTCCGAAAAAAGGAGCTGAATAATGCATTCCGTACCTCTAGACCATGAGAAGCAAAAGTTGATTTTCTACGTGGCTCAGGATTTAGATCACTCTATTAGATCTAATGTGCAGCAGCTGGTGAAGGAGGTCGCCGCATCAAGAATATGGAGTATTGCGCCACCAACCTTCATTGACGCGATAGATGAAGGTGGCGCGAAAGTAGTGGGTGGAGCGCTAGAGATTTATTCAGCACTGCAACCAAACAAACTTTCTATTGATATGGACTCGAGAAATCTGGATGAAGTAGAAGAATTAATCTTTGCCGTAAAAAATTATCTGAAAGAGAAAATATTTCTTTTGAGTTTCAGTTGGGTACTACTTTTGTAGGCGCCATTGATGATGGTGTTATTGATCGAGTCTTGCTTGAGGGGCTGCTTATGCCATGGCGAAATCATATCAAAGGGAAAAGAATAGAAGAATAGAGGGAAGGAATAGGGGGCAGACAACGGCTTTATGTCTTTTGAGGTCAGAAGAATTGCTCTTTTAAAATGTCATTTATTTTTTGTAATTATTCGATTTTGTTGGCCTGGTGATGGGCGGATAAGCTGTAAACTCTTATACAATTAGAGAAGAATAGTGGTCTGCCCCCTATTTTCCTCCTGCTACCCTAAAGGCTAACTCTGGGTTGCCGGAAAAATCATTTAGTTCAAGGAGATAGCTTGGTATGGATTCTAGATTAATCCCACTCCGTAAAGAGCTGGCGAAAATGACTTCTGATCAGGCGGCAGCTTGGATATTGAGCCGGTACCCTCTTTCTTCAGATAATTGGGGTGAGGCTTTATTGCTTCTTCCTCATAGATCTTGGAAAAGACCAGAGCAGAAACGTTTAGCGGACTATTATTTCAAGAAGATTCCGTTCTCTAGCGCTAGAGGGTATGAAGTGTTCGCGTCAATCATGTCAATTAAGTTAATGGTTGCATGTATTAACGATGCATTGCCCAAAGATCCTAGCAGGATGGAGTTATTGTTTTATCATCTTATCCCTGTGCTTAAGCGTTTTGCGAAGAATGATGCAGATCGAAAAATTATTGAAGTTTTTCTCTCGGCTTCTTCGATAATTCCGTCAAAAGATACTTGATAGATAAATATAAGGGTGGGACCACGGTTTTACGTTTTTTTGAAGGTCAGCAGAGTTGCTCTTTTAAATGCCTTTCCATCCGCGCACAAAGCCAAAGCGGGCGACACTGCGGCCGCCCGATTTTCACTCAGGATGGATCAGCATTAAGCCTACGACTGATGACATCCAGCAAATCACACCCGTCGCGTAGCGGAATGGCCAGCAAGTGGGCGAAGTCTGAAAGTACTACGGCATCGCTGCTGAGTTGTTCGCGGAAGGCCAGGTTTTCCAGCAATTGGGTGACAGCCCGAATGCGGTGCACGGCGGCGTCGTGAAGGACGTCGAGGGGTGCCTGGGTGTCGATCAGTAGAGCTGGGACGGTGCAATCGTGGCCGGTTAGGGGCATGTATCGATTCATGGGTACAACCTCGGTCAGTATGTGAGGCTGTCACCTGTCGTCGCCAAACGAATGGGTGACAGCTGTACGCAGGTTGGCGAACCGGGACCGAGTTCCGGCAGACCCGAAGGTCTCCCGCGCACAGCTGCCATAAAGCAGCAATGCGGGTACGGAAGCCCCTGCAAGCAAGCAGAAAGCTTTCGCATACGGTCAACGGATCGCCAAATCCGATCGCCCTGTTGGGCGACGGCCGGACTATAAGCCCCTCACCCAAACCCGCGCAAGCCTTGCGCTCGGCGCTTCCCGGCATCATCTTTATTTTGTGAAATAAGGAGTCGACCAAGTTTTTTTCGCATGGCTGTCTGAGCCCTATTTTTCTTTGGTAGTGGCCTTGTGATATTATTTGGTTGGCGGGTCGTTGCTGGCTTTTAAGTCTGAACCTAAACCCATCATCTGCATGGACAACGCGCCGTTTCGAATGAAATAGGCTGCGATAGGGAGTATTCAATGCGTTTTGCTGTATGGGTTTTGCTGGGCATAGCACTGTCACTTACCGGCTGTAACACCACTCCTTACGATAGAGCGACGGTTTACTACGACCGCGCGCAGTACCCTTCCGATCTGGTCAAAAGCTTTCCGGATATCAGCGACCCGATTATTCAGCATGGCCGTTGCTCGCTGATCATCACTACGCCCAACTCGAATACAGGCACTTACTACTTCTGCACTTTTGCGCTGACGTCCAATGATTTGTTCGTGATGGGCTGGAACGGCAAAACCATGAAGTATGAAGAACTGGCGAACGTAAAATTGTCGGCCCTCAAAAAGATCTCTATCTGGTCCTTCTTCCGTGCCCGGCAATTGCAGTTGACGGAAGGCCAGCGGCTGCTGGGCCTGAGCGTAACGATTGATGATGGCGGGTACGACGATGCAGCTGGGACCGAGCGGTTGTTCGAAACCCTGAAAAGCAAAGGCATCACGGTGGTAAAGAGTGAAGGCCAGATTAGTCCGCCGCCTGCACCTGCGCCGATGTTTATTCCGATCATCATTCCAAAATAAACCGATGCAGCCGCCTCTACTGCGCAAACATTCAAGGACTGATATGAAACACCTCTTGCTCATATTGCTCACCGCTTTCATCCTCGGCGGCTGCGTCAGCCATCCCATGACCCCCGAAGACCGCGCGCAGATCAAGACCGTGAAAGTCCTGCCCGTGAAGTGGGAAAAGAACATGGTGTATTTCGGCCGCGAACAAGCCTGGGGCGCGGCGTTGGGCGCCGGGCTTGGCGCGGGTGTTGGCATGGCCAGTGGGGCGTCCAAGGTAGGCACCGCCGCATTGAGCGGCGCCGGGTTTGCGGCGGGCATGAAGCTTGGGCAACTGGCCGAGATGCCGACACCGGTGGCAATCCTGACGGTGATGGATGCCGAAAAAATCGATTTAGGTGTATTGCTCAAGCAAGGCTTTATCGATGCGTTGGGCAAGACTTCTACCCTCAAGGTCGTAGGCGACGATGAGCCTGCCGATGCACAGATCCAGCTGACCGTGGCCGAGTGGGGCTTTCGCCTCACCCAGGGTTTCAGCAGCGTGATTTACCCCACCCTCAACGTGGTGGCGCAGATGGATCGCGGTGACAAGATGATCTGGCGCACCAGTGAGGCCATCACCCCGTTCAATGGCCAGAATGTCTATGGCTACACCCCGCTGACCTATCGCACCGACCCGGAAGCCGTGCGCCGGGCGCTGACTGGGATTACGCAGATTTCCGGGCAGTATCTGGTGAAGGAACTCAAGTGAGTCCGCGCAAAGGCTTGCTGCCATCGGGGGCAAACCCCTCCGCATTTGGGCCTTTGTAGGGTTGAAACAACTTGAGAACGGCTATTAACCCCGTAAAATGCCGCAGCCGTCGCGGTACGACAAATTCAGGGATGAATACAGATGCACGTGTTTGCCTCCCCGAAATTGCCGCAGCCTGCACGCTGCTGATTTCTCACTTTAGGAGCAACACGTGAAGACACTGTCCAAAATCCTGCTGTCGGGCTTCACCGCCGCAGCGCTGTTGACCGTGGCCGGTTGCGCCACCGAGAGCAACCGCGCGATGCCGGTTGAGCAAGTCGCCAGCGCCAACGTCGCTTATTCGGGCGTGCGTGTGCCGATTGCCGTGGGCAAGTTCGATAACCGCTCCAGCTACATGCGCGGCATCTTCTCTGATGGCGTTGACCGTCTCGGCGGCCAGGCCAAGACCATCCTGATCACTCACTTGCAGCAGACCAATCGCTTCAGCGTGCTGGACCGCGACAACATGGGCGAAATCTCCCAGGAAGCCAAGATCAAAGGCACCGTGCAGAAGCTCAAGGGCGCTGACTATGTGGTGACCGGCGACGTGACCGAGTTCGGTCGCAAAGAGACCGGCGACCGCCAGCTGTTCGGTATCCTTGGCCGTGGCAAGACCCAAGTGGCCTACGCCAAAGTCGCGCTGAATATCGTCAACATCAACACCTCCGAAGTGGTGTATTCCACCCAGGGCGCCGGTGAGTACGCGCTGTCCAACCGTGAAGTGATCGGCTTCGGCGGCACCGCCAGCTACGACTCCACCCTCAATGGCAAGGTCCTGGACCTGGCCATGCGCGAAGCCATCAACCGCCTTGTCGACGGTATCAACGCCGGCGCCTGGAACCCACGCAACTGATCAGCAACACCCCAAGGAGCAGTACACGGATGAGCAAGGCAGTGAAGTTGGCGCTGATGCTGACAGCAATCGCGACGGTCGCGGGGTGCCACACGGCGCCCCAGCCTCTGTATCAATGGGAAAGCTACCAGCCGCAGGTTTACGAGTACTTCAAGGGTGAACCCAAGGAGGCGCAGGTTGAGGCGCTGGAGCGCGATCTGCAGAAGATCAACGCCAGTGGCCGCAAAGCGCCGCCGGGCTACCACGCGCACCTGGGCATGCTGTATATGAGCATGGGTAAGGATGACCAGATGGTGCAGGAGTTTCGTACCGAGAAGGCCCTGTTCCCCGAGTCCGCTTCGTACATGGACTTCCTGCTGAAAAACGCCAAGACTGGAGTCGCCGCTAAATGAGCCTGTTAAAACTCACTGGCGCCTTGCTGGCCCTGGCCTTGCTCGGCGGTTGCGCAGCGCCCAAGACCGTTGATTACACGGCGTACAAGCAGGCGCGACCAAAGTCGATCCTGGTGCTGCCGCCGATCAATGAGTCGCCGGAAGTGCAGGCGTCCTACAGCCTGGTTTCCCAGGTGACGTACCCATTGGCTGAAGCCGGCTACTACGTGCTGCCGATTGCCCTGGTGGATGAAACCTTCCGCCAGAACGGTCTGACCACCGCCAACGACATCCAGGGCGTGCCGCCGACCAAGCTGCACGACATCTTTGGTGCGGATGCGGCGCTGTATATCACCGTCAGCGAGTACGGCACCAAGTACATGCTGATCTCCAGCGACACCTCCGTGACGGCCTCCGCCAAACTGGTCGACCTGCGCACCGGCACTACCTTGTGGACCGGTACCGCTAGAGCGTCCAGCGAGGAAGGCAACAACAACGGTGGCGGCCTGGTGGGCATGTTGATCACGGCGGCGGTCAAGCAGGTAGTCAACAGCTCTACCGATGCGGCGCATCCGATTGCCGGTATTACCAGTGCGCGGTTGCTGTCGGCAGGGCAACGCACGGGGATTTTGTACGGCCCGCGTAACCCGAAATACGGTACGGACTGACGCTCAATAGTGGGAGGGGCTCGCTCCCTCCCACACTGCTTTCGGGTGCCAGGTAAATGGGGTTTAACCCGAACCTTACGCACCTTGCGTCTGACCTTGTGAACGGATCATTCACTCACGAGGTTCAGCCCATGTCCCATCCTCTGCTCTTGTTGCGTCCTACCGCCCAAGGCTTTGCCGTTACCGTGCTGGTGGCGCTGGCCGGGTGTGGGGGGCCGTCGTCCACGCAAGTGGCCACGCCGGATGAATCGGCGCCCATTTCCGAGTTGCAAAGCGTGGCGCCCCAAGGGGCTTTGGCGAAAGCCGCGATAACGCCCGCACCGATGACTGCGCGCTTGCAGATGCCGGAATCAGCGGCGGTGGATTATCGCAGCGAACCCCGCGAGCACTACGAAAACCTGCCGCAGAACCCGGTGCATCGCGTCGCCGAAACCCCGGTCTCCACCTTCAGTGTGGATGTCGATACCGGCAGCTACGCCAACGTACGACGCTTCCTCAACCAAGGCCGCCTGCCGCCCGAAGGCGCCGTGCGATTGGAGGAAATGCTCAATTACTTCCCTTACAGCTACGCACTGCCCACCGACGGCTCGCCCTTTGGTGTGACCACCGAAGTCGCCGCCACGCCGTGGAACCCGCATACCCAGCTGCTGCGCATTGGCATCAAGGCTTCCGATAAAGCCGTGGCGGAACTGGCGCCCGCCAACCTGGTGTTCCTGGTGGATGTGTCCGGCTCCATGGACCGCCGCGAAGGCTTGCCACTGGTGAAAAGCACGCTGAAATTGCTGGTGGATCAGTTGCGCGAGCAAGACCGCGTATCGCTGGTGGTCTACGCCGGTGAATCCCGCGTGGTGCTCCAGCCGACGTCGGGCCGTGACAAGGTGAAGATCCGCAACGCCATCGATCAGCTCACCGCCGGCGGCTCCACGGCCGGTGCTTCCGGTATTGAAATGGCCTACCAGATGGCTCGCGAAGGTTTTATCCACAAGGGCATCAACCGCATCCTGCTGGCCACCGACGGCGACTTCAACGTGGGCGTCAGCGACTTCGACAGCCTCAAGCAGATGGCGGTCGAGCAGCGCAAAAGCGGCGTATCCCTCACCACCCTCGGCTTCGGTGTAGACAACTACAACGAACACCTGATGGAGCAACTGGCCGACGCGGGCGACGGTAACTACGCCTACATCGACAACCTGCGCGAGGCGCGCAAAGTGTTGGTCGAACAACTCAGTTCGACCCTGGCCGTGGTAGCACGGGATGTGAAATTGCAGGTGGAATTCAACCCCGCCCAGGTCAGTGAATACCGCCTGCTGGGCTATGAAAACCGCACCCTCAACCGTGAGGATTTCAACAACGACAAGGTCGATGCCGGTGAAATTGGCGCAGGGCACACGGTGACCGCGCTGTACGAAATTGTCCCCAAGGGCGAGAAGGGCTGGCTGGAGCCGTTGCGATACGCCGCTGCGCCTGCGGCCGACGGTCAGTCCGCCGAGCTGGCGATGTTACGGGTGCGCTACAAGCCCGCTGCGGGCGGCAACAGCCAGTTGATCGAACGTCCTATCGCCAACCAGCCCACCCCGGCCAGCGACGACCTGCGCTTCTCGGCTGCCGTGGCTGCCTTCGCCCAACAGCTCAAGGGCGATGGCCGCTACACTGGCAGCATGAGTTTGCAGGACACCGCCAAACTGGCCCGCTCGGCTCGCGGCGATGACCCGTTCGGCCTGCGCAATGAGTTCGTGCAACTGGTGGAGTTGGCCCAGAACCTCAAACCCTGATCTCGACCCCGCCCAAATCTGAGAGGCATGCCCTAACCTGTAGTGAGCGGGCTTGCCCGCGCTGGGTGGCGAAGCCGCCCCAACGGAACGCCGTGGTGTTTCAGAAAAACCGAGGTGCCTGGGTTTGGGGCGGCTGCGCCACCCAGCGCGGGGCAAGCCCGCTCACTACCCCCCTCCCACCGTTAGATCAGCTTCGATTGACAGAAAGGAGTTCGCCCACCCCATGGCCGTTCCACACGACTCACCCAGCGACGAATCGCTGCTGGCCCGTTACCGCTCCGGTGATGCCGCCGCCTTTGAAGGGCTCTATGCGCGGCACCGTCAGGGCCTGTACCGGTTCCTCGTGTCCCTGAGCAACAAGGCTGAACTGGCCGAAGAAATCTATCAGGACACCTGGCTCAGCCTGATCCGCAGCACCACCCAACCCCAGGGCCGGGCAAGTTTTCGTACGTGGTTGTTTCAGATCGCCCGTAATCGCCTGATCGACCATTGGCGCAAGCATGGCATCCACAACCCTTTACACGACAGTTACGATGAACAGCTGCACGCCCAGGCCGACGACAGCGCCGGCCCCGAGCAGCAACTGAGCCTGAGCCGCGACCAGGCGCGCCTCGACGCCGCGTTGCAAGACCTGCCCGAAGACCAGCGCGAAGTCTTCCTGCTGCGCCTGCACGGCGACCTTGAAGTGCCGCAAATTGCCGCCCTCACCGGCGCCCCGCTGGAAACCGTAAAAAGCCGCCTGCGTTACGCCCAGCAGAAACTGCGCCGCCTGCTGGCCGAGGAGATACCTGTATGACCGACTCCCGACAGACCCCGGATTCCGACGACCTGCTGATCCAGCATGTGCGTCAACACAGCATTGGCGAGCCGCCTGCGTCGCTGGATGCCTTCATCCTTGCTACCGCGCGCCGCGAGGTGCCTGCACCCAAGCTCAGCCTGTGGCAGCGCTGGAGCCGTGCCTGCCGTCAGCCGCGTTGGCAAATGGCGTTCGCCACGGTTGCCGGCGTGGCATTGATGCTCGGCGTGGTGATGCGTACCACCGAGCTCGACCTCGATACACAGGGGCCACAGGGCCCGCAGGGACGCCTGGCGGCGCCGGCGGCGCTGTCTGCGCCTGCGCCCATGAGTGCGCCGCCCCAGGCCGAGTCTTACAGCGCCCCGCAGCGCAATGAGGCGTTACCCCAAGGCAAACTGGTCAAACGAACCGCGCCGCAGTCGCTGGAGCAGGGGCTGCTGGAAGTATTGCGCTTGCGTGCGGCAGGGGACGAAGCGGCTGCGACGGCAAAACTGGCCGAGTTGAAGCAACGCTTTCCCTCGCAAGATATCGAGGAGCAGCTAAAGGCATTGCAGTCTCGATGAGACCGTGGCGATGGCATCTTCCGCTGCCATCGCCAGCCTCTGGGCAACGGGTCATAAGCATATGAATTTATAATTAGTCGCGGCGCTTACAATTGCTGCTAGTTTAATCAGCGAAAGACGTCATTGTTCCTGCTGGCCAACAGAGCGGGTCATGTTTCATAGGATGAAAAGTTGCATGCGGACTTCAAGGGATTAAAGTCTTCTCAGCATTCGCTACATGGCCACTGGGAAATCGCTCTACCTGTTGAAAGTCCATTCAATTGGATTGATAAACGGTGCCTTACATGACGGCTACGCTAAATGACTCGCTGGCAAACACGGTGGTCTCTGAGATTCAACAACCCCTGGATATTTTCGAGCGTAAAGAATCCAACGTACGCTCTTATTGCCGGGACTTTACCGACACTTTCCATACCGCTGAAGGCTCGACCCTGACCAGTGAACAGGGTCAGGTATTCATCGATTTTTTCAGTGGAGCCGGTGCCCTGAACTACGGGCATAACAACAAGGTGTTAAAGGCTGCGCTGCTGGAGTACATCGCCGACAATGGCATCACCCATGGCCTGGACTTCAAGACCACGGCCAAAAAGGCCTTCCTGACCGCGTTCGAGGAGCACATCCTGGCGCCGCGCAACGTGCGTTACAAGGTGCAGTTTCCTGGGCCAACCGGCACCAACGCGGTGGAGGCGGCCATCAAGCTGGCGCGCAAGTACACCGGGCGCCAGAACGTCGTGGCGTTCACCAACGCGTTCCATGGCATGTCCCTGGGCAGCCTCGCCTTGACCAGTAACCCACGCAAGCGTGCCGGGGCCGGGGTCACCCTGAGCAACGTGACGTTCATGCCGTACGACCAGTATTTCGGCGACAGCGTGGACACTTCGCACTACCTGGCCAACATGTTGCGCAGCGGCAGTGGCATCGACAAGCCGGCGGCGATCGTGCTGGAAACCGTGCAGGGCGAGGGCGGAGTGAACAGTGCCTCGGCCGCATGGGTGCAGGCTGTACAGCGCATCGCACAGGCCCACGACATCCTGCTGATCATCGATGACATCCAGGCCGGTTGCGGCCGTACCGGTGACTTTTTCAGCTTTGAAGCCCTGGGGGTCACGCCGGATATCGTGACCTTGTCGAAATCCATCAGTGGCTACGGCTTGCCCATGGCCCTGGTGTTGCTCGCGCCGCATCTGGACGTTTGGGAGCCGGGCGAGCACAACGGTACGTTCCGGGGCAACAACCTGGCCTTCGTCACGGGCAAGGCGGTGATCGAGCACTACTGGCGTGACACCGGTTTTACCCAAGCGTTGAAAGCCAAGGCCGACTTCCTGCAAGCGTCGCTGGCGGCGCTTTCCCAACACTTCGCCGCCAAGGCGCCCAACCGTCTCAAGGGGCGTGGTTTCTTCAGGGGGCTCGAGTTTGAAGACAAGAGCCTGGCGCAACGAATCGCGGCCAAGGCCTACCTGCGAGGTTTGATCATTGAAACGTCGGGCATTGACGATCAGGTGCTCAAATTCCTCCCGGCGCTGACCATCACCCCGGCGCAGATTACCCAGGGCCTGCAGATACTGGAGCAAGCTTTCGCCGAGGTAACCGCGCCATGAGCCAAGCGATTGTTACCCGACATGCGTCCCTGGATGACGCGCAGGCCATCGCGCCGCTGCTGGACAAATACCGTGAGTTCTATGGTGAGGCCCCCGACTTGTCGCGGTCACTGGCCTTTATCCAGCAACGGTTCTTTTTGGGCGAGTCGATCATTATCGTGGCCGAGATAAATAACGAAGTGATCGGTTTTACCCAACTCTTCCCGAGTTTTTCCAGTGTCACGCTGGAGCGTCTCTGGATATTGAATGACTTATATGTAGAAGCTTCCAAGCGCAGTGCGGGAGTTGGGTTGGCCTTGTTGACGGCGGCGCGCAACTTTGCGCTGAGCACTCATGCCAAACAGTTGTTTATTGAAGGCGCCGAAGATAATCCACGGGCCAGAAACTTATATACGCGCTTTGGTTTTATCGAGAACACGGCCTACCACTATTACCATCTTCCACTCGCCCGCGCCCAAGGATAGGAGCTTTCCATGTCAGAGACTATTTACGATATCGTCGGGATCGGCTTCGGCCCCTCCAACCTGGCGCTGGCCATCGCGCTCGAAGAAGCCACCTCACCCTTGACCTACCGCTTCCTGGACGCCAAACAGGCTCCGGACTGGCAGGATGAGATGTTGCTCAGCGGCTCGGATATCCAGAACAACCCTCTGCGGGATCTGGTGACACCCCGCAACCCACGCAGCCGCTATGGCTTCGTCAATTACCTGAAAGAAACCGGCCGCCTGTTCGACTACCTCAACTTGCCGCTGACCTATCCGCTGCGGCGCGAGTACGCCGAATACATCAAGTGGGTGGCCGGGCATTTTCTGGGTAGTGTCGAATCATCGGCGTTCGCCCGGCGCGTCGAGCCGCTGAACGTCAAAGGCGAGCCCGTATGGAAGGTCACCTACAATGATCAGCGGGTCATCTACGGGCGCAGCCTGGTGCTGGGCACTGGGCGCACGGCGAACATTCCGGCGGTGTTCGATGGCCTGCCTGGCCCGCAGGTGTTCCACCTTAACCATTACCTGGAGCGTATTCATGCTTTGCCGCCGACTGCGCAACGCATCGGCGTGGTGGGCTCCAGCCAGAGCGCGGTGGAAATTGTGCTCGACCTGACCGCCAGGTTTCCGGACAAGGATATCTATTCGTTGCACCGCAGCTTCAGTTTCCGCCTCAAGGACACCAGCCCGTTCAGCGACAAGGTGTATTTTCCGGAGTTCATCGATTACTACTTCAACCTGCCACCCGA
Organism: Pseudomonas sp. R11F; assembly: GCF_050312575.1. Taxonomy (NCBI): domain Bacteria; kingdom Pseudomonadati; phylum Pseudomonadota; class Gammaproteobacteria; order Pseudomonadales; family Pseudomonadaceae; genus Pseudomonas; species Pseudomonas sp. R11F. The sequence goes on along the minus strand of NZ_JBNPJU010000028.1, from coordinate 10,498 downwards.
GGCCAAGGCACGGGTGGACAAGCAGCTGCGCGGGACGAACTACAGCTCGGCCGATGAGGATGTGATCAATGCGCTGTATGTGCGCATCCATGAAGAAAAACTGCAGGGCAAACAGCGCATCCACATTCTCAACAATGTTGCCATCGAGCAGGCGTCCATAAGCGCCTCCGGGCAGGTAGAACTGGCGCTCAAGGAGGTCAACCAGCTCACGCACTCGACCCTGGCACTGGACGCCGTGGTGCTCGCCACCGGCTTCAAGGACATCGCCGCCAAGGAAAACGGCGAGCTCTACCCACCGCTGCTGGCGCCTTATCACCGACGGTTTCGCACCGACACCCAGGGTGCGCTGGTGGTCAACCGCGATTACAGCCTGACCGCACTGGACGACTTGCCCGCCGTGTATCTCAACGGGCTGTGCGAAAGCTCCCACGGCCTGGGGGATGCCGGCTCGTTCAGCCTGATCTCCCTGCGGGTCGAGCACATCCTGGCGGCCCTGGAGGAGAAGCTGGCGTTGACCGAGGCACCGGCACAAGCGCTGGCTTGATCCAACCCGGCAGCAGCCGTTGCCGGCTGCTGCTTCTTACAAGGAGTTCTCATGTTTACAGCGGCATTGATCTACATCCTGGCGGTGATCAGCCCCGGCCCCAACTTCATCATCGTCAGCCGGTTTTCGTCGCTGGGGTCCGTCTCCACCGGCATCGGCGCAACCTTGGGCATCTGTACCGTAGGCGTGTTCTTCTCGACCGTTTCCCTGCTTGGCCTGGCGGCGTTGCTGCATCAGTATCCGGCGTTTTCCAAAGTGGCCACGCTGTGCGGTTCGGCGTACCTGCTGTACATCGCCTACAGCATCATCAAAAGTGTGCTGGCGAAAAACACCGGCACCGCCGACAGCCCGGCGCCGGGGGTGACCCGTTTTGCCAAGGCTTATCGGGTGGGCGTCATCACCAACATCAGCAATATGAAAACCATCGCCTTCATGATCAGTATCTATGCAGGCTTTCTCTCTTCACCGCGTTCGGACCTGGATAAAGTCCTGGTCGTCATGCTGTGTTCGAGCCTGGAAATCATCTGGTACTCACTGGTGGCGCTGCTGTTCGGCCAAGGCCCGATCAAGGCACTGTTCCTCAAGTACACGCGGCAGATCGACGTCGGGCTGGCGGTCTTCCTTGTCGCGTTCTCACTGAACAACGCCATCCCTGTACTGATTGCCAGTCGATGAGGCTTTGTCATGCAGTGGAACGAAGTACTCAGGGACGTGGGGGCGCACTTCCAGGATTTTCGATGGGCGTGCTGAGCACCCACAAAAAAGCCCCAGGTCTTTCGACCTGGGGCTTTTTCATGCATATCTGGTGCCCCGGCGTCGTTTGAACTGGAGGCTTTTGGTGCCGGTTTATAAGGGGCTGGCCGGTAGTGTTTCGGTTAGGCATACACGTGGGCATACACGGTGCAGCGTACTGTTTCCTTTCATTTTCGTTGAGGGCATTCGATTTAGCCACGATGATGAAGGACCGCGGGCGCACCCTGGTAATTCCCCGCACTACGTATCCAACGCTGTTCGTCCCAAAAGAAATGGGCTGTGAAGATCGCTTCACCGGCGCTCGCAGGCTTAAGTGTGCGAACCTCAACGACCCTCGACCCACTTCCCGTAAGCGCTCGCCCCCATCTTCTCAAGATCTGGAAAAACGCCTGTCTCGACAGATTGGAAAAAGGCGAGGCAATGACTCCAATCAGAGTTGCTGGGCTCCTCCACTACCCAGCAGTCATAACCCAATGACTTCCAGTCAAGGGACGGGTCCGAGTTGGATGCCCGCAGGAGTTCCTCAGCAATGTATTCTGACCACGCTATTGCCTCCCCCAACGTGGGGGCCGTGACGTAAACGCCGGTGGACGACTCGCAGTCTTCAATGATGCCTTTTTGAAACAACTCCCAGCGTTCGGGCTCGTGGTAAGTGAAGCCTATGAGGAACTTATTCATGTTGAATCCTTGTGGTTCTATCGCCACGAGCATCGCTACCGTGCTTTCGCGGACCTTAGTAATTGTGTGAACCTGGAAATCGCAAGATGTATGTCATCTTGGGTATCTCCGTCCCACTCCTCAACCGTTTCCAACTCGGCTCGTAACCTAGCAATACGCTGTTCGATGTCTGCAATTTCAGAGGCTCCGCATTGCTTAGCGATTGCTTGCCAATCTTCATCAGAGATTTTTTCCTGAACAGATAAGCCCGACTTGGCATTTTCTATCAGCGTCTGAAGGTTACTCATGTGTGGTCTCGGGCAGGTTGTAAAAAAGTCCTGGGGACCCTGAGGATATCTTGAGGACACGGGGCATGAAACCCACGGGATCGAGTTAGTGGGAGGCATTGAAAGTTACTGAAATTTCAATAGTTGAAATTGAAAAGATCTTGAAGAAAAAGGACCATCGTTACAGCTTCGGTAAAGGTGGCTGTATCTGTTGCTGATAGTGAATACCTGCATGGCGTCAACCATGGTGATGAGTGTCAGGTCTGCAAGCGTGGTGTCTGATAGGGGCGGCGTTTGATTTCAGTGCGCCTCACTTCCTGTATGCCTCCAGTTATAGGAATTTGAAAGCAAACACGTGGGCACACAGGCGGGAAGTTACAGTGATAGACAGGGACGTATAGCCAGAAACAAAAAAGCCCGCACGGGGCGGGCTTATTGGGATGTTTCGTAGACTGTCTGAGACAGTCCGAGACTGCTATATGGTGCACCCGGCGGGATTCGAACCCACGACCCCTGCCTTCGGAGGGCAGTACTCTATCCAGCTGAGCTACGGATGCTTGTGCGGGCGACATCATACCCATGTCGGCCAGATGCGTCCATGCCGGTGTTTTCACTGGCGATCGTAGGCAGTGTCAGGGCCAAAAGCGGCTATTTGCCATTATCTTTCACAACTCCTCCTACCGTACGTCCCTTTGTTTGCTTTGCTCTTGTGGCTCCAGCACCGCTGTGGCGCCGCAATTCCCTCCCCCTGGCCAGGTGAACGCATGCATTCCAAAGGAACCGTGATGCTCGATCTCCCGCTGAGACTGACCTTGCTCGCCCGCTCCGATTTATTCCGAGGGCTGCCGGAGCCGCTCTTGTGCTACGTCGCCACCCATATGGTGGAGCGCACGCTGGTTGATCGTGAGCTGCTTTATTTCAAGGATGACGCTCTCGAATTTATTGCGTTGGTGGTGGAGGGCCGGATCTATTCGGTGGTACACGGGCCGGATGGCCGCGAGCAGATCATCGGCAGCATGGGCGCCGGGCAGGTCGTGGGCGAGACGGCGTTGATCAATGACCATGGTCGTGAGTCTTCGACCTTTGCCGGCGGCCCGACGCGCTTGCTGCAACTGGGGCGTCGACATTTTGCTCCGCTGTTTGAGGAACCGGTGTTTCTGCGGCGCCTGTTGATGCTGATGATGGTGCGCCTGCTGCATGCCATCGAACTGCTCGAATTGGTCTGCCTGCATCGGCTGGAGTCGCGGCTGGCGCGGTTTCTTTTGGCCAATATGGACGAGATCGACCTGGCCCTCGCCATGCCCAGCGTGTCATTGCCCGCCAACCAAGGGGTGTTGGCGGCCATGCTCAATACCAGTCGCCCCAAGCTCAATGTGCAACTGCAGTTGTGGCGCCGCAGTGGCCTGATCAGCGGCAGCCTGGAGCGGATGGTGATCAACGACCTGGAGCATTTGCGGCGCAAGGCATCTGCCTTGAATTAGCCTTCGCGGTGTTCCCCAGGTAACAGCGCACGCTTGGTTGTGCCTCGCACACTGGCCCTTCATCAAGGATGCACAGGAGTGCTTGCGATGGGGATGACTGTTCCGTTCAAGGATCAATGGGTGGCGGATGACCGCTTGTTTGAAGCGAGTTGGCGCGCCGTCCAGGGCGAGTTGAAGCGGCGTGCGCTGCGGCGTGCCAAGGGTAACCGGGATCAGGGCCAGGAGTGGTTGTCGGCAACGGCGATCAAGGCCCTGCTTTTTTTTCGGCGCTCGCCCGAGCGTATTCGCGACCCTCAGGGGTTTCTGTTTCTCGTGCTCGACCATGTGTTTCTCGACAGCCTGCGGCGTGGCAAGCGTGAGGGGCAACTGTTCGATGACTCGGTCGATCTTGAGCACGATCACCTGGCCGCGCTCGCCGCCCCCTGCGCCTCAGTGCTGGAGTGGGTGGAGCGTTATGAGCGCCTGGAGCAAGTGACGGCGCATGTGGCGCGCTTGCCTGTCGCACAGCAGCGGTTGTTCGAGATGCGCTTTGTCGATGACCTGCCTTATCCCCAGATCGCCGCTGAACTGCAGGTCAAGCTGCCGTTGGTGCGCAAGCGGGTGCAATTGCTGCGCAGCGCTTTGCGCTGAATACCGTTCACAGACATCGGCGTGAGGCGTTCTAGTTTAGGAGCGCGTCACGCCACCCCCACCCCGATCGGGTGAATTCCATCAAGGAGAGATGTATGACAGAGGTCAACAGCCAGATCACCGACGCGGTGACCCAAACCAACGTCAAGGTGGTCGCGGAGGCGCCGGCGCAGGCCATTGCGTCGTTGTATCAGGTGGCTAGCAGTGCGGCGGGCTTGTCGTTGCAGAACGCCGTCAACAGCCAGCAGGCGATGAACCAGATTTCCAACGCGGTGATCTCCAAGGCCGTTGCGTTGATCATGCAGATTGGCGAGAAGGGTTAAACCCTGGGGAGACTTGCCATGTCATGGTTCAGCAGAAAAAAGCCCAGCCCCGCGCCTGAAACATCCGCCGCGCAACCCCCGGCGGCCGCCCCGGCAGCGTCACCCACGCGCTCGATCATGGCGCGCATGAACGAGCATTTGCTCAACCAGGCGAGCACGCCCTCATCTGACAGCACCGCCGCGCTCAACAGCCAGATCGTCCAGGCGGTGCAGTTCACCAATGCGCAGAATTTCGCCTACGCCCCGGCGCAGATCGCCGTGCCGGCCGACATGATGATCAGCCAGGCGGCGGGGTTGGTCGCGCAATCGGCGGCGGGCTATTTCGATGGGGTCAGCAAGATCGCCTTGGCGGCCCAGGCTGTGCTGTTGCAGCAAATGACCGAGAACATCGTCAAGGACAACCTGCCGGCCGCCGCCGAGGATGCCTTGGGCGCATTGGCCACCGACCTGCTGGTGGGCGCGGCCGCCGCCGTGGCTGCCGCAGCCGGTGCGATGGAGGCCGAGGCTGCCAGCGTGGCCATCGACAAGATCGACCAGAGCATCGCCAAGTACGCCGACACCTTGGCCAACCGGGCAGCGCCAGCGGCCTGAACCGAGCACAGCGTTCCAGCGTTCTGCAGGAACGGTGCAACAGCAACTTTTCTTGAGTGAGGAGCGACATCATGGACGTTGGAGATCTTATCTTTTCGGTGAAGCAAGAAGACGACAGTACGACACGGGCCTTTATCAAGGCCGGTCAGCTGGTCAAAGCCAAAGTGTTCTCCCAGGACACGACGTATCTGAATGTGGTCCACCCGGCGATTGCGGTGAGCAAGACGATGGTGATCGAAAGCGTTGGCAGTGGCTTGGCCTTGACTGACGTGAGCCTGGAAAAACCACCTCGCACCGCCATGGTGTTTTCCTGCCGTGACACTGAGTTGGGGTTTGCGGCGGCGGTAGCGGCCAAACAGTTCTATTTCGACAAGCTCGGTGGCGAAATTGACGGTCGCTACAGCATGTGGAACGCGATGCTTTCGGCGTTCAAAGCTTGGGAGTCCGACACTTCGCTGCAGGATCGAATTAATGAGTCGGTAGCCATTGGCAGCAGTTCCTTTTGCTCACAATTCGCGGCCAACGCTTATGAGGTGGGCAACCTCTACAACGCGGCTAACCTGGTGCCGCCACCGCCTGCCATTTTCAATCGGCGGCCTTCGGCGATTACGCCCGCGGAACTCGCGACGTTCTGTGATTCGTCGCCGCGGTTCTACTTTGCGGGCTTCTGGGAAGACGGTCAGGAGGTGCGGCTTTAGCGGGCCTGCCGCCAGCCCTACATTGCCCAAGGAGACCGATATGGCCCACCCATCCATCCCTTCAGTGCTATCGAGCGATGACCGTCAACGGCTGGAAGCGATGCTGCGCAACCCGCAGATGTTCTCCGGAACACCCCAGGCCATCGTCGATGAAACCCTCAAGCGCGCCACCCAGGTGCTTGAGCAATCGAGAGTCAACGAACAGGCGATCCGCAAGGCCGCCGAGCAGAGTGAAGAGGCGGTACGCCAAGCGTTGAACAGCACGCCTGAGGACAGCGCCGGTCGGGCGCAGCTCAAGCGTGAAGTGAACGCCGAGATCCAGAAGTTGATTGCGCAGATCGAGGCCGCCCTGGCCAAGGCTGCCGGTTCCTGAAACCGCACACTTCACAGCGCCTGTTTCGCAACGTTCATTCATGAACACGGAATGCACCGTGTACTCAATAAGGAAGTTAATCATGGCATTTGTTAACGAACAAATTACCGACGCGGTCACCCAGACCAACGTCAAGGTAGTGGCCGAGTCGCCGGCGATGGCGATGAGCACCATTTATCAATCGATGGCGCAGGCCACGGCGATTCTGTTCCAGAACGCCGTGTCCGCGCAGCAGCAGCAAAACACCCTGGCTCAGGCCGCCACCAACCAGGGCGTGATGCAGATCTACAGCGTCGACACCACGGCGGGTGCGGCGGCTACCGAGAAAGTCGCCCAGGGCGGCGTGTCGGATAACCTCACCAGCCTGTTGACCGTGCTCAAGTCTTTCCAGTCTTAAGCACTGAGCGATAACGGATGTTGTTCTTTCTTAACAAAGGAGTTTCACCCATGAGTACTGTCAGCCCGCAAATCACCGATGCCGTTACCCAGACCAACGTCAAGGTCGTTGCCGAGGCACCGGCGATGTCTATGAGCACGATCTACCAATCGATGGGTCAGGCCACGGCAATCCTGTTCCAGAACTCGGTCTCGGCCCAGCAGCAGCAAAACACCCTGGCCCAGGCCGCCACCAACCAGGGCGTGATGCAGATCTACAGCGTCGACACCACCGCAGGCGCTGCCGCCACCGAGAAAGTCGCCCAGGGCGGCGTGGCCGACAACCTGACCAGCCTGTTGACCATCCTCAAATCGTTCCAGCCTTAATCCGCAACCGCTCCAGGCACCCTCGTCGCCCAACAGGCGCCGGGGGTGTTGTCGTTTGCACGCTTGATCCGAAAGGTGCGGCAAATGCGCGGTTTTCGTTCTTTTTTTCGAACAGACTATTGCCCTGCCCCCCCATTGATCCTAGGATTCGTTTGAGATTTCAAACGCTCTGTCTCCCGTGCGCTTTCTGATCATCGTGCGCGCTGGGGCTGATTTCCCTGACGGCAGCCCACAAGGCGCCTTTCAACAACTCTAATTCGCTCCGCGTGCGCGCGGTGCTGTTAAGGAAAGCCGACATGCAGCTCAAAGATACCCAGTTGTTCCGCCAGCAAGCCTTTATCGATGGCGCTTGGGTCGATGCGGACAACGGTCAAACCATCAAGGTCAACAACCCGGCCACGGGCGAGATCCTCGGCACCGTGCCGAAGATGGGCGCTGCGGAAACCCGCCGCGCCATCGAAGCCGCCGACAAGGCCCTGCCGGCCTGGCGTGCGCTGACGGCCAAGGAGCGCGCCAACAAGCTGCGCCGTTGGTTCGAGCTGCTGATCGAAAACCAGGACGACCTCGGCCGCCTGATGACCCTCGAACAAGGCAAGCCGCTGGCCGAAGCCAAGGGCGAAATCGCCTACGCCGCGTCCTTTATCGAGTGGTTCGCCGAAGAAGCCAAGCGCATCTACGGTGACGTGATTCCTGGCCACCAGCCCGACAAGCGCCTGATCGTGATCAAGCAGCCGATCGGCGTGACCGCTGCCATCACCCCTTGGAACTTCCCAGCCGCCATGATCACCCGTAAAGCCGGTCCGGCCCTGGCCGCCGGCTGCACCATGGTGATCAAGCCCGCTTCGCAAACCCCGTTCTCGGCCCTGGCCCTGGTTGAGCTGGCGCACCGTGCCGGTATCCCCAAAGGCGTGCTGAGCGTGGTGACCGGCAGCGCCGGCGATATCGGCGGCGAGCTGACCAGCAACCCGATCGTGCGTAAATTGTCCTTCACCGGCTCCACCGAAATCGGTCGCCAGTTGATGGCCGAATGCGCCAAAGACATCAAGAAAGTCTCCCTGGAGTTGGGCGGCAACGCACCGTTCATCGTGTTCGACGACGCCGACCTGGATAAGGCCGTCGAAGGCGCGATCATCTCCAAGTACCGCAACAACGGCCAGACCTGCGTCTGTGCCAACCGCCTGTACATCCAGGATTCGGTGTACGACGCGTTCGCGGAAAAACTAAAAGTAGCGGTGACCAAGCTCAAGATCGGCAACGGTCTCGAAGAGGGCACCACCACCGGTCCGCTGATTGACGAAAAAGCCGTGGCCAAGGTCCAAGAGCACATTGCCGATGCCCTCGGCAAAGGCGCCAAGCTGCTGGCCGGTGGCAAGGTGATGGAAGGCAACTTCTTCGAGCCGACCATCCTGGTCGATGTGCCGAAAGACGCCGCCGTCGCCAAGGAAGAGACCTTCGGCCCGCTGGCGCCGCTGTTCCGCTTCAAGGACGAAGCCGAAGTGATCGCCATGTCCAACGACACCGAGTTCGGCCTGGCCTCCTACTTCTATGCCCGCGACCTGGGCCGTGTGTTCCGTGTGGCCGAGGCCCTGGAATACGGCATGGTGGGCGTCAACACCGGGTTGATCTCCAACGAAGTGGCACCGTTCGGCGGCATCAAGGCTTCGGGCCTGGGCCGTGAAGGTTCCAAGTACGGGATCGAGGATTACCTGGAAATCAAATACCTCTGCCTGGGCATCTGACCGGCAGGAGCATGCGGTAAACGCAGAGGGCACGAGAGCGCTGACCCTTTGCGTGTTTCACCCCGTTATTCGTAGTGGCCGGGAAAGCTGTGGCAGTCGATCATCGCATGCTGCCGTAGTTGCCTCCCGCCACGTATGCCTTGGACCACGCCACCCGATGAGTGGCGAATGAGGACTTTATGAGCAAGACCAACGCATCCCTGATGAAACGCCGCGAAGCCGCTGTACCCCGCGGTGTCGGCCAGATTCACCCGATCTTCGCCGAATCCGCGAAAAACGCCAGCGTCACCGACGTTGAAGGTCGCGAGTTCATCGACTTCGCCGGCGGTATCGCCGTGCTGAACACCGGCCACGTGCACCCGAAAATCATCGCGGCCGTGACCGAGCAACTGAACAAGCTGACCCACACCTGCTTCCAGGTTCTGGCCTACGAGCCTTACGTGGAACTGTGCGAGAAAGTGAACGCCAAGGTGCCAGGTGATTTCGCCAAGAAAACCCTGCTGGTCACCACCGGTTCCGAAGCCGTCGAGAACGCCGTGAAAATCGCCCGTGCCGCCACCGGCCGTGCCGGCGTGATCGCGTTCACCGGCGCTTACCACGGCCGCACCATGATGACCCTGGGCCTGACCGGCAAAGTGGTGCCTTACTCGGCCGGCATGGGCCTGATGCCAGGCGGCATCTTCCGTGCGCTGTACCCCAATGAGCTGCACGGTGTGAGCATCGATGATTCGATCGCCAGCATCGAACGCATCTTCAAGAACGACGCTGAGCCCCGTGATATCGCGGCCATCATCATTGAGCCGGTGCAGGGCGAGGGCGGCTTCTATGTCGCGCCGAAAGCCTTCATGAAACGCCTGCGCGAACTGTGCGACAAGCACGGCATCCTGCTGATCGCCGATGAAGTGCAAACCGGTGCCGGGCGTACGGGCACTTTCTTCGCCATGGAGCAGATGGGCGTCGCTGCCGACCTGACCACCTTCGCCAAATCCATCGCCGGCGGCTTCCCGTTGGCCGGTGTGTGCGGCAAGGCCGAATACATGGACGCCATCGCTCCGGGTGGCCTGGGCGGCACCTATGCCGGTAGCCCGATCGCTTGCGCCGCGGCCCTGGCCGTGATGGATGTGTTCGAAGAAGAGCACCTGCTGGACCGCTGCAAGGCCGTGGGCGAGCGCCTGGTGACTGGCCTGAAGGTGATTCAAGCCAAGTACCCGGTGATTGGCGACGTGCGTGCCCTGGGCGCGATGATTGCGGTCGAGCTGTTCGAAGATGGCGACAGCCACAAGCCGAACGCCGCCGCTGTGGCTTCCGTAGTGGCCAAGGCGCGTGACAAGGGCTTGATCCTGCTGTCCTGCGGTACCTACGGCAACGTGTTGCGCGTACTGGTGCCGCTGACCTCGCCAGACGAGCAGTTGGACAAAGGCTTGGCAATCATCGAAGAGTGCTTCTCCGAGCTGTAAGCGGACGCTGAACTGTTTGACGGAAAAAACCCGCTTCGGCGGGTTTTTTTATGCCGGTTACCTAACAGACGCCCGAGTTGAAATGTGGGAGGGGGGCTTGCCCTAATATCAGTCAGTTAAGGATTAACGCGGTCACTGTGGGAGGGGGCTTGCTCCCGATGGCGGTGTGTCAGCCACGGTTTCTGAACCTGACACACCGCCAT
>NZ_JBNPJU010000054.1:0-58083 GCF_050312575.1 Pseudomonas sp. R11F | reverse complement strand
GTGGGTCAGCCACCTGATGTGTCAACTGACCCACCGCTATCGGGAGCAAGCCCCCCTTTTCAGATATTCACTTCAGATATCCACGATTTCAGAAATCCGCGACTTTGCCCCACGCCGATGATTTGAACCGGTCCGGATGATAAGGCGTCGGGTCCACGATAGGCTGCGCGCCACTGACAATGTCCGCAATCAGATGCCCCGCCCCCGGCCCGATACCAAACCCATGCCCACTGAACCCTGCCGCCAATATCAGCCCGGGCAGGTTGGCCATTTCACCGATGCCGGGGACGCCGTCGGGCGTGCTGTCCACATACCCCGCCCACGCGGCAGTCACCGTTGAGTCTTTAAGCGCCGGTATCAGTTGCGTCCCGCGCTGGTAGGTCAGTTTGACCGCCGAGGCGTCCGGAGTCGGATCCAGAATCCGCATCTTCTCCATCGGCGTCGGCGCGTCCAGGCGCCAGCGCTTCCAGCCTTCATGACCCGCCCTCACCCCCTCGAACCCACCCACGGCGAGGTTGCGCCAGCGGCGTTGAAACATCGGCAGGAACTGCGGTGCAAAGCTGAGCAACTGCGGAGTGGGGTCGACACGCCCGCGCCCACTGATCGCCAAGGTGTAGCTGCCATCGAAACGGCGTGTCATCGAGGCATAGGTAGTGTGCAGCGCACTCGGCAGCTCCAGGCTTGGAGGCGACACGCGAAGCACGGTCTGGCGAATGGTCGCCTGGGGAAAACGAATGCCGTATTGGCGGCAGAACGAGGAAGCCCAGGCGCCTGCGGCGAGCACGGCAAGCCGGGTGCGGATAGTGCCTTTTTCGGTGACCACCGCAGACAGTCGACCACCTTCGGTTTCCACGCCCCGTACCGCGCAGTCCTGATGCACCGTGCTGCCGAGCGCCATGATCGCGCGGGCGACCGCCGGGGCGGCGCGGGAGGGATCGGCGATGCCGTCGGTGGGTGAGTAGACCCCACCTTTCCACGGTTTGCCGGTCACCCGCCCGCGGTCAGCGGCTTGCTGTGCCGTCAGCATATAAGTCTCGACGTTGACCGAACGGGCGAACTCGCCCCAACGTGCCCAAGTATCGAGCTCCTTTTCGTCGTTGCTCAGGTAAAGCAGGCCACAACGGGTAAAGCCAGTTTGCTCGCCGGTCTCGGCGGCGAACTTCTCCCACAGATCCAGGCTCTTGGTAGACATCGGCAGCTCGCGCGCATCGCGATTTTGCTGACGGCACCAGCCCCAGTTACGGCTCGACTGCTCGGCGCCTATGCGGCCCTTTTCAACCAGGGCGACCTTCATGCCGCGCTTGGCCAGGTAATAAGCAGTAAAGGAACCGATGATTCCACCGCCAATCACCACGACATCAGCATCCGTCGGCAAGTCGGGAGAAGTTTCTACAGCAATCAAGGGAGCTGGCATAAGTGGGTATCCGTCAAGGGTCAGTCATGGCATCGCGGCAGCATGGATTTATTACACCACCATGAAGCCATGCATAAACGGTTAAAAAGCCCCGCCGAGTGGTACAAACCACTGTTTATCAAGCCCACCCCGGCAGACTTTACCGCCCCGGCAAACATCGGTTTTCTGCCCGGCGGCAGACGGTGATAGCACGCAAATGGGGCAGTCAGGCCTATTAACTGGTAGAGTGCGCACCGATATTTATTAAGAGGAATGTTTTCATGGCCACTAACCGCTCCCAGCGTCTGCGCAAAAAACTGTGTGTGGACGAGTTCCAGGAATTGGGGTTCGAGCTGAACCTGGACTTCAAGGAAAATCTGGCTGACGATAAAATCGATGCATTTCTCGACGCGTTCCTGAAAGAAGCCATGGAAGCCAACGGCCTGGGCTACGTCGGTGGTGACGACTACGGTCTGGTCTGCCTGCAGAAGCGTGGCTCGGTCAGCGAAGAGCAGCGTGCCAAGGTTGAAGCCTGGCTCAAGTCCCGCGATGAACTGACCAAAGCCGAAGTCAGCCCATTGCTGGACGTGTGGTACCCGGAAAAGCCGATCAACCCTGTTGCTTGATCGCCATCAGGGCCATCCTTCGTGATGGCCCTGTTTGTTTAAGCGTCACCCCTCGCTACAAGCCGCACGCCGCAGGGCTGCCCTTCCAAAGCCTTCAATCCTTGATATCCAAAGCGCTCACCAGCCGAATTCGCCGGCAGAGCGGTCCCGTGCCTGAAAAAAACGCCAATTACCCGCTATCGTTCAGCTACAACGGCATGCACCTTGGGGCATAATGCCGACACTTTCATGACCATTGAGGGATTTTTCTTATTTACCCCTCACCTTTTCACCCTCCTCAGCAGCAGGGTTTTATTCCTTATGATCAAATCTTTACGTTCAGTGCTCATTGCCGGTCTTTTCCTCCCACTGGCCTTTTCCGTCTCCGCTGCCCCCGTCAATAACACCCTGCCCCCGAATGTTCAGCAGGCCCTCCAGAAAGCCAAAATCCAGAACACCTCGCTGTCTCTGGTGATGTTGCCGTTGAACGGTCCAGGCACGCCGACCATTTTCAACGCTGACGTCTCGGTGAACCCGGCCTCGACCATGAAGCTGATCACCACCTATGCGGCCCTGGAAATGCTCGGCCCCAACCATCAGTGGAAGACCGAGTTCTACACCGACGGCACCCTCAGCGGTGGCGTGTTGCGCGGCAACCTGTACCTCAAGGGGGGTGGCGACCCCAAGCTGAACATGGAAAAACTCTGGCTGCTGATGCGCGATCTGCGTGCCAACGGCGTACAGCAAGTGACCGGCGACCTGGTGCTGGACCGCAGTTTCTTCAACCAGCCACAACTGCCGGAATTCAATGACGACGGCAACGACGAAAACAAACCGTTCCTGGTCAAGCCCGATGCCTTGCTGGTCAACCTCAAGGCCCTGCGCTTTGTCACCCGCAACGACTCAGGCCGGGTGATCGTGTCGGTCGAACCACCGATCGCGAGCATCCGCATCGACAATCAGGTCAAGGCGAACAATGCCAAGCAATGCACCGGCGACGTACGCTACAACCCCACGACTGCGGCCGATGGCAGCGTGACCGTTACGGTCAGTGGCCAGTTGGGTGATGGCTGCAGTTCGCAGACTTACCTGTCGCTGTTGGACCACGCCACCTACACCGCCGGCGCCGTACGTGCGATCTGGCAGGAGTTGGGCGGTACGATCCAGGGCCGCGATATCCAGGCACCGGTGCCCAAGGATGCGAAGGTGCTGGCCCGTGCGTTCTCGCCGGACCTGGCGGAAATCATCCGCGACATCAACAAATACAGTAACAACACCATGGCCCAGCAGTTGTTCCTGAGCCTGGGTGCACAGTTTCGCAACGATGCCGATGGCGACGATGCCAAGGCGGCGCAACGCGTAGTACGCCAATGGCTGGCGAAGAAAGGCATCACCGCCCCTCACCTGGTAATGGAAAACGGCTCCGGCCTGTCCCGCGCCGAACGGGTCAGTGCGCGCGAGATGGCGGCCATGCTGCAAGCCGCCTGGAAAAGCCCTTACGCGGCCGAATACATCAGCTCACTGCCGATTGCCGGTACCGACGGCACCATGCGTAAACGCCTGAAGACCACGGCTTTGCGCGGCGAAGCCCATGTCAAAACCGGCACCTTGAACACCGTGCGCGCTATCGCCGGGTTCAGCCGGGACAACAATGGCAATACCTGGGTCGTGGTGGCCATTCTCAACGACTCGAAGCCGTGGGGCGCTTCGTCGGTGCTGGATCAGGTATTGCTGGACCTGTATCGCCAGCCGAAACTGAGCGCTGCAGCGCCGGTGCTCTGACCCGGCAGGAGAGTCGCGAATTCGGGCGGTCAGTCACCCCAGATTTTGGCTGACTCACCAGATTCGCGATTCAATCGACTCGGCGCACCGCCCCTGCCACACATTTCTACCCGGTCCCTGCCCTCCTGCTTGGCCACATACACCGCCGAGTCCGCACGCAGCAACAACCCATCAACCCCTTCGTCGACCCGCCAGTTGGCCACACCAAAGCTGGCGGTCACGATGCCCACCGTCTCCATCGGCGCACAGCGCAGCGACTCCCACAGCGCCATCGCAAGGCTGTAGGCCTGGTCGCCATCGGTATTGGGGCACAACACCACGAACTCTTCACCACCCAGGCGGCAAAACACATCGCTGCGACGCAGACGCTGAAGAACGCGTTTGCACAGTTCCTGCAGAACCCCGTCGCCTACGCCATGCCCGTACTGATCGTTGATCCGCTTGAAATGGTCGATATCGAACATGATCAATGACAATGCGCCGCAGGTCCGGTTAAGCCGGATCATCTCCGCCTTGACGCGATCCTGGAAATAGCGCCGGTTATGGATACCCGTCAGCGCGTCGGTAATCGACAGCGTGCGCAGCTCTTCCTCGACCCGCTTCAGATCGGAAATATCCGACACATAGCCATGCCACAACGTACCGCCTCCCGGTAACTCTTCCGGCGTGGCCTCACCGCGAATCCAGCGCAGGCCCCGGTGCGGCAGTTGCACCCGATACTCTTCGCGCCAATGGCTCAACTGCAACGCCGACAGACGAATCGAGTTGCGCACCCGCTCCACGTCCAACGGATGGATACGCTCGAGAACGCTGCTCGCATCCTGCTGCAACACGCCCGGTTCGATTTCATAGATATCGCGCATGCCGTCACTGGCATAGATGAAGCGCCAGCGGTCCTGAGGCTCCACGGTGAACTGGAAGATTCCACCGGGCACATGGGCGCTGAGTTTTTTCAGCAAACGGTCGCGTGCCGCCAGGGCCTCGTAGGCACGTTTTTGCTCAGTGACATCGCGGTAAATCGCCAGGTTCCCGATCCACAGACCGTGCTCATCGAGCAACACCGTCGGCAGCATATTGGCCGTCAAGTGGCTGCCGTCCTCGCGCCTCAAGGTCCACTCACGGGCTTCATGCTGGCTGTCCGGGCTTTCCACCAGCATCGCCTGGCAGGGTGCGATACGCTTGCCCAACGCCGCGCTCAAGTGCACGGCCCGGGCTTCCAGTTCCGAAGGCAGGTGCAGGCTGTCCAGGCTCAGTTGCCCCAACACCTGTTCGGCCTTGAACCCCAGCATTTGCTCGGCACCAGCATTGAAGGTGTTGATCACGCCACGCAAGTCGGTGGCGATGATCGCGACCTGGGTCGCCGCATTCAGCACACTGCGCAATTGGCCATGCGCGCCGCGCAATTCTTGCTCGCGCAGGCGCAACTGCACGGTGCGCTGCTCCACCAGTTTCAAGGCGCGCTGGCGTTGGCTGACCAGTACGTAAAGCAAGGCACTGAGCAAGAGACTGAGCAGCACGCCCATGGTCAGGATCATGCTCATCGAAGAGTGGTTGGCCTGGTCGAATACCTTACTGGCACGCAGGCTCAGGATGTAGACATGGTCGCCCAGGGTGATCCGGCGCGCAGCGGCCAGGCCGCTGTCGCCCACCGAATTACTGGAGGCATACAGCACACGTTCCTGATCATCTGAGGTGTCGACGATCTGCATCACCAGATTGTCGCGTGTCGACTTGGGCAAACCCTCGGCCACCAGCTGACGCATGCTGATCACCGCCATCACAAACCCGTAGGGCTCGGCGTCCGGGGTTTTGCTCACCGGCGACACTAACAACACGCCGGCTGCATAGGCGGGCTCCACCCCCACCAGTTGCATCGGCTGGGACACTGCCGGCTTGCGACTTTTTTGCGCACGCTCAAGGACCGATCGGCGCAGGGGCTGGGCCAGCAGGTCAAACCCCAGGGGTGAGCCCAGCAGGCTCTGGGTCTGGCTGAACAGCACCGGGACGTACTCATCGCGCTCGGGGGCCGCGGCCAAATTGCCCGCCGCATTGAGTTCACGGATCACAAAAGGGCTGCCGCGCTGTCGGGAGATCTCTTGCTCAAACTGAGCGCGTTGCTCGCGAAATACCCGGGGCGCCCACGCATAGGCGCGGGTATGCAACAGCAAGGGCTGGGCGAAGCCGTCGAACTCTTCGCGAGAGACATCAGCGGAGTTGATGAAGAAACGCCGCAGGCTGCCCAGGCGTTGCTCCTGGTCCTCGAAACGTTCCTGAATGCGTGTAGAACGTTCATTGACCAGCAACTGGAAACGCTGGCGCACCTGTTGCTGATAAAGGTCGGCAGCCGCCCACGCGACAACCGCCGTCAGCGCGCAGCCTGCCAGTAATACCACCAATGCCACCAGCCAAGCCGATGCCTGCTCACTGATAAAGCCTAGGATTTTCGGGCGGGCAGCGGGTAAAGGCATAGGCAACACTCACAACGCCAGCGTGCGGGGGTGTCACTTTGGCTAGGGATTAAGTTATAGCCATCGGTCCGGAATTTGACCAGCGTAAAAAAGCCGCAAACCTGGAAAATTCAGGTTTGCGGCTTTCAGGTGCACTGCGCTGCGGCAATCAGCGCGCGGTGATTTTCCAGGCCCGGTGGATCTTCGCGTTACGTGCGAAATCCGGGTCGATGGTCTTGTCGCTGATTTCCTCGACCGCATAGCGTTCGCTGAGGTTGTCCTCCAACTGGAACTTGCGGAAGTTGTTGGAGAAGTACAGCACGCCGCCCGGTGCCAGGCGGGCCATGGCCAGGTCAAGCAACTGCACGTGGTCACGCTGCACGTCGAAGATGCCTTCCATGCGCTTGGAGTTGGAAAAGGTCGGCGGGTCGATGAAGATCAGGTCGAACTCATCGCGGCTGGCCTCCAGCCAGGCCATCACATCACCCTGCTCCAGGCGGTTCTTGTCGGAGAAACCGTTGAGGGAGAAGTTGCGACGCGCCCAGTCCAGGTAGGTCTTGGACAGGTCGACGCTGGTGGTGCTGCGCGCGCCGCCCTTGGCCGCGTGCACACTGGCGGTGGCGGTGTAGCAATACAGGTTGAGGAAGCGCTTGCCGGCGGCCTCTTTCTGGATGCGCAGGCGCATCGGACGGTGGTCGAGGAACAGACCGGTGTCCAGGTAATCCGTGAGGTTGACCAGCAACTTCACGCCGCCTTCGCTGACTTCGGTGAACTTGCCCTGGGCGCTCTGACGCTCGTACTGCTTGGTGCCGCTCTGACGCTCGCGACGCTTGACCACGACGCGGCTCTTGTCGACGTTCAGCGCCTGGGGAATGGCCGCCAGCGCATCGAACATGCGCGCGGAGGCTTTTTCCGGGTCGATGGATTTCGGCGCGGCGTATTCCTGCACGTGCACCCAGTCGTGGTACAGGTCGATGGCCATGGAGTATTCCGGCATATCGGCGTCGTACACGCGGTAGCAATCCACGCCTTCGCGCTTGGCCCACTTGCCCAGCAGCTTGAGGTTTTTCTGCAGGCGGTTGGCGAACATCTGCCCGCCTTCACTCAAGCGTGCCTGCTCGACCACAGGAGCCGGGGCTGGCTTGATCGGGTTACCGTTCTTGTTGTACTGGCGCTCTTGCGGCTCGGCCGGGGCTTGATCGTAGGCGGCTTGCTCACGTTCGGCCTGACGCTGCTCGGGCGTGCGGCGCTCGCCCGTGACGAATTGGTCCGGGTTGACCTTGATCAGCAGCAATTTGCACGGCAAGGCACCGTTCCAGAACGAATACTGCTTGTGGCTGCGGATCCCCATGCGCTTGCCCAGGTCCGGCGCGCCGGTAAACACCGCCGCTTCCCAGCCCATACAGGCCTGGCGCAGGCGCTCGCCGAGGTTCTGGTAGAGGTACAACAGGCTGGCTTCATCACCCAGACGCTCACCGTAGGGTGGGTTGCAGATCACCAGGCCTTTCTGGTTCTGGTCCGGGCGCGGCTCGAAGGTGCCGACTTCGCCCTGGTACACCTTGATCCAATGGCTGAGGCCTGCGCGTTCGATGTTATTGCGTGCCGGCTGGATAAGACGCGGATCAGCCTCGTAGCCCCGAATCCACAGCGGGGTTTTGTTCATGCCGACGGCGGCACGTTCAGCGGCCTCGGCATGCAGTTTCTTCCACAATGCCGGGACGTGACCCAGCCAGGTGGTGAAGCCCCACAGTTCACGATTGAGGTTGGGCGCCATGTCGGCAGCGATCATCGCGCCTTCCACCAGGAAGGTGCCCACACCGCACATCGGGTCGGTCAGCGCGCCGCCCTCGGCGGAAATGCGCGGCCAGCCGGCACGGATCAGGATCGCGGCCGCCAGGTTTTCCTTCAACGGTGCGGCGCCCTGCTGCAGGCGGTAACCGCGCTGGTGCAGGCTGTGGCCGGACAGGTCGAGGGACAGGATCGCCTCGCCACGGTCCAGGCGCAGGTGAATACGCAGGTCCGGGTTGATCTTGTCGATGGACGGGCGTTCGCCGGTCGGGGTGCGCAGTTTGTCGACGATCGCATCCTTGACCTTCAGCGCGCCGAAGTGGGTGTTGTCGATACCGGAACCATGGCCACTGAATTCCACCGCCAGGGTGCCATCCGGGACCATGTGGTCAGCCCATTCGATATCCAGCACGCCGTGGTAGAGGTCTTCGGCGTCCTTCATCGGGAAGCGCTTGAGTACCAGCAGCACACGGTTGGCCAGGCGCGACCAGAGACACAGGCGGTAGGCGGTTTCCATATCGGCCATGCCGCGCACGGCCGAGGTGTGCTCGCGGGCGTCCTCAAGGCCAAGCCCGACGGCTTCCTCGATCAGCAGGCCTTCAAGGCCCTTGGGGCAGGTGAGGAAGAGTTCAAAACGGTCCGACATGGGCATTCCAGGCTTTTCAGCAATCAGTGAACGGGCGACGCATCGCCGGCTCGGTTTTCAATCAAGCACTTTTCTCGAAGAGTGCTCGCGTGGCACGAATGTGCCGTTCCACCCCGGCTGCCGGGCTTTTGGGCCTTGAATTGACGGGGCAGATAAACAATTGGCTGTAACAGAAAGTAATATTCCGACCCTTCGTCGAATAATAACCGACTGCAACGGGCGGACATTCTCACTAAAGGATTAAACCTATCCGCTTCGCAAGGCACATCATAGCTGGCTTTGCCCGATAAATGGGGCGAAAAGCCATCCCAGCTTATGGCTATAGCATCGTTATCGTTACGTGCTTATGACAAAACGATCATTGAATCCATGTGACCTATTGGTTAGAACTCAACACAGGTTGGCGCCGTAACGACGCCGACACATTGGCTCGCCACGCCGGCAGCGAGCCCACCAACGGCAGAAAAACTCTGCCCGGCCTCGGATGAGGCTGAAGGATATCAAGACAGTCAACAAGTGAGGGAAACACCCTATGAGAAGACTTAAGCGTGATCCGTTGGAAAGAGCATTTTTACGCGGATATCAATATGGCGTTCATGGAAAATCCCGTGAGCTTTGCCCTTTTACTCTACCGTCGGTACGCCAAGCCTGGATCAACGGCTGGCGAGAAGGACGCGGCGACAACTGGGACGGTATGACTGGCACTGCGGGCATCCACAGACTCAACGAACTTCACGCCGTCGGCTAATCAGGGCACTTAATTCCGACACGACACTTTTGAAGCTGTAATGACTTAACCACGCACGCCCCATTCGGGCGGCGGGCTTCGGCCCAGGGGCTCCTTATGGAGCCCTTTTTATTGCTGCTCTTGTAGTGAGCGGGCTTGCCCCGCGCTGCGGTGTGTCAGGCGGCTCAAACTTACCTGACACACCGCCGCGCGGGGCGAGCCCGCTCACTACAAAGAGCGCGGTGAGCTCAGCGCGACGCAAGCCCGCTCGCCGCGATCGCATCCACCGCCTCGCGAATCAGTGCCGGCCCTTTGTAGATGAAACCGGAGTACAACTGCACCAGACTGGCGCCGGCCGCGATCTTCTCGGCAGCATGCTTGCCTTCGGTGATACCGCCCACGGCAATGATCGGCAAACGCCCGGCCAGCTCAGCCGCCAGCACCTTGACGATGTGCGTGCTCTTGTCCCGTACCGGCGCACCCGACAGGCCACCCGCCTCATCCCCATGCGCCAGACCCTCAACACCGACGCGGCTGAGGGTCGTGTTGGTCGCGATCACCGCGTCCATGCCCGAGTCCATCAGGGCCTGAGCCACCAGCACGGTTTCTTCATCACTCATGTCCGGGGCAATCTTGATTGCCAAAGGCACGCGCTTGCCATGACGCACCGCCAGGTCTTCCTGGCGCTGGCGCAAGGCTTCGAGCAATTGCTTGAGGGAGTCACCGAACTGCAGGCTGCGCAGGCCCGGGGTATTCGGCGAACTGACGTTGACGGTGACGTAGCTGGCATGGGCGTAGACCTTGTCCAGGCAGATCAGGTAGTCATCCACCGCACGCTCCACGGGCGTGTCGAAGTTCTTGCCGATATTGATCCCCAGGACGCCCTTGTACTTCGCCGCCTGCACCCGCGACAGCAGATGATCGACCCCCAGGTTGTTGAAGCCCATGCGGTTGATGATCGCCTCGGCTTCCGGCAGGCGGAAGATGCGTGGCTTGGGGTTACCCGGCTGCGGGCGCGGGGTCACGGTGCCGATTTCGACAAAGCCGAAACCCAGCTGCGCGAAACCGTCGATGGCCGCGCCGTTCTTGTCCAGGCCCGCAGCCAAGCCGACCGGGTTAGGGAACTCGAGCCCCATCACCGACACCGGCACTTTCGCCGCAGCCTTGCATACCAGGCCATTGAGACCCAGGCGGCCACCGGCACCGATCAAGTCCAGGGACAGATCATGAGAGGTTTCCGGGGAAAGTTTGAACAACAGCTGGCGGGCCAGGGTATACATGGGCGGGCTAGACTCGGATGGCGGCGAAAGGTGGCGGCGATTATAGCCGGGGTCATAGGCCGCATGCGAGGCGTGCGGCCCAATCGTCAGTAGCGATTGGCGACCAACGCCTCATAGCGCGCCCAGATCTTCTGCGCGTATTGCAGGCGCAATGCATCGCGCTTGGGCCCTGCCCCCGCCCCCACGTTGTATGAGCCGACAGCCGTCCAGTTGTAGCCGAAGCGTTGGATAAACTCGGCGAGTATCGAGGCGCCGACCTCGACAGACAGGCAAGGCTCATTCAGCAGCCGCTCTTCGGTGATGCCCAGCTTGCGCAAGCGCGGCAAATGAATGCTGTTGATCTGCATCAAGCCGATATCACGCGTGCCATTACGGTTGGCGTAGTTCATCGCCCCGGCACGATAACCCGACTCGACGGCAGCAATGGCCTGGAGCAACTCCGGTTCGAGGTCATAGCGACCGGCAACCTCCTCCCAGCAATAAGCCAACGCCGTCTGGCTGCCCATCAACAGGCTCAACAACACGGCTTGGCCCCACCGCTTATACATGGCTCAACTGCCCACAGCCCGGACACACGTGCGTCAATC
Organism: Pseudomonas sp. R11F; assembly: GCF_050312575.1. Taxonomy (NCBI): domain Bacteria; kingdom Pseudomonadati; phylum Pseudomonadota; class Gammaproteobacteria; order Pseudomonadales; family Pseudomonadaceae; genus Pseudomonas; species Pseudomonas sp. R11F. The sequence goes on along the minus strand of NZ_JBNPJU010000054.1, from coordinate 46,828 downwards.
GCCCACGCTCAGACCCTTCAACCTGCACCGGACAGGTAAAACGATAGCCTCGGCCATAGATCGTCTTGATAAACGCCTTGTCGCCGCGCAAATGCTTGCGCAAGGCATAGATGCAGCGCGTCAGTGACTCCTCAGCCACTTCCCCCCGGGGCCACACCCGCTCCAGCAAACGGTCCTTGGTCACCAGCGTGCCGGCCGAGGCCAGCAGCAATCGCAGCACCTGCCCCTCCTTGGGTGGCAACTGAATATCCGCCTCCCCGCCTGTCAACCGGCCATCAGGGTGCAGGGTCCAGTGAGCAAAGACGAGGGGCAGCGTCGCGAGCTCAATCATCACGGGCATGCGTACCTCTGCATCCGACTACTGACATTCCAATCCTTATTTCCTGTACCGGCTCGCCGCCAACCTCACGACTATAAAAACCTGTCTTACGGCCCGCGTTAGGAAAAAACCCATTCGAACGGCGCTTTTTGGCCACTCCCGGTAAGACAATTCGCTGCCGAGCGAATAAACCACGCTGGTTCACGGAGGCGGCTCGCGCCCGGGTCGGACAAACGCACGCTGCACGCGCTCATACTGCGCCGCAGTCAAGGGCGGCGGCCCAGACGCCGGCGTGGGCTCACCTTGAGCCATGCCCACTCGCCAGACCGAAATCTCATTCGGTCGCTTGGGGACATCCAGTTCGGCAACCAGCTTTTCGATCAGCCGCACCTGGACAGGCTTGCCCTTGATCAACAGGCTGTTGGTATCCGGGTAGGCGGTCAGGGCAAGGCTCCCGTCGGCCAGTAACCTTTTCTGCTCGCTGGACAACAGCGCCAGAATCATTGATGCCATCCCCGGCGAACGCACCGGGTTGGCGCCGGCCCCGTATTGGCGATCCTCCACATGCGTGTTGAACACCTGCACCACTGCCAATGAGAACTTACCCAGGCGCACATCTCGGCGTGGCCGGTCCATCAATTGGGCCAGCCGCAACACTTGCTCGACATAGTTCGGCGGCCCCGACACATAAAACGTGCGCGCCCCGTTCTCACGCAGCGGATAGCGCGACTCATCCAGCCCCGTACGCCGCATTGCCCGACGCATCCCGTCGACAGCAATATGGCGCAGCCCTACCGCCAGGCTTCTCGCCTCTGCGGCAGCGTAGACGTACAGCCCTTGCCCATCGCTATGCCAGATCAGGTCTTCCTGCCGGGCCAGCGCCTCCAGGGCCTGTTGCGGCGCGGTGAAATCGAACGTCCCGCTCACCCGTCTGCCAGCCACTTCCCGGCTGGTCACGACAGGCACGCCCAGTGCCACCGACAACTCGCCCAACAGCGCCTGCAGGTTTTCATCCCTGGCCTGATAAGCCTCGGCCCAGGCCGCGAAACTGCCCATCAACAGCACCGCGCACAACAGCCCGTTGCGCAACCGGAGGCGGAGCCTCGTTGCAGGGAAATCAGCATGCACCTTGGGTTTTCCTCGGCAGAGCGGCGTTAAGAGGCGGCCATACTGAAAGGCAGGCAGCGCTCAATCTTGATGAAAAACTGACGGCAGCCCGTGGCATGTGCCTTGCTATGCACTCTGTATCTGAGCGCGCACCAACGACGGAGCGGGCTTACGGACAAAGGCGTCGTTACCCTGCAATGGCCTGCGCGGCCATCTGTAGGAACGGCGCTTTTTTGTGAGAGAAAAAGGTAGGTGTTGATGAAGAGTTCAGATCCGCTGGCCTGGGTCAACGGCAGCGACGCCCCGGAAAAAAGCAGCCTCGACCTGGGCTTCATGGCCTTGACCGATTGCGCCTCCCTGGTGGTCGCGGCCACTCAGGGGTTTGCCCAGCCGTATGGGCTCACACTCAACCTCAAGCGCCAGGCATCCTGGGCCACTCTGCGCGACAAACTGGTCAGCGGCGAGCTGGATGCCGCCCACAGCCTGTACGGGCTGATCTATGCGGTACACCTGGGCATTGGCGGCGTAACGCCTACCGAGATGGCCGTGCTGATGGGGCTCAACCAGAACGGTCAGAGCATCAACCTGTCCCCCGCTTTGCAGCAGCAAGGCGTGGTCACTCCTGAGGCATTGGAACGCCACGTGCACCAAAGCCGAACAAAACTGACATTCGCCCAGACCTTTCCCACAGGCACCCACGCCATGTGGCTGTATTACTGGCTGGCGAGCCAGGGCATTCATCCCCTTAAGGATGTCGACAGCGTGGTCGTACCGCCGCCGCAGATGGTCGCGCACCTGCAAGCCGGGCGAATCGATGGTTTTTGTGTCGGCGAACCCTGGTGCGCCAGCGCGGTACAACAGCGCCAGGGCTTTACCTTGGCAACGACCCAGGCGATCTGGCCGGACCACCCGGAAAAAGTGCTCGGCTGCACCCAGGCTTTCGTCGACCAGTACCCCAACACGGCGCGTGTGCTGGTGATGGCCATCCTGGAAGCCAGCCGCTTCATCGAAAACAGCCAGGAAAACCGGCGCTCCACCGCACAGCTGCTCAGCGCCCGCGACTACCTCGACGCACCGCTCGATTGCATAGAGCCGCGCCTGCTCGGTGTGTATGACGATGGCCTGGGCAACCGTTGGCAAGATCCCCACGGGTTGCGCTTTTTCGCCGAGGGCGAGGTGAACCTGCCGTACCTGTCCGACGGCATGTGGTTCATGACCCAATTCCGCCGCTGGGGCCTGCTGCGGGAAGACCCCGACTACCTCGGCACGGCGCGTCAGGTGCAGCAACTGAAGCTGTATCGCCAAGCCGCCCAAGCGGTGGGCGTGCACGCGAACAACGAAGACATGCGCAGCAGCCAGTTGATCGACGGCAAGGTCTGGGACGGCTCCGATCCCGCCGTTTACGCTCGCAGCTTCCGCCTGCACGCCATGGCCGAACCTGCGAACCGCCAGGCTCTGCGCTGACAGGAGGTGCCCGATGTTGCGAATCCTGTTGATCAACGACACCCCGAGCAAGGTCGGCCGGCTCAAGGCCGCACTGACCGAGGCCGGTTTCGAGGTAATCGATGAGTCCGGCCTGACCATCGACCTGCCCGCGCGCGTCGAAACGGTGCGCCCGGATGTGATCCTGATCGATACCGAGTCGCCCGGCCGCGATGTGATGGAGCAAGTGGTGTTGTTAAGCCGCGATCAGCCACGGCCGATCGTGATGTTCACCGACGAGCATGATCCGAGTGTGATGCGCCAGGCGATCAAGTCCGGCGTCAGCGCCTATATCGTCGAAGGTATCCAGGCCCAGCGCCTGCAACCGATCCTCGATGTAGCCATGGCGCGCTTTGAGAGCGACCAGGCCCTGCGCGCCCAGCTCCAGGCGCGTGACCAGCAGTTGGCCGAGCGCAAACGCATCGAACTGGCCAAGGGCATGCTGATGAAAATGAAGCACTGTAATGAAGAAGAGGCCTACACCCTGATGCGCCGCCAAGCCATGAGCCGCCAGCAAAAACTGATTCAGGTGGCGGAACAGATCATCGCCATGAGCGAGTTGCTTGGCTGAACTGGCGCAGCTCTTGCTAAGCATTCATCACAGGTAACCAACGGCGGTTGCCCCTCCACGACAAAGACGTCGCCCACCCGGTTTGCCCTCGCAAACCCGGTGGCGGCGTTTTTTCGTTTTGGCCCCAGCGCATGGGGCGGATGGGGCGGCCACGGTCGGCAGCTCCATCACTCGGCCTTCTTACAGACTCCCAACCGTTGAGGTGCGTGATGAAATCAAGCTTCTGGAAATCCGGGCACACCCCGACCCTGTTCGCCGCGTTCCTGTATTTCGACCTGAGTTTCATGGTGTGGTACCTGCTCGGCCCGCTGGCGGTGCAAATCGCCGCCGACCTGCACCTGACCACCCAGCAACGCGGGCTGGTGGTGGCCACGCCGATCCTGGCGGGCGCGGTGCTGCGCTTTGTCATGGGCATGCTGGCCGACAGGCTGTCGCCCAAGACCGCCGGGCTGATTGGCCAGGTGATTGTGATCAGTGCCTTGTTCGGTGCCTGGAAACTGGGGATCCACAGCTACGAACAAGCCTTGTTGCTGGGCGTATTCCTGGGCATGGCCGGTGCGTCGTTTGCAGTGGCGCTGCCCTTGGCGTCCCAATGGTACCCTGCGGAACACCAGGGCAAGGCCATGGGCATCGCCGGCGCAGGTAACTCCGGCACGGTGTTCGCCGCCTTGCTGGCACCGGTCCTCGCGGCGGCGTTCGGCTGGAGCAACGTGTTCGGCTTTGCGCTGATTCCGTTGGTGCTGACCCTGATCGTCTTCGCCTGGCTCGCCCGCAACGCCCCTGAACGCCCGAAACCCAAAGCCATGGCCGACTACTTCAAGGCGCTGGGCGACCGCGACAGTTGGTGGTTCATGTTCTTTTACAGCGTGACTTTCGGCGGTTTTATCGGCCTGGCCAGCGCCCTGCCCGGCTACTTCAACGACCAGTACGGCCTGAGCCCGGTGACCGCCGGCTACTACACCGCCGCCTGTGTCTTCGGCGGCAGCCTGATGCGCCCGCTGGGCGGTGCCCTGGCTGACCGTTTCGGCGGGATTCGCACCCTGCTCGGCATGTACAGCGTGGCCGCGATCTGCATCGCCGCGGTGGGCTTCAACCTGCCCAGTTCCTACGCTGCATTGGCGCTTTTCGTGTGCACCATGCTCGGCCTCGGTGCCGGTAACGGTGCGGTGTTCCAACTGGTGCCCCAGCGCTTTCGCCGTGAGATCGGCGTGATGACCGGCCTGATCGGCATGGCCGGCGGTATCGGTGGTTTCGCCCTGGCGGCGGGCATGGGTGCGATCAAGCAAAGCACCGGCAGTTATCAGATGGCACTGTGGTTGTTCGCCAGCCTTGGCGTATTGGCCTGGTTCGGCCTGTACGGCGTCAAACGGCGCTGGAGAACCACCTGGGGCTCGGCTGCCGTGACCGCCGCGCGCGTCTGATGAGCCTGCAACTGAGCGTCGCCCAGGCCAGCGCCATCGGCCCACGGGCGGAAAACCAGGACGCGCTGCGGGTGGTCACTCCCGTGGCGGAGTTGGCCGCGAGCAAAGGCTATTTATGCGCCATGGCCGATGGCGTCAGCCAATGTGCCGACGGCGGCCTGGCCGCACGCTCGACCTTGCAGGCCCTGGCCCTGGACTATTACGCCACGCCGCAAACCTGGGGCGTGGCCCAGGCGCTCGAACGGTTACTGCTCGCCCAGAATCGCTGGCTGCAAGCCAACGGCGGCGGCCAGCCGTTGCTGACTACCCTCAGCGCCCTGGTGTTTCGTGGGCAACGTTTCACCCTGGCCCATGTGGGAGACTGTCGGGTGTATCGCTGGCTCGACGACCAATTGTTGCGCATCAGCGAAGATCACGTGTGGGAACAACCGGGCATGCAGCATGTGCTCAAGCGTGCCCTCGGCCTGGACCAACACCTGGTGCTGGATTTTCTCGACGGCGAACTGCGTGCAGGCGAATGCTTCCTTCTGCTCAGCGATGGCGTCTGGGCCACCCTGGGCGACCACAGCATCCGTGCCATCCTGCGTGAGCAAAGCGATCTCGATACGGCGGTCAAGACCCTGGTCAACGCCGCGCACCTGGCCGGCAGCCTGGACAATGCCAGCGCCCTGCTGGTGCGTGTCGACCAACTCGGCGGCGCCACCCTCGGCGATGCGTTGGTGCAGTTGCAGCAATGGCCGTTGCCGCCGCTGCTGAAAGCCGGGCAACGGTTTGAAGGCTGGCAGGTTGAAGGGGTGCTGGCACAAAGTCGACAGTCCTTGCTGTACCGGGTGCACGACGCCCAGCAGCAGCCGTGGTTACTGAAAACCCTGCCGCTGGACTGCGACGATGACAGCGACGCGGGCCAGGCTCTGCTGTCGGAAGAATGGTTTTTGCGCCGGGTGGCCGGGCGCGCCTTTCCTGAAGTACACGCAGCCGGCGACCGTCAGCATTTGTACTATGTGATGCGTGAATATCCGGGGCAGACCCTGGCCGAGCTGTTCCGGCGCCAGGGCCCTCTGCCCCTGGCCCAATGGCAATCCATTGCCGAGCGTTTGCTGCGCGCGGTGGGCCTGTTGCACCGGCGGCAGATCCTGCACCGCGACATCAAGCCGGAAAACCTGTTGCTGGGCGATGATGGTGAGCTGCGTGTGCTGGATTTCGGCCTGGCCTACTGCCCGGGGCTCTCGGAAGACCGCGCCCACCTGCTGCCCGGCACGCCAAGCTTTATCGCGCCCGAGGCGTTTAACGGCGAACGCCCTACCGCCCAGCAGGATTTGTATAGCGTTGGCGTCAGCCTGTATTACCTGCTGACGGGGCACTACCCCTACGGCGAGATCGAAGCTTTCCAACGCCCCCGATTCACCCAGGCCATCAGCGCCAGCCGCTATCGCCCTGACCTGCCGGACTGGCTGCCGCTCAGCCTGGAGCGAGCCGTGGCGGCGTCACCCGCGCAACGTTATGAAACCGCCGAAGAATGGCTGCTGGTGCTGGAACAGGCCGAGCGCCGCGAGTTGAGCGTGCGGCCACGCCCGCTGCTGGAGCGTGAACCGCTGAAAGTCTGGCAAACCCTGGCAATCCTCTCATTGCTGATCAATCTGGTGCTGGGCTACTGGCTGCTGCACCACTAGAGGGCGATTCGTCCTCGCCGTTCGACAGTAAACCCAATAAAACCGGGGGTGGCCCAACTTGGCACAGCCACTGCATTAACTGATTCAAGAACACACATATAGCCCGCCCTTCAACGTTGAAGGGCGTGCTTCCCGAGAGAACGGGACCGGACAAAGGCGTCCTCGCTAGATCACTGGCGGGGGCGCCTTTTTTGTTTGCGCACGATTTGTCGAGCCATTGCGGAGAACGACATGAAAAAACTCAAATTGGTCATGATCGGCAACGGCATGGCCGGGGTTCGCACCCTGGAAGAATTACTCAAGCTGAGCAGCGAGCTGTACGACATCACCGTGTTCGGCGCTGAGCCGCATCCCAATTACAACCGCATCCTGCTATCGCCGGTGCTCGCCGGTGAACAGACCTTCGAAGAGATCGTACTCAACGACCTGAGCTGGTACCTGGACAACGACATCAAGCTGCTGCTCAACCGCAAAGTGGTGCAGATCGATCGCGTCAAACGCATCGTCATCGCCGAGGACGGCACCGAGGCCGAGTATGATCGCCTGCTGATCGCTACCGGTTCCACGCCATTTATCCTGCCGATTCCCGGCAACACCTTGCAGGGCGTGATCGGCTATCGCGACATTGCCGACACCCAAGCCATGATCGACACCGCCAAGACCCACAAGCACGCGGTGGTCATCGGCGGCGGCCTGCTCGGCCTGGAAGCCGCCAACGGCCTGATGCTGCGCGGCATGCAGGTGACCGTGGTGCATATCGGCGAATGGCTGCTGGAGCGGCAACTGGACAAGACCAGCGGCCAGTTGCTGCAAACCGAACTGGAAAGCCGTGGCCTGGTGTTTCGCCTGTGCGAACAGACCCAGGCACTGCACGACGCCGGCAATGGTCGCGTCGGCTCGGTGCAGTTCAAGAACGGCGACATCATCCCGGCCGACCTGGTGGTGATGGCGGCCGGCATCCGCCCCAACACCGAACTCGCGGAAAAATCCGGCATCCCCTGCAACCGTGGGATTCTGGTCAACGACACCCTGCAAACCTATGACCCGCGCATCTACGCCATCGGCGAATGCGCCAACCATCGGGGTACCGCTTACGGCCTGGTCGCACCGCTGTTCGAACAAGCCAAGGTCTGCGCCAATCACCTGGCCCAACTCGGCTTTGCCACCTACAAAGGCTCGGTCACATCGACCAAGTTGAAAGTCACCGGTATCGACCTGTTCTCCGCCGGCGACTTCATGGGCGGCGAAGGCACCGAGACCATCACCCTCTCCGACCCGATTGGCGGCGTGTACAAAAAGCTGGTGATCAAGGACGACATCCTGGTCGGCGCCTGCCTCTACGGCGACACCGCCGACGGGGGTTGGTATTTCCGCCAGATCCGTGAGAACCACGCCATCGGCGAGATCCGCGATCACCTGATGTTCGGTGAAAATGCGCTGGGAGACGTCGGCCATCAAGGCCAGGACAAAGCCATGAGCATGGCCGACAACGCCGAAGTCTGCGGCTGCAACGGCGTGTGCAAGGGCACCATCGTCAAGGCGATTCAGGAACACGGGTTGTTCAGCGTCGACGACGTCAAAAAACACACCAAAGCCGCCAGCTCCTGCGGCTCCTGCGCCGGGCTGGTGGAACAGATCCTGATCAACACCGTGGGCGGCGCCGCCGACGTCAAACCCAAAAGCGAAAAAGCCATCTGCGGTTGCAGCGACCTCAACCACGGACAGATCCGCCAGGCCATCCGCGACCAGCACCTGCTGACCATCGCTGGCACGATGAGCTACCTGAACTGGCGCACGCCCAACGGTTGCGCCACCTGCCGGCCGGCGTTGAACTACTACCTGATCTCGACCTGGCCCGGCGAGGCCAAGGACGATCCGCAATCGCGCCTGATCAACGAACGTGCCCACGCCAACATCCAGAAAGATGGCACCTACTCCGTCGTCCCCCGGATGTGGGGCGGCGTGACCAATCCGTCGGAGCTGCGCCGTATCGCCGACGTAGCCGACAAGTACAACGTGCCGATGGTCAAGGTCACCGGCGGCCAACGCATCGACTTGCTCGGCATCAGGAAACAGGACCTGCCTGGCGTGTGGAAAGACCTCGACATGCCCTCGGGCCACGCCTATGGCAAATCCATCCGCACCGTGAAGACCTGCGTCGGCAGCGAGTTCTGCCGCTTCGGCACGCAGAATTCCACACAGCTGGGCATCGAGCTGGAGCACGACCTGTTCAATATGTGGTCGCCGCACAAGGTCAAGTTGGCCGTCTCCGGTTGCCCACGCAATTGCTCGGAAGCAGGCATCAAGGACGTCGGCATCATCGGTGTCGACTCCGGGTGGGAGATGTATATCGGCGGCAACGGCGGGATCAAGACAGAAGTCGCGGAGTTCTTCGTCAAGCTGAAAACCGCCGAAGAAGTGCGCGAGTACAACGGCGCGTTCCTGCAGTTGTATCGCGAAGAAGCCTTCTACCTGGAGCGCACCGTGCACTACCTGCAACGGGTCGGCATGGAGCACATCAAAAAAGCCGTACTGGAAGACCCGGCCCGACGCCGAGCGTTGAATGAGCGCCTGCAATTTTCGCTGTCGTTCGAACAGGACCCTTGGAAGGAGCGCCTGGAACAGCCCCAGTTGAAAAAGGAGTTCGAGGTCATCCCCGTCAAACAGCTGGAGGTGCCGGCATGAACTGGCTGGATATCTGCGCCCTCGATGAAATCAACGCCCTGGGCTCGCGCATCATCCAGGGGCCTAAAGGCGATATTGCGATTTTTCGTACCAGTGACGATGAAGTCTTCGCCCTCGACGACCGTTGCCCGCACAAGGGCGGGCCGCTGTCCCAGGGCTTGATCTACGGCAAACGCGTGGCCTGCCCGTTGCACAACTGGCAGATCGACCTGGCGTCCGGCGAAGCCCAGGCGCCGGATATCGGCTGCGCCCACCATCACCCCGCCCGCGTGGAAAACGGCCGGGTGATGCTGGCCCTGCGGGACGCAGGTTGATGAACCGCCAGGTTACCGCGTCCACCTGCTGTTATTGCGGGGTGGGTTGCGGCGTGCTGATCGAGCATGACGGCGTACAGATCCTCGGCGTGCAAGGCGACCCGAGCCATCCGGCCAACTTTGGCAAGTTATGCAGCAAGGGCGCCAGCCTGCACCTGACCGGTGACCTGGCTGCCCGCGCCTTGTACCCCGAACTGCGCCTGGGCAAAAACCTGGCCCGTGCACGCACCGATTGGGACACGGCCCTGGAACACGCCGCCAACGTATTCGCCGACACGATTGCCGAACACGGGCCGGACAGCGTGGCGTTCTACATCTCCGGGCAATTGTTGACCGAGGATTACTACAGCTTCAACAAACTGGCACGGGCGCTGGTGGGCACCCACAACATCGATAGCAACTCGCGGCTGTGCATGTCTTCGGCAGTGGTCGGCTACAAACGCAGCCTGGGTGCCGACGCACCGCCGTGCAACTATGAGGACCTGGAAAACAGCGACTGCGTCATGATCGTCGGCAGCAATATGGCCTACGCGCATCCGGTGCTGTTCCGACGCCTGGAAGAAGCCAAGGCGCGGCGCCCGCAGATGAAAGTGCTGGTGATCGACCCTCGGCGCACAGACACCTGCGATCTGGCTGACCTGCACCTGGCGATTTTACCGGGTACGGATGTGGCGTTATTCCATGGGATCTTGCATCTGTTGCTGTGGGAAGACTGGATCGACCGCGACTTTATCCAGGCCCATACCGAGGGGTTGGCACCGCTGAAGCGGCTGGTGCATGACTACACGCCGCAGATGGTCACGCAATTGTGCGGGATCAGCGTTGAGCAATTGCGCCTGTGCGCGCAATGGGTGGGTACCTCCAGCAGTTTCCTGTCGTTGTGGTGCATGGGGCTGAACCAATCCACCGCCGGCAGTGCGAAAAACAGCGCCTTGATCAACCTGCACCTGGCCACCGGGACCATTGGCCGGCCGGGCTGCGGCCCGTTTTCCCTGACCGGCCAACCCAACGCCATGGGTGGCCGCGAGACCGGTAGCTTGGCGAATCTGTTGCCGGGCCATCGTGACGCGGCCAACCCGCAGCATCGGGCCGAAGTCGCCGCGTATTGGGGGGTTGATTCATTGCCGGAGCCAACCGGATTGACCGCGATCGAACTGTTCGAGCAGATCCAGGCCGGCAAGATCAAGGCGTTGTGGGTTGCCTGTACCAACCCCGCACAATCGCTGCCGGACCAGAACCGCGTACGCGCAGCCTTGGCCGCTTGCCCGTTCGTGGTTCTGCAGGAAGCTTTTCGCACCACGGAGACGGCCGCTTACGCCGACCTACTGCTGCCTGCGGCCAGTTGGGGAGAAAAGGAAGGCACCGTGACCAACTCCGAGCGACGTATTTCCCACGTCCGCCAAGCCATCGTCCCACCGGGAGAAGCACGACCCGATTGGGCCATTACGCTGGATTTCGCACAGCGCCTGGAAAAGCGCTTGCGGCCGGGCTTGGCCAGCCTGTTTGCGTTCGAACAACCGGCACAGATCTTTGATGAATACAAAGGGCTGACGCGCCATCGTGATCTCGACCTTTCGGGTATCAGCCATGCCCTGCTCGACCGGATCGGGCCGCAGCAGTGGCCGTTTCCGACGGGCGCGCATGCCGGAACAACGCGCCTGTACAGCGATGGCGTGTTCCCAACCGATAGCGGGCGCGCGCAGTTTGTCGCTGATCCTTACCGCGCGGCCAAAGAGCAACGCGACGCCCGCTTCCCGCTGACCCTGATCACCGGCCGCCTGCGCGACCAGTGGCACGGCATGAGCCGCACCGGCACGGCGGCCCAGTTGTTTGGGCATGTCAGCGAAGCGTTGTTGGGCCTGCATCCGGATGAATTACGTCGCCATCGCTTGAAGGACGGTGATCTGGTCAGCCTGAAAAGCCGCCGAGGCAGCGTGATCGTCGCGGTCAGCAGCGATGACAGCGTGCGCCCGGGCCAGGCGTTCCTGCCCATGCATTGGGGCGACCGTTTTCTCAAGGGGGGCGTCAACACCCTTACGCAGCCGGCGTTTGATCCGTTATCGAAACAACCGGAACTGAAGCACAGCGGGGTGCGCCTGGAAGCGGTGCAACTGCCGTGGCAGTTGTTCGCGCTGATCGAAGGCAATGTGCAGCAACACTTTGAGGCGCTGCGCCCGCTATGCGAGGACTTTGCCTACGTCAGTTTGACTCTGGTCGGACGTGAACGCCCGGCATTGCTGGTGCGCGCCGCACATGGCGAGGCGCCCGACTTGTCACTGCTGACCCGTATCGACGCACTCCTCGGCCTCAATGACGGCCCTGTCATGGCTTATGACGACCCACGTCGCTCGATCGGCAAACGCGTGAAGATCGAGCAAGGCCGCATCACCGCCCTGCGCCTGGCAGGGGAAACCCTGGCGCGGCACTGGTTGCAAAGCCTGTGGCTGGAAGGTTGCGCCGATGACCAATTGCGGCGCTGGCTGCTGGCCCCATTAAGCGCACCGCCGGGCGGTGCGGCGGCCAGCCTCAAGACCCTGTGCAACTGCAAGAACGTCAGCGAAAGCGCGGTGTGTGCCGGCATCGCCCGCGGCCTGGGCCTGGAAGGGCTCAAACACGAGCTGGGCTGCGGCACCCAATGTGGTTCCTGTGTACCGGAAATCAAACGTCTTTTGGCCGGCAACCCGCAGCCATTCGCCATTAATGTGTGAGGAGAAGAACATGAACGCAAAAGTCTGGCTGGTGGGCGCAGGGCCTGGCGATCCGGAACTGTTGACCCTCAAGGCGGTGCGGGCCTTGCGTGAGGCGGATGTGGTGCTGATCGATGATCTGGTCAACCCACAGGTGCTGGAGCATTGCCTGGATGTGCGGGTGATCACCGTCGGCAAGCGCGGCGGCTGCCGTTCGACGCCACAGGATTTTATTCATCGCCTGATGCTGCGTTATACGCGCCAGGGAAAATGCGTGGTGCGGCTCAAAGGCGGCGATCCGTGCATTTTTGGCCGGGGCGGTGAAGAAGCGATGTGGTTGCGCGATCGCGGTGTCGATGTGGAGCTAGTCAACGGGATCACGGCAGGGCTGGCGGGTGCGACGAATTGCGATATCCCGTTGACCTTGCGCGGTGTGAGCCGTGGCGTAACGCTGGTCACGGCGCATACCCAGGACGACAGCAGCCTGAACTGGCGGGCACTGGCCGAGGGCGGGACGACGTTGGTGGTGTACATGGGGGTGGCGAAGCTGGAGGAGATTCGTCAGCAATTGCTCAACGGCGGCATGGCCGTCGATATGCCCGTGGCGATGATCGAAAATGCCTCCCTGCCCCAGCAGCGCGAATGCCGCAGCACGCTGGCGCGCATGCATTGGGACGCACAGGCATTTGCCTTGAAGAGCCCGGCGATTCTGGTGATCGGCAGCGTTGCCGCGGCTGCGCAGCCGGCGTGCATTGCCGTGCCAGCCAGCGCCTGAGGCATATATTGCAGGCGAAAAAAAACCCGGCCTGAGCCGGGTTTTTTCTACTACTCAGTAATTACTGAGCAGCTTGAGCTTCTACCGAGGCTTCTACGCGACGGTTGATAGCACGACCAGCTTCAGTTGCGTTGTCAGCAACTGGGCGGGATTTGCCGTAACCAACCGAGCTTACACGGTTAGGAGCAATACCGTCTTTGACCAGAACTTGCTTAACAGCGTCAGCACGACGCTGGGACAGCTTCTGGTTGTAAGCGTCTGGACCTACGGAGTCAGTGTGACCTTCAACCACGGTGGTGGTGTTAGGGTACTGCTTCATGAAGTCAGCCAGGTTTTTCACGTCAGCGTAGCTGTTAGGCTTAACAACGGACTTGTCGAAGTCGAACTTAACGTCCAGCTCAACACGAACAACCTGAGCAACTGGAGCTTCTGGCTCTGGAGTTGGCTCTGGAGCTGGTGCTGGGGTAGGAGCTGGAGCGACTGCGCCAGCGTTACCGCCGAAGTTCACGCCCAGGCCGACCAGTGCGGAGTAGTCCCACTTGCCGTTGTCCAGTGCGTAGTCAGCTTCAACACCGGCACGAGCGTACAGGTTGTTGGTGAAGTAGTACTTCACGCCAGCGCCAGCGATAGCCAGGGTGGACTGGTCGCGACCGCTGTGGCCGTCAGCTTTGACGTTGGTACGGCTCTGGTGACCGAAACCGCCTTCTACGTATGGACGCAGGCTGTCTACGCCAGCTTGACCGAAGTGATACTGGGCAACCAGGCTGCCGGTATCGCCTTTGATCTTCTGGTTACCAGTACCGTCGTTCGAACGGGTGTGGTTGGTAGTGTCGTAGGACAGGTTCAAGGACAGGTCGTCGGTCAGGAAGTAACCGATGCGAGCGCCAGGGTTGAAGCCGTCTTCGATGTGCTTAACGCTATCGTTGTACTGCTTCTTGTAGAACAGCTCGCCTTCAACTGCGCCTTGGCCTTGTGCCAGTGCGCCGAAAGAAGAAGCGGCAATAAGAGTACCAATGGCCAAGCCCAAGGTGTTTTTCAGTTTCATCCGTTAAATCCCCATCTGGTGATTGTAAAGCAGTCCCACAAACCGGGGGACAACTCGGCGACAAGTCTAACAGAACTTGCCTACACGTAAGAGATATTTGCCACGCACTAAGTTTCAGTCTCGCCCGCAAATTTCTCACGTAATTTATCAAGAGCACGCTTGTAACGCATTTTTGTAGCACTCAAACCCATATGCATGATGTCAGCGATTTCCTGAAACTCCAGCTCTGCGACAAATCGTAGCACCAGAATTTCACGGTCAATCGGGTTCACATGCACCAACCAGCGATCAAGTCCGCCCTTCTCCTCGGGTGCCGGCGCCTTCTCTTCAGACGCTTCCTCAAGGGGGTCAAGACTCAAAGCGTCCATCAACCGACGCTTTCGCCGCTCCTTACGATACTGCGTGATGCACTCGTTGTACGTGATGCTGTAGAGCCATGTCTTGAACTTCGATTTGCCCTCGAAGTTCTTCAGGCCATACAGCACCTTGAGCATCACTTCCTGACAGACATCATCCGCATCTCTATCGTTCCCTAAATACCTTGAACAAACGTTGAACAGAGTGCGTTGATACCTGCGCATCAATTCTTCGTACGCACGTGTTACGTGAAACAGCTCCGTGTGCGAGCGCGCGACCAACTCCTCATCAGAGAGCTCACGGGGGTCGTAGCGCGTAGACAGCGTTTGGGCTTTATTCAAAACAAGTCGTGCCGACAGTCAGGTCAATGTCCGCCACAATCCGGTCAGCCGGGTTTGCGGCGGCGTACATTAGCAGGATTTGCCGTATTAGCGGCTATTGACCTGCTGTTCCAGGAGAATCCGATTGGACAGCGACACCAGGTCGCCGTCATCGGTCAGCACCGTCGTCTTGACCGTGCCGATCTCCTCGATTTGCCCTTCAACCTCGCCAACACGCACGTGTTGCCCAACCTGATACAGCTCACGCACATAGATTCCCGCAAGAATCTGCCCGGCAATTTCCCGGCTTCCCAACCCCATTGCCAGCGCAACGGCCAGACCAACGGTAATCAAAACAATCACAATCACATGGTTGAGCAGGTCAGTCTTGACCTCCAACTGGCTGATCGCGACGGAAATACTGATGATGATCACCAGCCCCTGGGCGATTCGCCCCAGGCCCGCCGCGTAGTCCAGGCCCACGCCTTCAGCCGCTCCACGCACCAGCCCATTGGCCAGTTGTGCCAGCAGAACGCCCACCAGCAGCACCAGCGCGCCGCCAAAAACCTTCGGCAAATACAGCGCCAGCATGTCGAGCGTAGCTGAAACTCGCTCAAGTCCAAGGGATTGCGCCGCAGAAACCAGGAAAATCAGCAAAACAAACCAATAAACGATCTTGCCGATCAACGTGGAGATCGGCACTTGCAGCCCTGCGCGCCCCAGCAGTTTGGTCAGGCCGGTGCCTGCCATCAAGCGGTCTAGCCCCAATTTGGCGAGCAATTTGGACAGCAGGGTGTCGAGCAGCTTGGCCACGACAAAGCCCAGCAACACCAGAACCAGGGCACCAAACAGGTTGGGAATGAAATTCGCCACCTTGGTCCATAGTGCGGTCATCGCGGTGACCAGGCTCTGGGTCCAGAGATCAAGTTCCATATTCAATCAGCCTTATCAGCAGTGCGAGCAAGAGGTTCACGGCGGGAAACCGGCGACACATGGGCCGAACCATTGTTCAGGGCCATCATCAGCGCCGGCAACCAGCGACCCAACAGACCGAACAGGTCGCCCGCCCCTACCTGGCGGTTGGCGGTTTTCAAAACGCGGCCAAGGCAGGCATCGTCATCACGGTTGGATGGCGATGCATTGAGCATGTCACGCAAAGACTGTTCGAACGGATCGTGCATATAGACCTCTCGCAAGTGTTTTAAAAGACGAGGGTTAAATTCTTGGGGTCACATAAGACCCTTGCTGCGTTCAGGTCATATTCAGGTCAAACCCAGCGTAATCGTCGAAAAAGCCACCATTGCCCCAGTGCAACGGCCACCATCATCAAGCAGGCAATCAAGAATCCGTAGGGGTTTCCCGCAAAGGGTATTCCACCCACATTGATTCCCAGCAGGCCGGTCAAAAAACTCATCGGCAGAAAGATTCCGGTGATGATCCCGAAGCGGTACATGGTGCGGTTCATACGCACGCTCAAACGCCGGTCCTCGGTCTCAAGCACAAGCCCCACGCGCTCCCGAGCCAATTCGAGCTCTTCCAGGTAACGGGTCAGGCTGTTGTGTAATTCGTTCCAGTAGTCGGCGTCGTCATCACAAAACCACGGCAATTTGATGCGCGTCAGTTGCGCAAAAATATCCCTTTGTGGCGCCAGAAAACGCTTCAGCCCGGCTGCGCGTCGGCGAATCTGCAAGACGCTGCCATGCTCCGGAGTATACCGTTCGTCGGCATCGAGTTTTTCTTCCTCGGAATCGACGATTTCAGATAGATCCGTGACCAGATCCTGCACTTTATTGGTCAGATACTGCGCCATATAAAGGATGAGCTCGGACGCTGTTTTCGGCCCATTGCCCTCCGCCAATTGCACCAGCAACTCATCGGTGGCGCGCAACGGCCGCAGACGCAGGGAAATGACCCGGTCGGCCGCCGCAAAAATACGCACCGAGACCATGTCTTCAGGCTCGGCACCTGGATTGAGGTTGACCCCACGCAGGAACAGCAGCAATTCGGCATCCGGCAACGGCAACAGGCGCGGACGAGTGTTCTCCTCCAGCAGCAGGTCACAGGCAAACTCGCTCAGACCACTGGATTTACGCAACCAGGTCTGGGTCTGGGGGTGACTGCGATCCCAATGCAGCCACAGGCTTTCCTGGGGCTGCAAGTGCAAATCATCGAGCTCAGTCCGGGCAATCGAACGCGCACCGCCTTTACCGTCCAGCACCAGGGCATGTACCAAACCCCACTGCGCGTTTTCTTCCTCGAACATCCTGACCCCTATGGCTACTGCGGTTTATTCAGGCATTTTCAGCGGGCTGGGCGACACAATCACGCCGTTGTTGTCGGCGTAGATGTACTCACCCGGGCGGAATGTCACGCCCGCAAAGGTCACCACCACGTTCAGGTCGCCGATGCCGCGCTTGTCGGTCTTCATCGGATGCGACGCCAGCGCCTGCACCCCCAGGTCGGTCTGGGCGATAACGTCGACGTCACGGATGCAACCGTAGATCACCAGCCCTTCCCAACCGTTTTTCGCGGCTTTCTCGGCGATCATGTCGCCCAGCAACGCCCGGCGCAACGAACCGCCACCATCGACCACCAGCACCTTGCCGGCGCCTGGCTGGTCGGCCTGTTCCTTGACCAGGGAGTTGTCTTCAAAGCATTTGATGGTGACGATTTCGCCGCCAAAGGAGTCTCGCCCGCCAAAGTTGCTGAACATCGGCTCAACCACCTGCACCAGTTCCGGGTAGGCGTCGCACAGGTCGGGGGTCACGTAATGGTTCATCGAGAAACTCCTGTCATCAAAGTAGAGGTTCAACATCCCATGCTGTACATCAGGAAAACGCGCCACGACAGGCTTTCTTTAAAGACTGCGCGGTTGACGGCGGCCATGATCAGACCCGCTTGGCCGCAACGCAATACCCGTTGCGCGACTGAATATGACCAGAAGCGTTTAACGCGTCATATCTTAGCCGCAACCACTCACAAGTGAAACGCCCTTGGCAGAGCGCTTCGTCAAACCGCTGCGTCAACTTCGGACTGCGCGCCGGACAAAGGTGTCAGCGGGTCTCTCAACCAGCGTGCCACCAATGGCCAGACCTCGGCCTGCGCAGGCTTGCTGACCAGCATCTGCACATGCCCGAAATCACCGCTAAACCCTTGCTGACGCCCCAGGCAGAGGTACTGGCGATGTTCAGAGCCGACCTGCTCGAACAGCTTGCGGCAGGCCCAGTCCGGGTCTTGCCGATCACCCGCAGCGCTCACTGCCAGCAATGGCACATCAACCTCGGCCAAGCCTTTCCACCAGTCGCGCTCGGCATCGCCAAAGCGCCCGAACAGGCCATGCCAGCGCATGGTTTCAAGCATGATACCGATAGGCTCGTCTTCCGGGCCGCGCTTGAGCCTTGGGCCGGACAACTGGCCCAGGCGCTTCAAGATCAAGCGCGCGCCCCACTCCACCGCAGGGATTTTCAGCGGCCAGTAGGTGCGGCTGACCTGGCAACCAAACAATGCCACGGAAGCCGCTGCAGGTGCGCCCAAGTGCTGGCCACCCAAGGCCGCCGCCAGAGTCGTAGCGCCCAGGGAATGCCCGATCCAGTGGGGAATCTGCCCACTCTGCTCACGCACGAACGCGCCAATGGCCGGCACGTCGTAGCGCGCGTAATCGGCGACACGGTTTTTGGCGTAGTCGTGATTGCGCTTGGACAGGCCATGGCCACGCATTTCCGGGATCCATACATCAAACCCCTGGCGTGCCAGATAGGCACCCAGGCCGATACCTTTGGGCGAGTACCAGAAGCGCCGATTGGAAAAACTGCCGTGCAGCAAAATAATCGGCGCGCCCCGGTTTTCCGGGACATCAGCCAGGCCCAAGCGGGTCACGGCCAGCTCGACAGTACCGTCCGGGCTATTGCCGGGTTTGAGGCGATACACATCTTCACTCAGGTCGCCGCGACGTTCAGCGCTGATCAGGGCGACGGGAAACAGGTTGCTGCTGCTTTGCATAATGCTCTTGCACAAAAAAGGGCGGCGTCCGCAAGGATTCCCGCCCTGTACAGATAAGAATGCCGGTCACCCGCAACGAGTGACCGGCACTTTTGACGCGTCGACCTTAGGCGGACGCTTGGCCTTCAGCCAGGAAGAACCAGGTTTCCAGTACGGAGTCGGGGTTCAGCGAGACACTTTCGATGCCCTGTTCCATCAGCCACTTGGCCAGGTCCGGGTGGTCGGAAGGCCCCTGGCCGCAGATACCGATGTACTTGCCGGCCTTGTTGCAGGCCTGGATAGCGTTGGCCAGCAGCTTCTTGACCGCCGGGTTACGCTCATCGAACAAGTGGGCGATGATCCCGGAGTCACGGTCCAGGCCCAGTGTCAGCTGGGTCAGGTCGTTGGAACCGATGGAGAACCCATCGAAGAACTCCAGGAACTCTTCGGCCAGGATGGCGTTGGACGGCAGCTCGCACATCATGATCACGCGCAGGCCGTTTTCGCCACGGGACAGACCGTTTTCAGCCAGCAGGTCGACGACCTGGCTCGCCTCGCCCAGGGTGCGCACGAACGGCACCATGATCTCGACGTTGGTCAGGCCCATCTCGTTGCGCACGCGCTTGAGGGCACGGCATTCGAGTTCGAAACAGTCACGGAAGGTTTCGCTGATGTAACGCGAGGCGCCACGGAAGCCCAGCATCGGGTTTTCTTCTTCCGGCTCGTAGAGCTTGCCGCCGATCAGGTTGGCATATTCGTTGGACTTGAAGTCCGACAGGCGCACGATGACCTTTTTCGGGTAGAACGCCGCCGCCAGGGTGCTGATGCCTTCCACCAGCTTCTCGACGTAGAAGCCCACCGGATCGTTGTAGCCGGCGATGCGCTTGTCGACGCTTTCCTTGATCTCCAACGGCAGGCCGTCGTAGTTCAGCAGCGCCTTGGGGTGCACGCCGATCATGCGGTTGATGATGAACTCCAGGCGGGCCAAGCCCACGCCGGCGTTCGGCAGCTGTGCAAAATCGAAGGCGCGATCGGGGTTGCCGACGTTCATCATGATCTTGAACGGCAGGTCGGGCATGGCGTCGATGGAGTTTTGCTTGATGTCGAAGCCCAGCTCGCCTTCAAAGATAAAGCCAGTGTCGCCTTCGGCGCAGGACACGGTCACGCCCTGGCCGTCCTTGAGCAACTGGGTGGCGTTGCCGCAACCCACCACAGCAGGGATCCCCAGTTCACGGGCGATGATCGCCGCGTGGCAGGTACGCCCGCCACGGTTGGTCACGATGGCGCTGGCGCGCTTCATGACCGGTTCCCAGTCCGGGTCGGTCATGTCGGAAACCAACACGTCGCCTGGCTGGACTTTGTCCATTTCGGACACGTCCTTGATGATGCGTACCTTGCCTGCGCCGATGCGCTGGCCAATCGCACGGCCTTCAACCAGCACAGTGCCGGTTTCCTTGAGCAGGTAGCGCTCCATGACATTGGCCGACGTGCGGCTTTTCACGGTTTCCGGACGGGCTTGCACGATGTACAACTTGCCATCGTCACCGTCCTTGGCCCATTCGATGTCCATCGGGCACTTGTAGTGCTTTTCGATGATCATCGCTTGCTTGGCCAGTTCGCTGACCTCCTGGTCGGTCAGGCAGAAGCGCGCACGCTCGGCCTTGTCGACTTCAACGGTTTTCACCGAGCGACCGGCCTTGGCCTCGTCGCCGTAGATCATCTTGATGGCCTTGCTGCCCAGGTTACGGCGCAGGATGGCCGGGCGGCCTGCTTCGAGGGTGCCCTTGTGTACGTAGAACTCGTCCGGGTTGACCGCACCCTGTACGACGGTTTCACCAAGGCCGTAGGCGCCGGTGATGAACACCACGTCACGGAAGCCCGATTCGGTGTCCAGGGTGAACATCACGCCGGCGGTACCGGTTTCAGAACGCACCATGCGCTGCACGCCGGCAGACAAGGCCACCAATTTGTGGTCGAAACCCTGGTGTACACGGTAGGAAATCGCGCGATCGTTGAACAATGACGCAAACACTTCCTTGGCGGCCCGAATGACGTTTTCCACGCCACGGATATTCAGGAAGGTTTCCTGCTGGCCGGCGAACGAGGCGTCGGGCAAGTCTTCGGCGGTAGCCGAGGAACGCACGGCGACCGCCATGTCCGGGTTGCCGGCCGACAGGGCGGCGAAGGCGGCACGAATTTCTTCGTTAAGTTTCTCGGGAAACTCGGCTTCCATGATCCACTGGCGAATCTGGGCACCGGTCTTGGCCAGCGCATTGACGTCATCAACGTCCAGGGCATCCAGCGCGGCGTGGATCTGAGCGTTGAGGCCGCTCAGTTCGAGGAAATCGCGGTAAGCCTGGGCCGTGGTGGCGAAACCACCGGGCACCGACACACCAGCGCCTGCAAGATTACTGATCATCTCGCCGAGGGATGCGTTCTTGCCCCCCACGTGCTCTACATCATGGACGCCGAGCTTATCGAGGGAAACTACGTACTCTACCAAGGTGATCTCTCCACTAACTGTGTTGGAAAAGCTCAGGACGCTGGCGGCTCATAGAGGAGCAAACGCCTGCGCTTGTGGCCTGGACCTGGAAAATAAGTGAGAATGCGGCCCACTGCGGGACAGCAAAATCGCGCCTATCATATCCAAGATTCGCCATCAGCTTAAGGCCCAGGGCTCAAATGAAACGATCTGCTTTCTTTATTTCCGACGGCACGGGCATCACCGCCGAGACATTGGGTCAGAGCCTGCTCGCGCAGTTCGAAAACGTTACCTTCGCCAAATTCACGCGGCCCTATATCGACAGCGTGGATAAAGCGCGGGCCATGGTACAACAAATCAATCTGGCGGCTGAAAAAGACGGTTTCCGTCCGATCATTTTCGACACCATCGTGAATCAGGATATTCGTGAGATCCTGGCGACTTCGAATGGTTTCATGATCGATATTTTCTCGACCTTCCTGGCCCCTCTGGAACAAGAGCTGAGTGAACATTCCTCATACTCCGTGGGCAAATCCCACTCCATTGGGCACAACTCCAACTATATGGAGCGTATCGAGGCGGTGAACTTCGCCCTCGACAACGACGACGGCGCCCGCACTCACTACTACGACAAGGCCGACCTGATCCTGGTGGGCGTGTCGCGCTGCGGCAAAACGCCTACCTGTCTGTACATGGCCATGCAATTCGGTATCCGCGCCGCCAACTACCCGCTGACCGAGGACGACATGGAACACCTGACGCTCCCGGCTGCCTTGCGTGCGCACTCGCACAAGCTGTTCGGCCTGACCATCGACCCGGACCGTCTCACCGCCATTCGTAACGAGCGCAAGCCTAACAGCCGCTACTCCAGCTATGCCCAGTGTGAGTTCGAAGTGCGCGAAGTGGAAAATCTGTTCCGTCGGGAGAACATTGCGCACATCAATTCCACGCATTTCTCAGTGGAAGAGATCTCGGCAAAGATTCTGGTAGAAAAAGGCGTAGAACGCCGCTTCAAATAACCCCGCTGATGCTTGTAGTGAGCGGGCTTGCCCCGCGCTGGGTGGCGAAGCCGCCCCAACAAGGACGCCGCGGTGTTTCAGAAAAACCGAGGTATCTGGTTTTAGGGCGGCTTCGCCACCCAGCGCGGGGCAAGCCCGCTCACTACAATCAATGCCTACAGGTGAAAACGACCGCCGCCCTGGCCCAATGCGGTGGCCAACGCGTCAAACCCCTCTCGCAACAACTGATCATCCCCTGACGTATTGCAGATGCTCGCCCGAATGAACTGCGGCACTGCGGTTTGCCCCACCGCAAATGCCTCGGCCGTGGCGATCAGGTAGTTGTTCTGCTTGAGCTCCGCTTCGATTTCCGATGCACGCCACGGCTCCGGCACCTCGATCCAGAAGTGTGGGCTGTTGGGGTGGGTGCGATATTGCAGGCCAGCCAACAAACCTTGCACCAGCGCCTTGCGGCGGCTGATCTCATTGATCTGCTGGCGCAGCAGGTATTCCGCCGTGCCGTTTTCAATCCACTGGGTGGCCAGTTCCAGGGTCACCGGCGTGGCCATCCAGCAGGTAGAACGCAGCGCCGCCGAGATACGGCTGACCAGGGCCGGCGGCGCATGCACATAACCCACACGCAGCCCGGCAGACACAGCCTTGCTCAGACTGCTGATCAGAATCGTACGCTCAGGGGCGAAATAGCTGAGGGGCGGCGGCCGGTCTTCCACCAGCACACCGTGGGCTTCATCTTCAAGAATCAGCAGATTGTGTTCACGGCACACTTTGGCCAACGCTTCTCGACGCGCCACCGAGAGCACCGCAGTGGTGGGGTTCTGGATGGTCGGCGTGCAGTACAGCGCCGAAACCCGGTGATTACGACAGACTTCGTCCAGCGCGCTCGGCAGCACGCCCTCCTCGTCCATTTCCAGGCCGATGAGGCGGATGCCCAGCATGCGCGCGGCGGTAATGAGCCCCGGATAAGTCAGCTGTTCGGTGACCACTGTATCGCCGGCCCGTAACAGCGCCATCATCGAGCACAGCAAGCCATGCTGGCCGCCATTGACGCAAATGACCTGCTCGGGAATCGGGTGGAAATCGCGCTGCACCAGCCATTGCGCGCCGGCCTCGCGATAGCGTGGCAGGCCGGCGTCCGGCGTGTAGGCACTGATGTCCTGGAGGAACTTGGCGTTGGTCGACAGGGTTTGGAAGCTCTGGGCCAGGAACACCGTCTCCTGCCCGGGGATGTGCATGTTGCGGCTCATGTCGAAGTACTGGCGCGGCTCCTCGCTGAAGTTGCGAAAACCTTCATCGCGCTGGCGCTCCATCCCACGCTTGCGCACGAAAGTGCCGTCACCGACCCGCGCCACAACCAACCCCAGGCGTTCCAGTTCGCCGTAGGCCCGGCTGATCGTGCCGATCGTCACACCCAGGTTGTCGGAAAGCACCCGATGGGGCGGCAATTTTCTTCCTGGTTCAATCAAGCCTTCGAGGATGCCCCGTTCCATGACATCGGACAGGCGCTTGTACTTCACGCCCTGCCCGTTGGACAACCCCTCACGCATAATTGACACCATGTCAATATTTGTTTTGACAGCCATCTTTCGCCCTAATAGTGTGCTTTTACGGGTTCAATCGCCGAATTTTACAACTCATTACAAGCTCAATATAGAGTTCAATTCCGGCTCAGGGAAGCAATAAACGATGCCAATGTCCGCCGTTCTCGAAAACACCGCCAAGACCAAAACCCAAAAACAGTGGCTGGCCGGGTTGATCACCAGTGTGATGTTCCTGATCGTGTGCCTGAGCTGGGGCACCACGTGGCTGGGCATCAAGATCGCCGTGGAGAGCGTGCCACCGCTGACGTCCGCCGGCCTGCGCTTTCTGATCGCTTTCCCGTTGTTCCTGTGCTTTGCGCTGGTACGTCGCGAACCGATCCTGTTTCCCCGGGAGAGCCGCTGGTTCTTCGTGTTTGTGACCCTGTCCTATTTCAGCGTTCCTTATTACTTGCTCAACTACGGCGAGATGCACGTCTCGTCCGGCCTCACCGCTCTGCTGTTCAGCTGCATGCCGGTGTTTATCCTGATTTTCTCCGGGCTGTTCCTGCGCGAGCGCATCTACTTCTCCCAGGTGGTCGGTATCGGCATCGGCTTCGCCAGCCTGTACATGATCATCAAGAGCCAGGGCCTGCACCTGGACCACGCTGAATTCCTCGGCGTGCTGGCGATCCTGAGCGCGGCGATCATGCATGCGCTGTGCTATGTCATCACCAAGCAAAAAGGCAGCGCCATCAGCGTGATCACCTACAACACCCTGCCCATCGGCATCGCCGGGCTGATGCTGTTCGTCGCCGGCCTGTGGTTTGAGACGCCCACGTTTGACCAGATCACCCTGCGCTCCTGGGGAGCCCTGTTCTACCTGGGGCTGGTCGCGTCGGTGGGCGGGTTCATCGTGTACTTCATGCTGCTCAAGCGTTTGAGCCCGATCATCCTGTCGTTCGTGTTCATTATCTTTCCGGTGTTCGCGGTGATCATCGGCGCGTGGTACGAGGGCGTGGCGATTTCCCGGGACCTGATGCTGTACTCGGCCATTCTGCTGGCCGGCTTTGCAATCACCAAGTTGCCGATTGAAAAACTCCTGGCCAAGAAACCTTGAACGTCCCCCCGGCCCCTCAACATCAGCCACGCGAGAGAAACATGGACGTCCTGCGCCCAACCGCCCTGGAACAGATCTACGCCCACGCCAGCCGCAGCTACCCCGAAGAATGCTGTGGTTTTGTCTTCGCCGACGGCAGTGTGTACCTGGGCAGCAATATCCAGAACGAGCTGCATCGCAAAAACCCAGAGATGTACCCACGCAGCGCGGCCAACGGCTACACCTTTTCCGTAGCCGACACCCTGCTGATGAACAAGGCGTTTCGCAGTGATAACCCGGTGGTGGTGATCTACCACTCCCACCCGGATGTGGGCGCCTATTTCAGTGACGAAGACCAGGACAAGGCGCTGTTCCTGGGCGAGCCGATCTACCCCGTCAGCTATCTGGTGGTGGACGTTCGCCAGGGCCAGGCCCTGGGATCAAAGCTGTTTGCCTGGGATGGCAAGCATTTCGCCCTTAACCCTTTCAACGACCTGCACACGGAGTTGTCCATGAACGCTGTCTCTTTCCCCGACATTCTGGTTCGCGTGGCCAAGCTGCCGGAATCGACCCTTGAGGGCGCCGGATCGACATTGCGCGAAGTCATTGAAAACCTTTGCAGCCACTATCCACAGTTACGCGCGCATCTGTTTCATGAAAAAAACAACCAGCTCAAGGAGCACTTCCTGTTCACCGCCGAAGAAGAACTGATCGGTGCCGATGAGCCCCTGCCGGAACAGGCCAGGATCGAAGTGCTGTTGGCCACCTCCGGCGGCATGGATATCGATGCCCTGAGCAACGAGGAAGTGCAGCGCTACGTGCGCCACATCACCCTGCCCGGCGTCGGCCGCGAGGGCCAGCTGAAGTTGAAAAACGCCAAGGTGCTGATCATCGGCACCGGCGGCCTGGGCTCGCCCATCAGCCTGTACCTGGCGGCGGCCGGCGTCGGTACCCTGGGGCTGGTCGACTTCGATGTGGTGGAAAGCAGCAACCTGCAACGCCAGATCGTCCACGGCAACAGCACGCTGGGCATGCCCAAGGTCGAGTCCGCCCGGCAACGCTTGCTGGACCTCAATCGCCACATCCAGGTCAACGCCCACGACACTGCCCTGAATGCCGACAACGCCCTCGAGTTGGTGGGCGCCTACGACCTGGTGATCGACGGCACCGACAATTTCGACACGCGCTACCTGGTCAACGATGCCTGCGTGCAGTTGGGCAAACCCCTGGTGTACGGCGCCATCTACCGTTTCGACGGGCAAATCAGCGTGCTCAACTATCAAGGCGGGCCGTGCTACCGCTGCCTGTTTCCCTCGGCCCCTCCCGCGGAGCTGGCGCCCAATTGCAGCGCCGGCGGTGTGATCGGCGTATTGCCGGGGGTGGTGGGGATGATCCAGGCCACCGAGGCGATCAAGTTGTTGATCGGTATCGGTGAGCCCTTGTCCGGCCGCTTGATGCGCTTCGACGCGCTGGCGATGAAGTTCAGCGAAATCCGCTTCAAACGTCGCGCCGACTGCCCCTGCTGTTCGGACCTGCGCCACAGCGAAAGCGTCGCGCCGGCCGTCTGCGCCGACGCCATGCCGAGACGCCCCTCCCTGGCCGAAGAACGCTACATCAAGCCACGCGTACTCAAACAAGTGCTCGACCACCACCGCAGCGCCGACGTCCTGCTGGATGTGCGCGATGCCAGTGAACTGGAGGTGTGCAAACTGCCGGGCGTGGTGCACATCCCCCTGGCCGAGCTGGATGGGCAGCTCGACAGCCTCAGCCGCGACAACACCCACTACCTGATCTGCTACGCCGGCACCCGTGCCGAGCAAGCGGCAAGCACCTTGCTGGCGGCAGGTTTTGCCAATACCAAGGTCCTGCAGGGCGGTATGAAACACTGGGTGCGCGACGTCGAACCCGACATGCCGTTGTATTGATCCGGGGATCGACTGATGTTGCATAACTCCATTCTCGACGTCATCGGCCAGACGCCTATCGTGCGCCTGGCGCAGTTTTCCGAAGACCTCGGCATCGAGGTCTACGCCAAGCTCGAATCCCTCAACCCGGGCGGCAGCCACAAGGCGCGCATCGCCTTGGGCATGATCCTCGACGCCGAACGCCGGGGCGTGCTGATCCGCGACTCCGGGCAAACCATCATCGAGCCCAGCGGCGGCAATACCGGCATTGGCCTGGTGATGGCCGGCAATGTGCTGGGCTACAAAGTCGTGCTGGTGATCCCCGACAACTACAGCCCCGAAAAGCAAAAGCTGCTGCGCTTGTACGGGGCCAAGGTGGTGCTGTCGGACAGCCGCCTGGGCAACAACTCCCACGGCGAAAAATGCATGGAGCTGCAGTTGGAAAACCCCAACTACGTGATGCTCAACCAGCAACGCAACGGCGCCAACCCGCAAACCCACCGCGACACCACCGCGCCGGAAATCCTCCGCGCCTTCGGTGAACAGCGCGTGGATTACTTCGTCAGCGGCATCGGCACCGGCGGCCATATCACCGGTATCGGCGAAACCCTCAAGGCGGCCTGGCCGCATATCCGTGTCATGGGGGTGGAACCTGAAGAATGCGACCTGCTCAAGGACCGCCACGCGCCGCACGGTATCCAGGGCCTGTCGATCGGGCTGATCCCGAGCATTCTCAACCTGGAGGTACTGGACGGCATGCTCAAGGTGTCGCACCAGGCCTGCGTCGACATGATCAAACGCATCATGCGCACCGATGCCATCAGCCTGGGTTTGTCGTCGGCCGCCAACATGGTCGCCATCGCCCAACTCGCTCCTGAATTACCACCCGAAACGGTGGTGTTGACCATGGTCTACGACAATGCTGACAGCTACCTGCCCAGTTTCGAATAACCGGTTACCCAACCAACCAGAATGCGGGGGGACCTCCATGGGGGGCTTTATCGACATGCAACAGTTGCACGATGAGTTGCTCACCCATCTCATCAAGACCCTGACGCCTGCGCAGATGAAGCAACTGGAACCGCATCTGGCACCCTTGATCCAGAATGCCGCCCAATCGGTTGCCGAAGACCTCATCGCCTACGCCTATCGCGACCCGGCTTCGCGTGGGCGCGGCGAGTTGATCCTGGAGTCCTATGCCTCGTTCAAGGCGGTGCTGTTCTACCGGCTCGCGCATTTGGTATGGCACTTCCCCGACAACCCCAACGGCGTGTTTTCGCGCATAGCCCTCAAGCTCAGCAACCAGGGCAAGATCCTCTCCGGTGCCGAGATTCATCCGGCGGCGCGTATCGGTCGGCGCTTCGTGCTGGACCACGGCTACGGCACGGTGATCGGCGAAACCTGCGAGATCGGCAACGACTGCTACATCCTTTGCGGCGTCACGCTGGGCGCTCGGGGCATCGCCAACAACCCGGACGGCAAACGCCACCCACGCCTGGGCAACAACGTCGAAGTCGGCTCCGGCGCGCGAGTGCTGGGCTATGTCTTGATCGGCGACAACGTATTCATCAGCCCTTCGTGCGTGATCACCCAGGACGTTCCCGCAGGCACTCGGGTCAGGGTGGTCAACCAGGTGCAACTGCAAAAAAACGTTGAAACGGACCACACCCACTATCTCGGCGCCTTTGCGCTGGATGAACGCCTGCATGTGGTGGGCGAGGTCAACGCCAGCCACAACGTCACGGTACTGGATGCCGACTTTCATCCGTTGCGGGGCGTGATGCTGGAGCCCACGGTAAAAGAGCGCCACCACCTGCAATTTCGCCTGCGCCGCATCGACATCGGCGAACAACTGCCGCGCCTGCCGCTGAACCTGAAAATCTGCGGGTCGGAATTTGAAATCACCCTGCTCTCCCCCCCTGGCTTGAGCGCAATGGTGCGTCACCTGTTGCAAGCCAGCCCATTGATCGTTGGAGGATGAACATGTCCGTACACACCATGGAAACCCTGGCGCTGTTCGACAGCGCGCCCTACCAGAACGCCTTCAGCGCCCGGGTGATTGCCGTCAGCGAACAGGGCATCGCCCTGGAGCACACGCTGTTCTACCCCACGGGCGGCGGGCAGCCGGGTGACACCGGGCACCTCACCCTGGCCGACGGCACGCGGGTCGACGTGGTGGGCACCGCTCGCGACCCGGTACTGCGCTCGATCATCTGGCACCAGGTGGAGCACTGCCCCGAGCAATTGACTGCCGGCGTGCAGGTAGACGCCAGCCTCGATTGGGAACGGCGCTACCAGCACATGAAGATGCACACCTGCCTGCACCTGTTGTGCTCGCTCATCGATGCGCCCGTGACCGGCTGCAGTATCAGCGCCGATAAAGGCCGCCTGGATTTCGACCTGCCGGAAATGACCCTCGACAAAGACAGCCTCACCCGCGACCTCAACGCGCTGATCGAGGCAGCCCACCCGGTGAAAACCCTGTCGATGCCCGCCTCGGAATACTCGACCTTGCTGCAGATCACCCGCACCCAGGCGGTGGCACCTCCGGTGATCCAGGGTTCGGTGCGTGTCATCGAGATTGCCGGCATCGACATCCAGCCCTGCGGCGGCACCCATGTGATCAACACCGAGGAAATCGGCAAGGTGTTCTGCGAGAAAATCGAGAAGAAGAGCAAGCACAACCGCCGGGTCATCCTGCGGTTTGAATAAGGCCCAACTGATAGTTCGTACAGGAAACTGACAGCAAATTTACGCGTTTGTAACATTCAGAAACGTACAATTCCCCCAGCAGCGCATCTTCCCCAGGTGCGCCGTCCTGACTCATGGAGAGAGAGCCCCCAGCCTTCTCCGTGGGTGCTTGTAGAGAAGCTAAGCTCAAACCCACCACGCCCTTCTGAACCTGAACGCTGCAGGAACGTCTGCCTATGAGCAACTGCATATGAACAAAGTGTTCCGTCATTACATTCC
This sequence comes from Pseudomonas sp. R11F, assembly GCF_050312575.1. Classification (NCBI taxonomy): domain Bacteria; kingdom Pseudomonadati; phylum Pseudomonadota; class Gammaproteobacteria; order Pseudomonadales; family Pseudomonadaceae; genus Pseudomonas; species Pseudomonas sp. R11F. The sequence continues at coordinate 17,109 of NZ_JBNPJU010000054.1, read as the reverse complement.
GGCGTCCTCTCTGCGCCTGCTGCCCAACCGCTGGGACCTGGTCGCCCTGCCGTTGGTGATCGGTTTTCTGCTGTTTTTCTCCATCACCGCCCGGGAGACCTGGGCTCCCATCGCCACCCTGCAAAGCGAAGTCATCTCCCTGGACCCGGCCAACCTGCCGGAATACGCGATGCGCACCACACTGCGCATGCTCGCGGCGATGGTGGCCGCGCTGATTTTCACCCTGCTGTACGGCACCCTGGCCGCCAAAAGCCGGCGCGCCGAGAAACTGCTGGTGCCGGTGCTCGATATTCTGCAATCGGTGCCAGTACTCGGTTACATCTCGTTTACCGTGACGTTCTTCCTGTTGCTGTTTCCCGGGCGCGTGCTCGGCGCGGAGTTCGCCGCCATCTTTGCGATCTTCACCAGCCAGGCCTGGAACATGACGTTCAGCTTCTATCAGTCGCTGCGCATGTTGCCCCATGACCTGGTGGAAGTGTCCACCAGCCTGCGCCTCTCCGGCTGGCAGAAATTCTGGAAGCTCGACGTTCCTTTCGCCATGCCGGGGCTGGTGTGGAACATGATGATGAGCATGTCCGGCGGCTGGTTTTTCGTGGTGGCTTCCGAAGCCATCACCGTCGGCGACAAAACCATCACCCTGCCGGGCGTAGGTTCATACCTGGCCCTGGCCATCGCCCAGAAAGACCTTCACGCCGTGGGTTATGTGATCCTGGCGATGATCGCGGTGATCCTGATCTACGACCAGTTCCTGTTCCGCCCGCTGGTAGCCTGGGCCGACAAATTCCGCATGGAAACCACCGCCTCCCAGGGCAGCGCGCCGCAATCCTGGGTGCTGAACCTGATCCAGCGCACCCGCGTCGTGCAACGCATACTGCGCCCGATCACCCGTACCTTCAGCCGCCTGGGCAACAAGCGTTTCAGCCTGGCGGGGAGTGCATTCAAGGCATTGCCGACCGAGACGCCCGCCGCGTCGAAGCTCATCGACTGGGCCTGGGGCACACTGATCGCGCTGATGGCCGCGTATGCGCTGTACCACATCGTGCAGTACGTCGGCACCGAAGTTACCCTCGCCGAAGTCGGCCACGTGGTGGTGCTGGGCCTGATTACCTTGCTGCGGGTGGCCGGGCTGATCCTGATTGCCTCGTTGATCTGGGTGCCCCTGGGCGTGATGATCGGCCTGCGTCCGAGCCTGGCGGAGAAAATTCAGCCGTTGGCACAGTTCCTTGCGGCGTTTCCGGCGAACCTGCTGTTCCCGGTGTTCGTCATCGTAATCCTGCATTTCCATCTCAACCCGGACATCTGGCTGAGCCCGCTGATCGTGTTGGGCACCCAGTGGTACATCCTGTTCAACGTGATTGCCGGGGCCAGTGCCTTCCCCAATGACTTCAAGGAAGCCGCCGCCAACTTCCGCATTCGCGGCTGGCTGTGGTGGCGCAAGGTGATGCTGCCGGGGATTTTCCCGTACTACGTCACCGGCGCGATTACCGCCTCGGGCGGTGCCTGGAACGCCAGCATCGTGTCCGAGTACGTGTCCTGGGGCCAGGACAATGTGGTCGCCCACGGGCTGGGTGCCTATATCGCACAAACCACAGCCGCCGGGGACTTCCCCAAGATCGCCCTGGGCGTGGTGGTGATGTCGATCTTCGTGGTGGCGTTCAACCGCGCGGTCTGGCGACCGATGTACGCCATTGCCGAAAACAAACTTCGTCTGAATTAATGGGATTCGCTGTGATGAATACCTATACCGAACACACTGCCGACACCCCAGAAATTTACTCGCTGAAGAACGTGAACCGGGTCTTCGGCAAAGGCAAGGAAGAGCTGCAAGTGCTCAGCGGCGTAGACCTGAGCCTGCACGAAGGCGAGATCGTGGGCATGCTCGGCCGCTCCGGCTCAGGTAAATCGACACTGCTGCGCATTATTGCCGGCCTGATCCAACCGTCGTCGGGGGACGTGAAATACCACGGCAAACCGCTGACCGGCCCGGCCGAAGGCGTCGCCATGGTATTCCAGACGTTTGCGCTGTTTCCCTGGCTGACCGTCCTGGAAAACGTGGAAGCCGGCCTGCAAGCCCTGCAAGTCGAGCGCAAGGAGGCCCGCAAGCGCGCCTTGGCCGCCATCGACCTGATCGGCCTGGACGGTTTCGAAAACGCCTACCCCCGTGAATTGTCCGGCGGCATGCGCCAGCGCGTAGGTTTTGCGCGTGGCCTGGTGGTCAACCCGACCCTGTTGCTGATGGACGAACCGTTCTCGGCCCTCGATGTACTCACCGCCGAAACCCTGCGCACCGACTTGCTGGATTTGTGGAGCGGCAAGCAACTGCCGATCAAGTCGATCCTGATCGTGACCCACAACATCGAGGAAGCGGTGCTGATGTGCGACCGCATCCTGGTGCTGTCGTCCAACCCCGGGCGCGTGGTCGCCGAGATCAAGGTGCCGTTTGCGCACCCGCGCAACCGGCTGGACCCGACTTTCCGGCAAATGGTCGACGACATCTATGCCCTGATGACCGACCGACGCAGCGCCGATGCGAGCGTCGGCAAGCCCGAACTGAAGATGAGCAGCCTGCTGCCGGAAGTGTCCACCAACCTCATGGCCGGCCTGATCGAAACCCTGGCCGCCGAGCCCTACAACGGCCACGCCGGCCTGCCCAACGTGGCCGAACGGGGCCTGTTGGAAGTCGACGACCTGTTCCCGGTCGCGGAGATGCTGGAACACCTGGGCTTTGCCGAACTCAAGGGCGCCGACATCACCCTCACCGACGCCGGCAAACTGTTCGCCGACTACGGCACCCAGGAACGCAAGACCCTGTTCGCCGAACATTTGATCCAGCACGTACCGCTGGCCGCACGCATTCATCAGGTATTGCTTGAACGCAGCGGGCACCGCGCCCCTCGGGTGCGCTTCGAGCAAGAGCTGGAGGATTCGATGACCGAAGCATTCGTGGAAAAAACCCTGGAAACCGTGGTGGCGTGGGGACGCTATGCGGAGATTTTCTCCTACGACGACCACACCGAGACGTTCAGCCTGGAGGATGTCGAGGGCAGCATGTAAACCGAGAACACCACGCTAAAAGTGGAAGGGGGCTTGCTCCCGATAGTGGTGGGTCAGCGAAAATTGGATTGGCTGGCACACCGTCATCGGGAGCAAGCCCCCTCCCACACTGGATTGATGTCGGGCTTTAGAAGGCGTCGCCGGGGATGCGCACGTAGCCTTCCATCAACACCCGTGCACTGCGGCTCATGATGGCTTTCTTGACGACCCACTCACCCTCTACCTGGCTGGCCTCGGCGCCCACGCGCAACGTGCCGGACGGATGCCCGAAGCGCACCGCATTGCGCGCCACGCCGCCGGCCGCCAAGTTGACCAAGGTGCCGGGAATCGCCGCCGCCGTGCCAATCGCCACCGCCGCCGTGCCCATCATCGCGTGATGCAACTTGCCCATGGACAGCGCGCGCACCAGCAGGTCTACGTCGGCAGCCTTGATTGCCTTGCCGCTGGATGACACGTAGTCCGCAGGCTTGGCCACAAACGCAACCTTCGGCGTGTGTTGGCGTTGAGCGGCCTGCTCCAGGTTCTCGATCAGGCCCATGCGCAGCGCGCCGTAGGCCCGCACGGTCTCGAACATCGCCAGGGCTTTCGGGTCGCTGTTGATCGCGCCTTGCAGCTCGGTGCCGGTGTAGCCGAGGTCTTCGGCGTTGATGAAGATCGTCGGGATACCGGCATTGATCAACGTCGCCTTGAAGGTGCCGACACCCGGCACCTCCAGGTCGTCGACGAGGTTGCCGGTGGGGAACATCGAACCGCCGCCGCCCTCTTCTTCCGCCGCCGGGTCCATGAACTCCAGCTGGACTTCGGCAGCCGGGAAGGTCACGCCGTCCAGTTCAAAGTCACCGGTTTCCTGCACGGCGCCGTCGGTGATCGGCACATGGGCGATGATGGTCTTGCTGATATTGGCCTGCCACACCCGCACCACGGCCACGCCGTTGTGCGGGATGCGGGCCGGGTCGACCAGCCCGGCGCTGATGGCGAACGAACCCACCGCCGCCGACAGATTGCCGCAATTGCCGCTCCAGTCGACAAAGGGTTTGTCGATGGAGACCTGGCCGAACAGGTAGTCCACGTCGTGATCGGCGCGGGTACTTTTCGACAGGATGACCGTCTTGCTGGTGCTCGATGTGGCGCCGCCCATGCCATCGATCTGTTTGTCGTACGGGTCGGGGCTGCCGATCACCCGTAACAGCAAGGCGTCGCGCGCGGCGCCCGGCACCTGCGCCGCTTCGGGCAGGTCCTTGAGGCTGAAAAACACCCCCTTGCTGGTGCCGCCACGCATGTAAGTGGCGGGGATCCTGATTTGCGCTGCGTGTGCCATGGTTATCCTCTTCAGGCGGTGGCCGCCGATTCCAGGAAGTCCTGGGCGAAGCGCTGCAACACGCCGCCCGCCTCGTAGATCGATACTTCTTCGGCAGTGTCCAGGCGGCAAGTCACCGGCACTTCGACACGTTCGCCATTTTTGCGATGGATCACCAGCGTCAGTTGCGCACGCGGGGTGCGTGCACCGACCACGTCATAGGTTTCGCTGCCATCGATGTTCAACGTGTGACGGTCAGTGCCCGGCAGGAACTCCAACGGCAGCACGCCCATGCCCACCAGGTTGGTGCGGTGGATGCGCTCGAAACCCTCGGCGACAATCGCTTCCACACCGGCCAGGCGCACGCCTTTGGCCGCCCAGTCGCGGGAGGAACCCTGGCCGTAGTCGGCACCGGCAATGATGATCAGCGGTTGCTTGCGCTCCATGTAGGTTTCGATGGCCTCCCACATCCGCGTGACCTTGCCTTCCGGCTCGATGCGCGCCAGGGAGCCCTGCTTGACCTTGCCATTTTCAACCACCATTTCGTTGAACAGTTTCGGGTTGGCGAAGGTGGCACGCTGTGCGGTCAGGTGGTCGCCGCGATGCGTCGCATAAGAGTTGAAGTCGACTTCCGGCAGGCCCATTTTCGCCAGGTATTCGCCCGCGGCGCTGTCGAGCATGATCGCATTGGAGGGTGACAGGTGGTCGGTGGTGATGTTGTCCGGCAGCACCGCCAGCGGGCGCATGCCCTTGAGCGGCCGCGCACCGGCCAGCGCGCCTTCCCAGTACGGCGGGCGGCGGATATAGGTGCTTTGCGGGCGCCAGTCGTACAGCGGCGCGACTTTCGGCCCGGTGTCTTCGTGGATGGCGAACATCGGGATATAGACCTGGCGGAACTGCTCCGGCTTGACCGAAGCCTTGACGACCGCGTCGATCTCTTCGTCGCTCGGCCAGATGTCTTGCAGGCGGATTTCCTTGCCCGAGGCATCCAGGCCCAGCACGTCCTTTTCGATATCGAAACGGATGGTGCCGGCAATCGCATAGGCCACCACCAACGGCGGCGAGGCGAGGAAGGCTTGCTTGGCGTACGGGTGAATACGCCCGTCGAAGTTGCGGTTACCCGAGAGCACGGCCGTGGCGTACAGGTCGCGATCGATGATTTCCTGCTGGATCACCGGGTCAAGGGCGCCGGACATGCCGTTGCAGGTGGTGCAGGCAAACGCCACCACGCCGAAGCCGAGTTTTTCCAGTTCATGGCCCAGGCCGGCCTCTTCCAGGTACATGGCCACGGTTTTCGAACCCGGCGCCAACGAAGATTTGACCCAGGGTTTGCGCGTCAGCCCCAGCTTGTTGGCGTTGCGCGCCAGCAGGCCGGCAGCGATCACGTTGCGCGGGTTGCTGGTGTTGGTGCAACTGGTAATGGCCGCAATGATCACCGCGCCGTCGGGCATTTGGCCGGGGACCTCGTCCCACTGGCCGCTGATGCCTTTGGATGCCAGGTCCCGGGTCGCCACGCGCGCATGCGGGTTGCTCGGCCCTGCCATGTTGCGTACGACGCTGGACAGGTCAAAGGTCAGGCCACGCTCGTATTGCGCGCTCTTCAGGTCATCGGCCCACAGGCCGGTGTGGCGGGCGTATTGCTCCACCAGGGTGACTTGTTCGTCTTCGCGGCCGGTGAGCTTCAGATAGGCGATGGTCTGTTGGTCGATGTAGAACATCGCCGCCGTGGCGCCGTATTCCGGGGCCATGTTGGAGATGGTCGCGCGGTCGCCCAGGGTCAGCGCCGAAGCCCCTTCACCGAAGAATTCCAGCCACGCCCCCACGACCTTCTGTTTACGCAGAAACTCGGTCAGCGCCAGCACCATGTCGGTGGCGGTGATGCCCGGTTGCAGCTTGCCGGTCAGTTCGACGCCGACGCTTTCCGGCAGGCGCATCCATGAGGCGCGGCCCAGCATCACACTTTCGGCTTCAAGGCCGCCGACGCCGATGGCGATCACGCCCAGTGCGTCGACGTGCGGCGTATGGCTGTCAGTGCCGACGCAAGTGTCCGGGAACGCCACGCCGTCGCGCACCTGGATAACCGGAGACATTTTCTCCAGGTTGATCTGGTGCATGATGCCGTTGCCTGGCGGGATCACATCGACGTTCTTGAACGCCTTCTTGGTCCACTCGATAAAGTGGAAACGGTCTTCGTTGCGACGGTCTTCGATGGTGCGGTTTTTTTCGAATGCCTGCGGATCATAACCACCGGCTTCGACGGCCAGGGAGTGGTCGACGATCAGTTGAGTCGGCACCACCGGGTTCACCTGGGCCGGATCGCCGCCTTGCTGGGCGATGGCATCGCGCAGGCCGGCAAGATCGACCAGGGCGGTCTGGCCGAGAATGTCGTGGCACACCACGCGCGCGGGGAACCAGGGAAAATCGAGGTCGCGCCGGCGTTCGATCAACTGGCCCAGGGACGCGTTGAGGGTGGCCGGGTCGCAGCGGCGCACCAGGTTCTCGGCGAGTACGCGGGAGGTATAAGGCAAGGTGGCGTAGGCGCCAGGCTTGATTGCATCGACTGCCGCACGAGCGTCGAAGTAATCCAGGCGACTGCCGGGTAGCGGTTTGCGAAATTCAGTGTTCATCGTCAGGACTCGGTCACGGTGGCTACAAAAGGAGAACCGGCGTGCATCCGGAATTGGAATGAGATCCAAATGTGGGAGCGGGCTTGCTCGCGAAGGTGGACTGTCAGTCGATACATCTGTAGCTGACCCACCGCTATCGGGAGCAAGCCCCCTCCCACATTTGATCCGGTTACCCATTCAGGACCGCCAATCTCCCATTCAGCGACGTTCGATTGGCACGAACTTGCGCTGTTCGACGCCTATGTATTCGGCGCTTGGACGGATGATGCGGTTGTTGGCACGCTGCTCGAACACATGCGCGGCCCAGCCGGTCAGGCGCGAGCAGACGAAGATCGGGGTGAACAGCTTGGTCGGGATCCCCATGAAGTGGTAGGCCGAGGCATGGTAGAAGTCGGCGTTGGGAAACAGCTTCTTCTGCTCCCACATGGTCTTGTCGATGGCTTCGGACACCGGGAACAACACGGTGTCGCCCACTTCGTCAGCCAGCTTTTTCGACCAGCCCTTGATCACTTCATTACGCGGGTCGCTGTCTTTGTAGATCGCGTGGCCGAAGCCCATGATCTTGTCCTTGCGCGCCAGCATGCCGAGGGTGCCTTCGACGGCCTCCTGCGTGGACGAAAAACGCTCGATCATTTCCATCGCCGCTTCGTTGGCCCCCCCGTGCAGCGGGCCGCGCAACGAACCGATGGCCGCCGTGACGCAGGAATACAGGTCGGACAGGGTCGACGCACACACGCGGGCAGTGAAGGTCGACGCGTTGAACTCATGCTCTGCATACAGGATCAGCGACACGTTCATCACTTTGACGTGCAGGTCGCTGGGCTTCTTGCCGTGCAACAGGTGCAGGAAGTGACCACCGATGGTCGGCTCGTCCGTTACGCAGTGGATGCGTTGGCCGTCGTGGCTGAAGCGATACCAGTAGCACATGATCGCCGGGAAAGCGGCGAGCAGGCGGTCAGTGACGTCGCGCTGCACGCTGAAATCCTTCTCCGGCTCGATATTGCCCAGGAACGAGCAACCGGTGCGCATCACGTCCATCGGATGGGCATCGGCGGGGATACGCTCCAGCACTTCCTTGAGGGCTTGCGGCAGGTCACGCAGCTTGCTCAACTTGGCGCTGTAGGCGGCCAATTCGGCTTTGCTCGGCAACTCGCCGTACAGCAGCAGGTAGGCGACTTCTTCAAACTGCGCCTCGGCGGCCAGCTCGCGCACATCATAGCCGCGATAGGTCAGGCCGGCACCGGCCTGGCCCACGGTGGACAGTGCGGTCTGCCCGGCGACCTGGCCACGCAGGCCGGCGCCACTCAGTACTTTTGCTTCAGCCATGTTCGTTCTCCAATCTTGAATTTATTAGGGAGGCATGCCGCGTTACTTTTTCGCGGCAAACAACGCGTCGAGCTTCTGCTCGAAGGTGTGGTAGTCGATGCGATCGTAAAGCTCCATGCGGGTTTGCATGGTGTCGATCACGTTCTGTTGGGTACCGTCGCGACGGATCGCGGTGTAGACGTTTTCGGCGGCCTTGTTCATGGCGCGGAAGGCCGAGAGCGGGTACAGCACGATGGAAACATCGGCAGATTTCAACTGTTCGGTGGTGTACAGCGGCGTCGCGCCGAACTCGGTAATGTTAGCCAGGATCGGGGCCTTCACACGGGAGGCGAACAGCTTGTACATCTCAAGCTCAGTGATGGCTTCCGGGAACACCATGTCGGCACCGGCCTCGATGCAGGCGGCGGCACGCTCCAGGGCGGACTCCAGCCCCTCCACCGCCAGCGCGTCGGTGCGCGCCATGATCACGAAGCTGTCGTCGGTGCGCGCGTCCACGGCGGCCTTGATGCGGTCGACCATTTCCTGCTGGGACACGATTTCTTTATTCGGACGATGGCCGCAGCGCTTGGCGCCCACCTGGTCTTCGATATGGATGGCCGCCGCGCCGAACTTGATCATCGACTTGACGGTACGCGCCACGTTGAACGCCGAGGAACCGAAACCGGTGTCCACGTCCACCAGCAGCGGCAAGTCGCACACATCGGTGATGCGGCGCACGTCGGTCAGCACGTCATCCAGGCCGGTAATCCCCAGGTCCGGTACGCCCAGGGAACCGGCAGCCACCCCGCCACCCGACAGGTAGATCGCCTTGAAGCCGGCGCGCTTGGCCAGCAGCGCGTGGTTGGCGTTGATCGCGCCGACCACCTGCAAAGGCTGTTCGCTGGCGACCGCGTCACGGAAACGCTGGCCTGGAGTGCTGTTGTTAGTGGAACTCATGACTCACCTCGTTAGGGGGTAGTGTCTGGAAAGTGACGGGCGATGTTGCGTTTGGAGGCACCGATATGACGGCGCATCAACAACTCCGCCAGTTCACCGTCACGATCGGCGATCGCGTCAAGAATGCGGTGATGCTCGGCAAAAGCCTGGCGTGGACGATTGGGCGTCGCGGAGAACTGGATGCGGTACATGCGCACCAACTGGTACAGCTCGCCGCAGAGCATTTGGGTCAGGGTGCGGTTGCCGGCGCCCTGGATGATCCGGTAATGAAAGTCGAAGTCGCCTTCCTGCTGGTAATAACCGAGGCCGGCCTGGAAGGCTTCGTCGCGTTCATGGGTGTGCAGTACCTGGCGCAACTCCTCGATTTCGGCGTCGGTCATGCGCTCGGCGGCCAGGCGACAGGCCATGCCTTCGAGGGACTCGCGGATTTCGTAGAGTTCGATCAGCTCGGCATGGCTCAGGGACACCACCCGGGCACCGACATGCGGCACACGCACCAGCAGGCGCTGGCCTTCCAGGCGGTGGATCGCCTCACGCAGCGGGCCACGACTGATGCCGTAGGTGCGCGCCAGTTCCGGTTCGGAGATCTTGCTGCCGGGGGCGATCTCACCCTTGACGATGGCGGCCTGGATACGCCGGAAGACGTTCTCGGACATGGTCTGGGAATCGTCTTGCGCCATCACTGGGCTTTCCAGTTGATCCAGCATATTGTCGACACCTTTAAAAGCAATGCCGCAAAAACTAGCTAATCAGCCCCTGATAGTCAAAGAATAAATACACATTGTCGACAATCGTCTAATAACCCCTGCCGCCCCTTCCAGGGGCATGGCCGCCTGCCAGCGCTGGCGTCGCAAAAGCATCATGTTAGAATGCCCGCCGCTTTCGCCTGACATCTCCTGATGAAACGGCGCACGAGGGAGTTTGCGCAGCAATGCCAGTCGCCTTGAATTGAACATCGCATGGCACCGCCTCAGGATTTATGAGACTCAAGCCCTTCCTTCTATTGATTTGCCTGATGTGCGTATCGGGTCTTGGCGCTGGCGCCGAGAAGACCGTGTATGGCCTGAATGAATACGCCAAGCTGACCGGGATCGACCTGGAAGTGGCGGCCAAACTCGATACCGGCGCCAAGACCGCGTCGCTCAGCGCCCGCGATATCAAGCGCTTCAAGCGCAATGGCGAATCCTGGGTGCGCTTTTACCTGGCTATCGACACCGCCCATTCCCACCCCATCGAACTGCCCCTGGCCCGCGTCAGCAAGATCAAGCGCCGCGCCGGTGACTACTCACCCGATGAGGACAAGCACTACACCGCCCGCCCGGTGATAGCCCTGGATGTCTGCATGGGCACCACGATACGCAGCATCGAAGTGAACTTGACTGACCGCAGCGCATTCCAATATCCGCTGCTGATCGGCTCCGAAGCGTTGAAACGCTTTGATGCGCTGGTCGACCCCAGTCTCAAATACGCAGCGGGCAAACCTGCCTGCGCCGCCGACGCTTATACCGCCGAGTAAACCGAATGCGCTCTCTGACCCTGCACCTGAAAATCCTGATCACCATTCTGGTGGTGCTGGGTATTTCGGTCACCGCCTACCAGATTTTCGTGTTGGGTATTCCGGTGACCGAGGACGCCACTGACGACTTGTGGAACATCGACGCCAAGGTCGAGTTCGTCGCCAACCCCAAGGACCCGGTCAAAATCTCGATGTTCGTGCCGCCGCTGAGCCGCGACTTCGTCAGCCTCAATGAAAGCTTCATCTCGAACAACTATGGGGTGAGCGTCAACCGTACCGATGGCAACCGCAAGGTGACCTGGTCGGCACGCCGGGCCAAGGGCAAGCAAACCCTGTACTACCGCCTGGTGCTGACCAAGCGCTACAGCGGCGAAAAGCTCAAGGTCAAGGGCCCGACCTTCCGCGACAGCATTGCCGTGGAGGGCCCGGAAAAGATCGCCGCCGAAGCCTTGCTCGCGCCGATCCGCCAGCACTCGGCCGACGTCGAGACGTTTATCGGCGAGGCCATCAAGCGCACCAACAACCTCAACGACGATAATGTGAAGCTGCTGCTGGCCGGCGACCCGTCGACACCGCACAAGGCCAAGATCGTCGAGCTGCTGCTGTCGATTGCCCACGTGCCGATCGAAAAGGTGCACACCCTGCGCCTAGTGGCCGACCAACCGCAGACCCCGGAGCTGTGGCTGCGCAGTTTCAATGGCAATGACTGGCTGTACTTCAACCCGGAAACCGGCGAACAGGGCCTGCCGGCCGACCGCCTGCTGTGGTGGACCGGCGATGAAAACCTGATCACGGTAGAGGGTGGCAAGAAAGCCGCCGTGACCTTCAGCCTGAACAACAGCGAAATGAACGCCATTCGCCTGGCCAAGCTGACCGATGAGAACACCGACGCCAACTTCCTCGAATACTCACTGTACGGGCTGCCGCTGCAAACCCAGCAGACCTTCATGATCATGGTGATGATCCCGATCGGCGTGCTGGTGATCCTGATCCTGCGCAACCTGATCGGCCTGCAGACCCTGGGCACCTTTACCCCGGTGCTGATCGCCCTGGCGTTCCGCGAGACGCAGCTGGGCTTCGGTATTGTGTTATTCACCATCATCACGGCGCTGGGCCTGTCGCTCAGGTCGTATCTGGAACACTTGAAACTGCAGATGCTGCCCAGGCTGTCGGTGGTGCTGACCTTCGTGGTGGTGCTGATCGCGGCCATCAGCCTGTTCAGTCACAAGCTAGGGCTGGAACGCGGGCTGTCGGTGGCACTGTTCCCGATGGTGATTCTGACCATGACCATCGAACGCCTGTCGATCACCTGGGAAGAGCGCGGCGCCACCCATGCATTGAAAGTGGCGATCGGCACACTATTCGCCGCAACCCTGGCGCACCTGATCATGAGCGTGCCGGAACTGATCTACTTCGTGTTCACCTTCCCGGCGATCCTGTTGATCCTGGTCGGTTTCATGCTGGCCATGGGGCGGTATCGCGGCTACCGCCTGACCGAACTGGTGCGTTTCAAGGCCTTCCTCAAGGCTGATTCATAATGTTCGGCTTCTGGAAAACCTGGAAGGCCCTGGAAGCGCGGGGGATCATGGGCATCAACCGGCGTAACGCCGACTATGTGCTCAAGTACAACAAGCGCAGCCTGTATCCGATTGTGGATGACAAGATCATCACCAAGGAACGCGCCATCGCCGCCGGCATCCATGTGCCGGAAATGTACGGGATCATTTCCACCGAAAAGGAAATCGACAAGCTCGACGAGATCCTCGATGGGCGCAGCGACTTCGTGATCAAGCCGGCCCAGGGCGCCGGCGGTGATGGCATCCTGGTGGTCGCCGACCGCTTTGAAGGGCGCTATCGCACGGTATCCGGCAGGTTGCTGACCCATGAGGAAATCGAACATCAGATTTCCAGCATCCTCACCGGCCTGTATTCCCTGGGTGGCCACCGCGATCGCGCCTTGATCGAATACCGCGTGGTGCCCGACCAGATCTTCAAAAGCATCAGCTACGAAGGCGTGCCGGATATCCGCATCATCGTGCTGATGGGCTACCCGGTCATGGCCATGCTGCGCTTGCCCACTCGCCAGTCGAGCGGCAAGGCCAACCTGCACCAGGGCGCGATCGGCGTAGGCGTCGACCTGGCGACCGGCGTGACCCTGCGCGGCACCTGGCTGAACAACATCATCACCAAACACCCCGATACCACCAATGCCGTGGACGGCGTGCAACTGCCCTACTGGGACGGTTTCATGACACTCGCCGCCAGCTGCTATGAGTTGTGCGGGCTGGGTTATATCGGCGTGGACATGGTGCTGGACCAGGAAAAAGGCCCGCTGATCCTTGAGCTCAATGCCCGGCCAGGGCTGAATATCCAGATCGCCAACGACTGCGGCCTGACCCTGCGCACCCATGCGGTAGAGGCGCGGCTGGAAGCATTGAAGTCGGCCGGCGTGACGGAAACCCCGCAGGAGCGGGTGAAAATCGTGCAGGAAATGTTTGGGCATATCCCACCGGTTGAAGGCTAAATGCTGACTTGTTCCGTACACCCACTGCCCTACCGGGCCAACCCCGCCGAGTATTTTGCGGCGATTCGCCACGCGCCTGGTGCCGTGCTGCTGGACAGCGGCCGACCTGCGGCCGAGCGTGGGCGCTATGACCTGCTCAGCGCTTGGCCGCAAGCGACGCTGACGGTATTACCTGACGAACGTGGTGACGGTTTCCTGCAGCGTTTGCGGGAAAACCTTGCGCAACTGGGTCGGGCGGATCTGCCTGCCGGTTATGAACTGCCCTTTACCGGCGGGCTGATCGGCTACCTGAGCTATGACTTTGGTCGGCACCTGGAGCCAATGCCGCACCTTGCGGCGGATGACTTGCACCTGCCGGATGCGCGCTTCGGCCTGTATGCCTGGGCGTTGATCAGCGATCATCAGGCACAAACCAGCCAGCTTGTATTCCATCCGGCATTGGCCGACAGCGAGCAACAACGCTTGATCACGCTGTTCGGCCAACCGGTGGCCGAGCCAGGGGCGCCCTTCACGCTGCAGGGGCCCATGGCGCCCGACCTCAGCGCCGAGGCGTACCGGCAGGCCATCGTGCGCATCCAGGATTACATCCAGGCCGGCGACTGCTATCAGGTCAACTTCACCCAGCGCTTCCGGGCCTCCTGCGCTGGCGACCCGTGGATCGCTTACTGTGCGCTGCGCCAAGCCTGCCCGACGCCCTTCTCCGGCTTCCAGAGCCTGCCGGACGACGGCGCGGTACTGAGCCTGTCGCCCGAACGTTTTGTGCACATCAGCGAACGCCGGGTCGAAACCCGCCCGATCAAAGGCACACGCCCCCGCGGCTTGACGCCCGAAGACGACGCCGCCAACGCCGCCGAGTTGCTGGCCAGCCCCAAGGACCGTGCCGAAAACCTGATGATCGTCGACCTGTTGCGCAACGACCTCGGCCGCACCTGCCGCATCGGCTCGGTGAAAGTACCGGAGTTGTTCAGCCTGGAAAGTTACCCCAACGTGCATCACTTGGTGAGCAGCGTCACAGGGGTGCTGGCCGACGACAAAGACGCCCTCGACCTGATCGCCGGCAGCTTCCCCGGCGGCTCCATCACCGGCGCCCCGAAGATCCGCGCCATGCAGATCATCGACGAACTGGAACCGACGCGGCGCGGTTTGTACTGCGGTTCGCTGATGTACCTGGACGTGCGTGGCGAGATGGACAGCTCCATCGCCATCCGCAGCCTGCTGGTCAAGGACGGGCAGGTGTGCTGCTGGGGCGGCGGCGGGATAGTCGCTGATTCAGAGTGGGAGGCGGAGTATCAGGAATCGCTGACGAAGGTACGGGTGTTGCTGCAAACGTTGGAAAACCTTTAGCGTCCCGGCCAAACCAGCGTCTCGAAAGAAAAGATCCCGGCAAGAAAAAATCTGAATCAGAACACCCGTGGACCGGGTGCGAGTTGCAGGTTAGCGTCCAGCTCTGACCGTCCAACCGCCGTCTGTGAAGGATCACATGAAGCGATTAAACACTCGCCAGAAATCATTTCCGAGATTGCATCCCAACCTGACCCCACCTATCATCTCCCAAATTGGGAGGTGTCAGCGATGCGGATAATCGCTCTATCAACCTTACGGGTATTCTGGGAAAGCCACCCAGCGTATAACGATGCCAAAACGCCACTGGTCGAACTGTTTCGTCATATGGAGAAGGCCATTTACCCGACACCCCAAGCACTCAAAGCAGAGCTCAGAACAGCGAGTATTCTCAAAGGTGGCAGGGTTGTTTTCAACGTGGGCGGCAACAAGTATCGAGTGATCATGGCGATCGATTATCAGCGTCAGCTGGGGTTCATACGTTTCGTAGGAACCCACGCGCAGTACGACCAGATCAACGCGGAGACCGTGTGATGAACATCAAACCTATTCATTCTCAGGAAGACCTGACCGCTGCGCTTACGCGTATTGAACAACTCTGGGGAGCTGAAAACGGCTCACCGGCGGGAGACGAGCTGGAAATCCTCGCAATACTCGTCGAAAAATACGAGGCAGAACATTATCCCATGCCGCCTTCCAACCCAGTGGAGGCCATCAGGTTTCGCATGGAACAACTTGGCATGACCGCCCGCGACCTGGAGCCCTTTATCGGCACCAGTGGGCGGGTGTCCGAGGTGCTGAACCACAAGCGTAAGCTCAGCCTGTCAATGATCAAACGCCTGCATGAAGGCTTGCGCATTCCCTATGAGAGTTTGCTGGCAGACGCCTGATCGAGGGTGTCGTTACAGGCTCAACGCCCGATTCGACGCCTTGATAAATTCCTTCTTCAAATCCTCAAACGTATGCACCGCCGGGAACTGCGGGAACTCACGAATCACGTTTTGCGGCGCATGGAATAGAATCCCACGGTCCGCTTCGCCCAACATGCTGGTGTCGTTGTAGGAGTCACCTGCGGCAATCACGCGGTAGTACAAGCTCTTGAAGGCCAGTACCGACTGGCGCTTGGGGTCTTTCTGGCGCAATTGGTAGCTCACCACCCGGTCATTTTCATCAGTGATCAGGCGGTGGCACAGCAAGGTCGGGAACCCCAGTTGGCGCATCAGCGGCTGGGAGAATTCGTAGAAAGTGTCTGACAGGATCACCACCTGGAAACGCTCACGCAGCCAGTTGACGAACTCGATGGCGCCGTCCAGGGGCTTGAGCGTGGCGATCACTGCCTGGATGTCGGCGAGCTTGAGCCCGTGTTCGTCGAGGATCCGCAGGCGTTGCTGCATCAGCACGTCGTAGTCGGGAATGTCGCGGGTGGTGGCCCGCAGGGATTCAATACCGGTTTTTTCGGCGAAGGCGATCCAGATTTCCGGAACCAGCACCCCTTCCAGGTCAAGACAGGCAATTTCCACAAGACACTCCCATTGGTTGTTATAAGTTGAGCGAGTACAAGGACTGCCGAACTCTAGCGATTCAAGCCCGTCGCCGCAACGCAGGGTGGATTTGATACCATCACTCCCCTATAGAGCGCTCAGCGCCACTGACCTGTAGGAACCGTCCTGATGAACCAAGCCTTCGACGTCGCCGAACTCGCCGCGACTTATGCCAACAAATCCGCCCAGGATATTCTCAAGCTGGCATTCAGCCAGTTCGGCGATGACCTGTGGATTTCCTTCAGCGGTGCCGAGGATGTGGTGCTGGTCGATATGGCTTGGAAGCTGAACAAGAACGTCAAGGTCTTCAGCCTCGACACCGGCCGCCTGCACCCGGAGACCTACCGGTTCATCGAGCAGGTGCGCGAGTTCTACAAGATCGACATCGAATTGATTTCGCCCGATCAGAGCAAGCTGGAACCTTTCGTCAAGGAAAAGGGCCTGTTCAGCTTCTACAAGGACGGCCATGGCGAATGCTGCGGCGTGCGCAAGATCGAGCCGCTGCGCCGTAAACTCGCCGGCGTGAGCGCCTGGGCCACCGGCCAGCGTCGCGACCAGAGCCCCGGCACCCGCAGCCAGGTGGCGGCGCTGGAAATCGATAGCGCGTTTTCCACACCGGAGCGCACCCTGTACAAGTTCAACCCGCTGGCGCAGATGACCAGCGAGGAGGTCTGGGGTTACATCCGCATGCTGGAGCTGCCGTACAACAGCCTGCATGAGCGCGGTTTCATCAGCATCGGCTGCGAGCCCTGCACCCGCCCCGTACTGCCTAACCAACATGAGCGCGAAGGCCGCTGGTGGTGGGAGGAGGCAACCCAGAAGGAATGCGGGCTGCATGCGGGGAATATCATCAGCAAGGCATGACGCTGAGGCTGTAAAAAAGACTGTGGGAGGGGGCTTGCTCCCGATAGCGGTGGTTCAGCCAGATTGCTGGTTACTGACACACC
>NZ_JBNPJU010000009.1:0-60055 GCF_050312575.1 Pseudomonas sp. R11F | reverse complement strand
CGGTGTGTCATTCACAGCTTTACTGACTGATCCACCGCTATCGGGAGCAAGCCCCCTCCCACAGTGGATCGCCTTTGTTCTGGATATCAGCGTTCCACAGGGACTGACAGCGCCGGGTCACCCAATGGATGCGTGCGCGCCGCGAAGAACTTCAGCGCCACTCCGGTGCCCTCGAACAACGCTGAATACCGGCGCTTCTGCTGGCGGATGAACCCGTCACTGCGCCCCGACACCGAGATCGCCAGGGTCGTGAGCTTCGCCTGGCGAATCGCATCCACCAGGTGCTTATCCTGCGCTCCCAGCTCATGGCCAAAAATGCACAGCGCCCCTGCATGGCCGAGCAACTGCTCGTAGCAGAACGACAGGTAGTCCGAACTGCGGATGGTCTTGAGCTTCTCCTCAACCTTGCCTTCGTTGACGAACAGCGGCACGTCATCAAGGGTCTTGATCGTGTTGTTGATCGCGAAGCTGCTGAGCAAGGTGCTGTCGGTGGAGGCCAATTTGCGCGCCGTGCCATCGAGGTTGCGCACCAGATGCAGGCCGCCGTGCAGGTAGAGGATGCGTGTGGCGTCGGTGTGGGTGTGGCGCAGGTCGAAGCTGGCATCCACGCCGCGAAACAGATCATCAATGCCCGGCGTGTGCAGGATCGCCCAATAGTTGAGCAGGTCGTAGTTGCTGGTGAATACGGTCGGGTAGCGTGCCAGCTCTGCGTTGATCGTCGCCAGCGTCGAGGGCTGCACCAGTCGCCAGGGGATGTGCACGGCATGGATGGTGTTGATCAGCGCTTCCTTGATCGCGTAGTAGCGATTACGCGGCGCCGCCGAGCTGACGGCCAGGGCTTTGTTGACCCGGCTGGTGGTTTTCAGCGCGCCCAGGGCCTGCTCGAAACTGCGGGTTTGCAAGGCGTCGAACACGCTGAGTTCGGATTGGCTCAGGGGCTTTTCTTCAACGGTGCGGGCGTTTTCGAACAGCGAGTCGTAGGCGAAGTCTTCCCAGATCGTGCGGCTGGCGCCGTTGCCGATCAGGATCGCGCTGAAGTCGATGGCGCTGCGTACCGCGCTCCAGTCTTCGAGGTGGGCGTCAATATCCTGGAAATCCTTCATTGCGGCGGGTCTACTCAAATCGGCGGGTGGGTGACTTTATCACGAGCCGGCGTTGATCCTGATCAAGATGCCTCAAGCCACGGCGGTTGATCCTGTTGGCATAACGCCTCTGAGGATTTGCCATGAGCAGTACCTTCTTCATTCCCGCCGTTAACATCATGGGCAGCGACTGCCTCGACGAAGCCATGACCGCCATCCGAAACTACGGCTTTCGCAAGGCGCTGATCGTCACCGACGCAGGGCTGGCCAAGGCGGGCGTCGCCAGCATGATCGCCGAAAAGCTGGCGATGCAGGACATCGACTCGCTGATCTACGACGGCGCCAAGCCCAACCCGAATGTGGAAAACGTCGAGAAAGGCCTGGCGCTGCTGGAGGCCAATGGTTGCGATTTTGTGGTGTCCCTGGGCGGTGGTTCGCCCCATGACTGCGCCAAGGGTATCGCGTTGTGCGCCACCAACGGCGGGCATATCGGTGACTACGAGGGCGTCGACCAGTCGAGCAAGCCGCAACTGCCGCTGGTGGCCATCAACACCACCGCCGGCACCGCCAGCGAGATGACCCGCTTCTGCATCATCACCGACGAAACCCGCCATGTGAAAATGGCCATCGTCGACCGCAACGTCACGCCGCTGCTGTCGGTCAACGACCCGGCGCTGATGGTCGGCATGCCCAAGGGCCTCACGGCCGCCACTGGCATGGACGCCTTGACCCACGCCATCGAGGCCTACGTGTCCACCGCCGCCAACCCGATTACCGATGCCTGTGCGATCAAGGCCATCGAACTGATCAGTGCCAACCTGCGCCTGGCAGTCCGTGACGGCATCGACAAGGCTGCGCGGGAAAACATGGCGTATGCGCAATTTCTCGCCGGCATGGCCTTCAACAATGCGTCTTTGGGGTATGTGCATGCCATGGCCCATCAGCTGGGCGGCCTGTATGACCTGCCGCACGGGGTTTGCAACGCAGTGCTGTTGCCCCACGTACAAAGTTTCAACGCGAGTGTCAGTGCCACGCGCTTGAGCGACGTGGCGCGTGCGTTGGGCGCCGACATCAAGGGCAATTCGCCGGAAGAGGGCGCCCAGGCGGCCATCGCGGCCATCCGCGCCTTGGCGCAGGATGTCGAGATCCCGGCCGGCTTGCGGGAGTTGGGCGCCAAGTTGCAGGACATCCCACTGCTGGCCGCCAACGCGTTGAAAGATGCCTGCGGCCTGACCAACCCTCGGCGGGCCGACCAGCGTCAGATCGAGGAGATTTTCCGCAGCGCGTTCTGAATCGGGCAGTGGTGAGCTGCAAGCGGTAAGCTACAAGTCGATCTGCATTCAACTTGAGCATGAAGCTTGCGGCTTGCCGCTGAGGTCCCGTTATGAGAGTTCTGCTATTCGGCGCCACCGGCATGGTCGGCCAGGGCGTGTTGCGCGAGTGCCTGCTGGCGGCCGACGTTCAGGAAGTGGTCGCCGTGGGGCGTACGCCGTTGACCCAGGAGCACGGCAAGCTGCACCAGGTATTGCACAGCGACATGCTGGATTTGCAACCGTTGGAAAACCTGCTGCAAGGGTTTGATGCGTGTTTCTTTTGCCTGGGCGTCTCCTCGGCGGGCATGGATGAAACCCGCTACACCCACCTGACCTATGACTTGACGCTGGTGGCCGCCAGCACCCTGGCGCGGCTCAATCCGCAGATGACGTTTATCTACGTGTCCGGCGCCGGCACCGACAGCTCCGAGGCGGGCAAGTCGATGTGGGCCCGGGTCAAGGGCAAGACCGAAAATGCGTTGCTGCGCCTGCCGTTCAAGGCGGTGTACCTGTTCCGGCCTGGGGTGATCCAACCGTTGCATGGTGTGCGCTCGAAAACGCCGCTGTACCAATCGTTCTATAGCGTGCTCGGCCCGCTGCTGTCGTTCGTTCGCCGGGTCAAACCCAGTTGGGTGGTGAGTACCGAGACCGTCGGCCAGGCGATGCTCGCGGCAGTGCGTCATGGCGCGCCACAGGCGGTAGTGGAGCAGGCCGCGATCCATCGCCTGGCCGCCGAGCGCCACTGATGTTGCACAAGAGCCTGGTGCGGCGCCTGGACCTGATCACCCTGCAACTGTTCGTTGCCGTGTTTGAAGAAGGCACGTTGACCCGTGCCGCCACGCGGGAAGCCATCGCGGTGTCGGCGGCCAGCAAGCGCTTGATGGAGTTGGAACAGGTGCTGGGCGTCAGTCTGTTCGTGCGTCGGGCCAAGGGCATGGACCTGACGGCGGCCGGTGAGACGTTGCTGCACCATGCGCGGCAGATGCTGTTCAACGTCGAAAAAATGGGCCTGGAGCTGGGCGAGCACAGCCACGGCGTGCGGGGCTATGTGCGGATGCTGGCCAACCTGTCGGCGATCATTCAGTTCCTTCCGGAAGACTTGCGGGATTTTTCCGAGTTGCATCCTGAAGTCAAAACCGACCTTGAAGAACGCCCCAGCAATGGTGTGGTGCAAGGCGTGTTGGATGGTGTGGCGGACCTGGGCATCTGCTCCAGCGACACCGACACCAAGGGCTTGCCGCGTGTGGTGTACCGCCGCGACAAACTGGTGGTGCTGATGCCCGCGGACCATCCGTTGGCGGCCCGCAAATCCCTGGCCTTCGCCGAAACCCTGGGCAGCGATTACGTCGGCCTGCATTCGGCCAGCTCGATCAATATGCGCACCCACGCGGCCGCTCGCGAGGCAGGCCAGATGCTGCGCCTGCGGATCCATGTGCCGGGTTTTGACGCGATGTGCCGGATGGTCCAGGCCAATATGGGGATTGGCATCCTGCCGCAGAAGGCTTTTGAGTTGTTTGGTCGCGCACTGGGTCTGCATGCCGTGCCGCTCACGGATGACTGGTCCGATCGCAGCCTGATCCTGGTGGTCCGGGATGAAGCGCAGCTCTCGCCGGTTAGCCGCTTGCTCTTTGACTACCTGAGTCACTCGGCGGGGGCTGACAGATAATTCGCGGTTCGTTCGCGTTTCGCGAACGCTCCTTGCCAACTGACGGTTGGCTTTCTGCTCTCAGAGTCCTCTAGCCTTGGCGCACATTCCAAGAACAAGAGGTACACCCCATGACGGCTCCCCTGAGCGGTATCAAGGTGATCGAGATCGGTACGCTGATCGCCGCGCCGTTTGCCGCACGGCTGATGGCCGAGTTTGGCGCCGAGGTGATCAAGATCGAAGCCCTGGGCCAGGGCGATCCGCTTCGCAAGTGGCGAAAGCTGCACGAAGGCACGTCGCTGTGGTGGTACCTGCAATCGCGCAACAAGAAGTCGTTGGCCCTGGACCTGAAGTCCGCAGAAGGCCTGGGCGTGATCAAACAACTGCTCGGCGACGCCGACGTCCTTATCGAGAACCTGCGCCCCGGCGGCCTGGAAAAACTCGGCCTGGGCTGGGACGTGTTGCACGCGCTCAACCCCAAGCTGACCCTGGTGCGCATTTCCGGTTATGGCCAGACCGGCCCTTACCGTGACCGCCCGGGTTTCGGCGCCATTGGCGAGGCCATGGGCGGCATCCGCTACACCACCGGCAACCCGGATTCACCGCCGGCGCGGGTGGGCGTGAGCCTGGGGGATTCCCTGGCGTCCTTGCACGCGGTGATCGGCGCGCTGATGGCCTTGCTGCGGGTCAAGACCGGCCAGGGCGACGGGCAGATTGTCGATGTGTCCCTCGCCGAAAGCGTGTTCAACCTGATGGAAAGCCTGGTGCCTGAATACGACATGCTCGGCCATGTGCGTGAGCGCAGCGGCGGTGCCTTGCCGGGCATCGCGCCGTCCAATACCTACCTCACCGCCGACGGCGCCTATGTGGTGATTGCCGGCAACAGCGACCCGATCTACAAGCGCCTGATGACCACCATCGGCCGCGCCGATCTGGCCGAGGCGCCGGAGTTTGCCCACAACGATGGCCGTGCGGCGAAAAGCGGCGTGCTGGATGCGGCCATTACCCACTGGACCAGCAGCCGGCCTATCGAGCAGGTGCTCAGCGCCCTGGAGGCCGCCGAAGTGCCGGCCGGGCGTATCTACTCGGTGGCCGACATCGTCAGCGACCCGCATTACCAGGCACGCGACATGCTGCTCAAGGCCGAGCTGCCCGGCGGTGTGTCGGTGAAGATGCCCGGCATTGTGCCCAAGCTGTCGGAAACGCCCGGCGCAATCAACTGGCAAGGTCCGACCCTGGGCCAGCACACGGATGACATCCTCGGCAGCCTGGGTATGACGGTTGCCGATATCCAACGTCTGAAAACCTCGGGAGTGGTGCAATGATCACTGACTATTCGGCTGGGCTGATCGTGCAGGAAGTGTCCCCGCGCGACGGCCTGCAAATCGAGCCGACCTGGGTGGCGACGGCCGACAAGATCGCGTTGATCGACCAGCTTTCCCAGGCTGGATTCTCGCGCATCGAAGCCGGTTCATTTGTCTCCCCCAAAGCCATCCCCGCATTGCGCGACGGTGAGCAGGTGTTCCAAGGCATTCAACGCAAAGCCGGGGTTATCTACGTAGCACTGATCCCCAACCTCAAGGGCGCTCAGCGCGCCATCGACTCGCGCGCCGACGAATTGAACCTGGTGATGTCCGCCAGCCAGACCCACAACCTGGCGAATATGCGTATGCGGTGCGAGGCATCGTTGGCGGCGTTCGGCGATATCACCCGCTTTGCCGCCGATTACCCGGTGCGCCTCAATGGCAGTATCGCCACCACGTTCGGCTGCCCGTTCGAAGGCAGGATTGATGAAGACCGTGTACTGGAAATTGTCGACGCTTATCAGGCGCTCGGCATTCGCGGGATCAGCCTTGCCGACACCACCGGCATGGCCAACCCGCGCCAGGTGGAACGTCTGGTCAAGCGCGTATTGCAGCGCGTGCCCGCCAGCGATCTGACCCTGCACTTTCATAACACCCGTGGCCTGGGTTTGTGCAATGTGCTGGCCGCCTACGAGGCCGGTGCCCGGCGCTTTGACGCGGCCCTGGGCGGGCTCGGCGGGTGCCCGTTTGCGCCGGGCGCGTCGGGCAATATCTGCACCGAAGACCTGGTCAACCTGTGTGAGGAAGTCGGCATTCACACCGGCATTGATCTGCCGCATCTGCTGAACATATCCCGTCGCCTGCCGGCGTTGCTGGGTCATGAATTGCCCGGTCAAGTGGCCAAGGCCGGGCGCAACTGTGACCTGCACTCACCCCCGGATCACATCGCCACGTTGTAACCCTGTACCAGACAACAAAAACAATCGGGCGCCTATGAGCTGCCCGCTGGAGAGAAACCATGAGCACTAATACGTTGGAGGCCGGCGCGAGCGCGGCCGGAGCAATCGATCCGATCAAGGCGGTGGTCAACAAGGTCGCCTGGCGCCTGATGCCGTTGATCATGGTCTGCTATCTATTTGCTTTTTTCGACCGTATCAACATCAGCTTCGCCAAGTTCCAGTTGCAGGCCGACCTCGGCTTGAGCAACACCGCATACGGCCTGGGGGCCGGCTTGTTTGTCGTGGGTTATGTGCTGTTTGAAGTGCCGAGCAACATGATGCTCTACAAGGTCGGCGCAAGGCGCTGGATCGCACGCATCATGCTGTCCTGGGGGCTGGCGACGGCGGCCATGGTGTTCGTCACGGCCGAGTGGCAGTTCTACGCCCTGCGTTTTCTGATCGGCGCCATGGAGGCCGGTTTTGCCCCAGGCGTGCTGTATTACCTGACCCTCTGGTTCCCCCAGGATTTCCGTGGGCGTATCACCTCGATGCTGTTTTTGGCTTCGGCCTTTGCCGGGCTGATCGGCGCGCCGTTCTCCGGGCTGGTATTGGGCCACATGGATGGCGTGCTGGAGATGCGCGGCTGGCACTGGCTCTTCCTGCTGGGCGGCCTGCCCTGTGTGGTGCTGGCGTGGCTGGTACTGACGCAGTTCAAGGACCGCATCGAGGATGCGCCCTGGTTGAACAGCGACGAAAAGGCATTGCTCTCAAGCCGTATCGCGGTGCATGAGGTGCATCAAAAAGGCTCTCTGCTGCAGGCCTTGCGAATTCCCGGTTTCCTGATGCTGGGCTTGATTTACTTCCTGATCCAGGTGGCGTCCTATGGCCTGAATTTCTGGGCGCCGCAATTGATCCGCAGCACGGGGATCGAAAGTTCGGTAGTGATCGGCCTGCTGACTGCTGTTCCCTATATTTGCGGAGCCATCACCATGGTAGTGGTGGGGCGCTGGTCGGACGCGACGGGGGAGCCGCGCAAGTTTGTCAGTGGCCTGGTCGCGTTAGGCGCGGTAGGGTTCTTCTGCGCCGGGATCTTCGATGATCACACCACCTTCCTGATCATTGCCCTGGGGCTGCTGGGTGCGGGTATCATCGCCTCGATCCCCACCTTCTGGACGTTGCCGCCCAAGCTGTTGGCAGGTGCCGGGGCAGGGGCCGCCGGCGGGATTGCCTTGATCAATACCCTGGGGCAACTGGGGGGTATTGTCAGCCCGGTGATGGTCGGTCGGATCAAGGACATGACGGGCAGTACCACTCCGGCTCTCTACGTGATTGGTGTCTGTGCACTGATCGCTGCCGCGCTGCTGCTGTGGGGGTTGCCGCAAAAGCTGCGGACCTCCGACAAGCGCTGACGAATGCTCACGCAGCGTCCGAGGTCAGGCGGGCGCTGCTTTGCATTCAATTGGATAACAGGAAAACACCATGCTTTCTGGTCTCAACCACCTGACGCTTGCCGTTACCGACCTGCACCGCAGCGTCAGTTTCTATCATGAGTTGTTGCAGCTTCGGCTCGACGCCACCTGGGATAACGGCGCCTACCTCTCACTCTCCGGTTTGTGGCTGTGCCTGTCGCTCGACCCTTCGCGCTCCGTGGGCGCGATGGCTGAATACACCCACTACGCTTTTACCGCACATCCAGATGACTTCAGCGAGGTGGTGGCGCGCCTGCGTGCTGCCGGTGTGCAAGAGTGGCGCGACAACCGCAGTGAAGGCGCGTCGTTTTATTTTCTCGACCCTGACGGCCATAAGCTTGAAGTGCATGTCGGCGACTTGGCGTCGCGTCTGCAAGCCTGCCGCACCCAGCCTTATGCCGGAATGAAGTTTTACCCGTAGCGGCAGAACGTGCAGAATCGATCCACCTCAACCCTCTGCCAGAGTCGTGCCCATGACCCCGTCCTTGCTGCTCGCCGTCCTCGCTTCGGGTTTTATCTACGGTATTACGCCAGGGCCGGGTGTCCTGGCCGTGTTCGGGATTGGCGCCGCACGTGGCCGCCGCGCCGGAGCGGGGTTTCTCGGCGGGCATCTGCTCGGGGATGTGGTGTGGTGCAGCACCGCGCTGATCGCCATCGTCGGTGCAAAGGAAGTGGGCAGCAGTGCCTTTGATGTATTGGGCGTACTCAGCGGCCTGTACCTGTTCTGGCTCGGTTGGCGCGCCATTCGTACCCAGGTTCGCAGCAGCGATGCGCCGCAAGGCGCCGCTCGGCATCCGTTCCGGCACGGCATTCTGTTCGGTTTGACCAACCCCAAGGCTTACCCGGTGGCGGTCGCAACGTTTACCGCGTTGTTGTCCAGCCGCGCCGAATTGCTCACATGGTCGATGCTGCCGTGGCTGATTGTCCTCAGCTTTCTGGGCGGCCTGCTGGCCTATGCGATCCTGATCGGCGTGGTCGGCGCCCAGCGCGTGCGCACCGTCTATCAGCGCCATGAAATCCTGATCACCCGGCTCTGCGGCGTGATGTTCATCGGCTTTGCCATCAATGCCCTGGCGCATGCGTTGCCGGGGCTGTTCGGCAGCAAGCCGGCGTGACCTACCGACGACCGTTCGTCGCACTGAGCAGGTTTTTCTAAACCTTTGCCGCCCGGAAAATTCGAATTGAGGGCGGGGCCGCGTTGCCCCGCCCCTATTTTTGCCCTGGAGGAACCTATCATGAGCCGCATGGCTATCCGGTTACGCACCGCCAGTTTCGCGATGCTGCTGGGCCTCGGCGCCAGCAATGCTTTCGCCCAGTCGCCTGCTGAATTCATCGAGCAGGCTTCGGCCAAAGGGATGGCCGATATCGAAACCAGCCGCATGGCCCACGCCAAGACCTCATCCCAGGAAATCAAGGATTACACCATTGAGGTGATCAACGAACGGACCCTGGCCAACCAGCATTTGGCGGCGATCGCCAAGAAGCTCGACCTGCCCGTGGCGCCACGGGAGAAAATCGTCGATAAAGCCGAAACCCTGATGCCGCAACTCAAGGACGGTGACTCCTTTGACGCCGCTTATACCGCGCAGCAGGTCAAGGAAAATGAAGACGCCATTGCGCTGTTCAAACAGGAAGGCGCGGCGTCGGACGTACCGGAAATAAAAGCCCTGGTCGATGAGACGCTGCCCAAGTTGGAGGAGCGTCTGCAGAAAGCCCGGGCGCTGGCGTCGACCTATGGCAAGGGCCATCAAGGCGACGGTTGAAGCCTTGGCCGGCAATGAAAAACGGCGGTTGGAGTTTCTCCAACCGCCGTTTTTTTTCAGGCCTGATTCAAATCGGTATGGGCGCGCGCCGTATCGTCGCCATTCTCACCACAACTGTCGTTCAGGTTGACGGTGCCGGTGTTGCCAATGCTGCGGTACTGCTTGCGCAGTTTTTCCAGCTCTTTGCGGTCCAGGCCCTCCAGGCTCAACACCGCATTTTGCGCATCTTTGGACACGCGCAGCAGCTCATCGATTTTGATATGCAGAATGTCATTGTCGCGGTTTTGCGTGTTCTGGATCAGGAACACCATCAGGAAGGTGATGATGGTGGTCGAGGTGTTGATGATCAGTTGCCAGGTGTCGTTGTAGTGAAAGTACGGGCCGCTGAGGCTCCAGAGGAAAATCAACGCGACCGCCGCGTAAAATGTCCGGGCACTGCCTGCCCAGCGGGACAGGGTTTGGGAGACTGCAGAAAATTTCATGGCCGTGTTCCTTGAATCGTGGTGATGAAAGATGGACCACGGCGTTTCGCTGAAATTTCTTTTAACAATTGATGCGATGACCCAGCGGTTACAGCACCTTCGCCAAGTGCCTCAAAACGCCAGTTCGGCCTGGCCGACGCCTTCCAGCGCGAGCAGATATTGCTTGGCCTCAAGCCCCCCGGCGAACCCGGTCAGCCCGCCCGATGCGCCGATCACCCGATGGCAGGGCGCGATGATCGAGATCGGATTACGCCCGTTGGCAGCACCCACCGCGCGCACGGCTTTCGGGTTGCCGATCTGCCGGGCAATCTGGCTGTAGCTGCGGGTTTCGCCAAAGGGAATGGTCAGCAGCGCCTGCCAGACCTGCTTCTGAAAATCCGTGCCGGTGAAGTCCAGTTGCAGCTCGAAACGGTTGCGGGTGCCGGCGAAGTATTCCTTCAACTGGCGTTCGGCCTCCAACAGCACCGGGCTGTCATTGGCTTCCTGCAATTGACCCAGGCGTACACGGTTGGCACGCTCGGTTTCCCACAGAATGGCACTGAGTTTGCCATTGCGCGCCACCAGGGTGAGCTGGCCGACGGGGGAGGGCATGAGCTTGTATTCGTAAGGCATGATCGGGCTCCTGAGGGTAAAAGGTACGACGCTACTGTAAGTCCCTCGACCCGACTGAAAACTACGATTCTTGCGCTCGAATTCTGCGGCAGTCTAGGTGTTCCAGTAAACCCAATGGGAATAGTGTGGGTAAACATACAGCCAGGACACCCAATAAAGCGCCATGAGGACCGATGCATTCGCCGTCAACACCCATGAGATGACATTGAGCACAATGACCACCCAGGCGAGTCGCGTCACACGTCGGCTGGCGTAGCGCCGGGCTCGCCAAACGCCATAGGCGGAGGCTGCAATCGAGCCGAGCGACAGGAGCATCCCCAACGGGAATGGCAGCTTCACCCAGGCCACCAATAGCGGCAATACCAATACCCAACCCACCATTTGGCGCAGTATGGGTGTTGGTGTGCGTTGTCCGGGTTCAAGCATGGCGCTGATCCTTCCTTCAGGCTGGCGAGTAGACATGATCAACATGCCAGTGCGCCGTGGCATTCAGATATTTCCGAGTGATCGTTGGCGCTGCTGTTGCCACACCTTCAGCGCCGCCTAGTCGCAGCTAAGCCGAGCGCGGGTCTGCAGGGTCTCCTCGATGACGGCGAGAAAGGCTTCAACCAAGCCACTTTTTGTTTCACTCGAAGTCAGTACCAACAATTGGGCACACGCATCCACTTCCACCAACGGCCGGTACGTCACGCCTTTGTTCATCAGGCTTTGTGTGCATTCCGGCACCAGTGCCACGCCTTGACCGGCTGCCACCAGGGCAATGATCGAGGTGATCTGCCGTCCGGTCGGGCCGGCGCGCAAGGGGACGCCGTGGTGCCGGTAAAGCTGCTCGATGGACTGGTTCAGCCCCGATCCATAATCCGGCGGAAACAGGATCAACGGGTAAGCGCTCAATTGCGCCAGGCTGACCTGTGGCTGGAGCGCCAGGGAGCTGTCGCTGGAGACGGCCGCCACCAATCGTTCTTCGCCCAATGACCGGGCTTGGACGTCTGGGGCCTGTGGCTGCAGGCGACTCAGCCCGATATCCAGCCGCCCATCCGCCACCTGCGCGCCCAGACTACCGGAGGCGCACTCCACCAAGGTCAGTTGCACGTCGGGAAAACGCTGGGCGAACGCCTGGATCGTCTGGCTGAACAGATCCGACAAAGCGATTGAGCTGACATAGCCCAATGCCAACTGCCCGGCGGTGCCGGCGGCCAATTTGCCGGCGATCACTTGGGCCAGCTCAACCTGTTCCAGCACACCACGGGCATAGGGCAGAAACGCACGGCCCGGGGCGGTGAGGGTCACCCTGCGGCTGGTGCGGTCGAACAGCTTGAAACCCAACTCCGCTTCCAGCGCCGAGATCTGCCGGGTCAGCGGTGGCTGGGCCAGATGCAGGCGCAGGGCGGCGCGGCCGAAGTGCAATTCTTCGGCGACCGTCAGAAAGTAACGCAGCTTGCGTAGGTCAAGCATCCTGGTCCTTGGGTATTGATCGGTCGGAAATCGGTATTGGTCTCGATCCTGCCGCCCATTCTATAAAGGCAGGACAAAATAAAACGAGATGTTTCATGAAACCGCGCCTGCATTGTGCCCGCCTTGCCCTGTTTTTGTGTGGGTGCGCGGCGTTTCTCAACCTCTATGCAACCCAGAGTATTCTCCAGACCTTTGCCGTGCAGTTTCAGATCAGCGCCAAGGCGGCGGGGTGGAGCATCACGGTGACGACCCTGGCTGTGGCCATCACCGCGCCTTTCGTCAGCCGCCTGACCGGGCGTTTCGAACAACGCACGGTGATCGCTGTGGCCGCGTTGTTGCTGGCAGTGCCGGCGCTGATGACGGCGTATGCCGACAGCTTCGCCGAAGTGCTGGCGTGGCGATTCGTCGAAGGCATGTTGATCCCGGTGGTGTTTGCCACCAGCGTGGCGTATATCGGCGATCGCTGGAGCGGCGGTACGGTGACTGAAGTCACCAGCCTCTATGTGGCGGGCACCGTGTTGGGCGGGTTTGCCGGGCGCTTCGTCACGGGGGTGATCACAGAATATGTGGGCTGGCGCGAGGCCTTTGAGTGGCTGGCGGTGCTGAGCTTGATGGTGGGCGGGTTTGTCCAGTTTCTATTGCCCGCCAATCGGCCACGGGCGGTGCAGTTGAAAGCCACCGCAGCGGGCGTCTTTCGCCTACCGTTGTTGGCGGCCTACGCCGTAGGTTTTTGCGTGCTGTTTTCACAGGTTGCGGCGTTTACCTACGCGGGTCTCTACCTGGGCTTGGCGCCTTACCATCTCGGGCCTGCCGCCTTAGGCGCACTCTACATGGTCTTCCTGCTGGCCCTGGTGGTGATTCCCCTTGCCGGCCGTCTTGGCAAGGCCCGGCCCCATGCCGAGCTGCTGAGTGTTGCTGTCGTGCTCGGCGCCACGGGTTCGGCACTGACCCTGTTGCCGCCCTTGTGGTGCATTGTGGTGGGGCTGGCCCTCAGTTCCACCGGGGTATTTCTCGCGCAGACCGCCGCCAATGCCTTCACGGCTGCCAGTGCCCGTGACAACAAGGCTGGCGCGGTGGGGGCCTACCTCACGTTTTATTACCTGGGCGGCAGTTGTGGCGCCATCATCCCTGCATTGCTCTGGGAGCAATGGGGCTGGCCCGGTTGCGTGAGCCTGATTATCGGTGTGCAACTCCTCACCCTGCTGATCGCCCAGACCGGCTGGAAGCCCCTTACGCCTGAACGGGTCCCGACACCATGAACGATATGGTCGCCTTGCCTGCAACCGAACGATCCTCGCGCCGTCGCTCGCTCATCGCCGGTTGCGGCGCCCATGCGGTACACGATGGCCTCACTGATGTCATCTATGTACTGCTGCCGATCTGGCAAACCCAGTTCGCGTTGTCCTACGCCCAGATCGGCCTGTTGCGCGGCGCCTATTCCGGGACGATGGCGGTGTTCCAACTCATGGCCAGCCGTGCGGCCAAGCGCTGGGGGCGCATGCCGATGCTGGTGGGCGGTACGGCGCTGGCAGGTGCCGCTTATTTGTTGGTCGGGCAAGCCACCGGCCTCGGCCTGTTGCTGCTGGCGCTGCTGCTCGGCGGCCTGGGCGCCAGCGCCCAACACCCGCTGGCGTCCTCGATGATCACCGACGCCTACGAGGATGGCGGTGGCGTCAAGCAAGCGCTGTCCCAGTACAACTTCTCCGGCGACATCGGCAAAACCCTGATTCCTGGGCTGGTCGGCCTACTGCTGACCGTGGTCAGTTGGCGTGCCAGTGCCACACTGCTGGGCTTGCTGGGTCTGCTGGCGGCGGGGCTGTTGTGGTGGTTGATCCCTGGCCAGTCTTCTCTACCCACGGCGAGTAAAAAGGCAAAGCCCCTCACCGGCAAAGGGTCCGCCACGGGCCTGCGCGCACTGATCCTCACCGGCACCCTCGACAGCGCCGTGCGCATGGGGTTTCTCACGTTCCTGCCGTTCCTGCTGCAAGCCAAAGGCGCCGGTACGGCGGGCATTGGCTTGGCACTGACGCTGCTGTTTATCGGCGGCGCGTTCGGCAAGCTCTTTTGTGGCTACCTCGGCGCCCGTATCGGCATGATGAAAACTGTATGGCTGACGGAAACCAGCACCGCGCTGCTGATCGTCGCGGCGGTCTACCTGCCACTGGCCGGGTTGATGGTGATGCTGCCGGTGCTCGGTCTGGTGCTCAATGGCACCTCTTCGGTGTTGTACGGCGCCGTGCCGGACCTGGCGAGCGCGGGCAAGCGGGAACAGGCGTTCGCGCTGTTCTATACCGGCACCATTGGGGGCGGAGCACTGGCACCGGTGGTGTTGGGTGGCGTGGGGGATGCGCTGGGCGTGCCGGTTGCGGTGATGGTGTTGGCAGGGGTGTTGTTAGTGACGTTGCCGTTGGCTTGGGTGGTGCAGCGGGGGGCGGCTCAAATGATTGAGTGATGGGCAGTGTGTCCCGCTCGGGCAAACAGATCGATACCCAGGGAGTGGAGTGCTTTGAGTACGCTTTCAACGCGAGGTTTTGCGCCGGGAGTAAGGGCTTTGTAGAGGCTCTCACGGCCCATGCCCGCTTCAGCGTTAACCTTTGTCATTCTTTAGCCACATAGCTGATGGCGCGAAGAAACGCTTCATTGTCACCGTCGGCCCTAGCGTAGGGCAAAAAAAACCGGCCTCAAAGGGCCGGTTTTTTTAGGCATCCTGCGTCAAAAAACAACCTGACGTGGAGCGCGAATTTGAGTGGAGCGGGTAGAGGGAATCGAACCCTCGTCGGAAGCTTGGGAAGCTACTGTTCTACCATTAAACTATACCCGCTCAGAGCGGCTGACTTTGTACCAGATGTTCGCCGGGATTTGAAGTTTTTCTTCAAAAATGTGTGGGTTACGTTAGTCGACGACTGGATCCACTGTAGGAGCACGCGTGCCTGTGGCGAGGGAGCTTGCTCCCGCTGGGGGCGACGCGCTCCTAAAATAAAAACAGTCGGGCTGCTTCGCACCCCAGCGCAAGCAAGCTTGCTCGCCACAGTAAGCGATATTTCAAATTGCCAAGGCATGCTGCGTCTGGCCCCGTTGGTAGCGCAATCGACTGGCCTGACGCTCTGGCTTGAGGAAACCCACCACTGCATCCCGAGTGTCCCGGCATGCAGCCTTGTGCTCCATGTCCAGGAAGTGCCCGGTCGCCTGGATGGTGCTGAAGCTGCTGTTCGCCACGTGTTGACCGAACAACGTGGCGTCCTGGGCGCTGGTGTATTCGTCCCATTCGCCATTCACAAACAGCACCGGAATGTCGATCTGTTTGGCCGCCTTGAGGTAGCACAACCGGTCGCTGTTCAACACTTGGCTGATGTGAAAGTGCATCTGCCCATATTCGTGCTCGGCCAGGCTGCTCACGTGCTTGTAGTTGAAGCGTTTGAACAGCGATGGCAGGTGTTTGCCGATGGTGCTGTTGACCAGGTTGCCGACGTTGTGACGGTCGAGGTTGCCGAGGTAGTCGACGCCGCGTTCAAGGTAATCGCGCATGGGCGCGTTGATCACTGGGGAAAACGAGCTGATCACCGCTTTTTCCACACGGCGTGGGCGGTGGGCAAGGGCGACCAGCGTGGCGGCACCGCCCCAGGAGAACGACAGTACGTGCTCAGCGGCGAAGTGGTCGATCAGCTCCAGCAGGATCTGGCCTTCGACTTCTTTCGTCAGCATGCGCTCATGGCGGTTATGGATTTTCGAGCGGCCAGCGTAGGGCTGGTCGTACAAAACCACATTGAATTGCGGGTACAGGCTTTTCACGGTTTGGGCGAAAGATGCCGTGGTGGCCATGGAGCCGTTGACCAGGATGATGGTCTTGTCAGCAGCTTCCGCGCGATAGAACTCCGTGTAAACCCGATACTGACCCTGTATATCCAACACAGCGATTTCTGGCCTCATGTCATAAGACTCCTGGCAAGCGGGTAGGGCGCGCAGAACACTCTGCACGAGCTTTATGACAGGTAGGCATACGCCTGGAATGAGAGGCCCATGTCGGTCCGATAACGGCTGGCCGACGGGTGTTGTTATGGCGGGCTGTTTGCCGGGAAGGCCCATGGATCAGGCGCGGGCGGGGCAAAGTGTTTCTTGGAGGTTATAGGCGACTCGTCAGTCATATTTTGGCTGACGGTGTGATTCAAGCACCTGACCCCGGAAGTCGCAAGCCACAGAAATGGGTTTTTGCCACTACCGGCCGAACGGTCGTCATATCTGTCGGATTTCATCCGCAGTCAGCGCGCGATACTGGCCCGGCTCAAGGGCTGCATCCAGCGCCAGCGGGCCCATTCGCTCGCGATGCAGGCCGATCACCTTGTTATTGAAGTGCCCGAACATGCGCTTGACCTGATGGTAACGGCCTTCAATGATGCTCAAGCGTGCGGTTCTGGGGCCCAGCAGTGCCAATTCGGCCGGTTGGGTGGTGAGGTCTTCAAACGCAAAATACAGGCCCGCAGCGAAGGTCGCCGCGTATTCCGGGCCAATGTCCTGCTCGGTCTGCACCCGGTAGACCTTGGGCAGTTTGGTCTGCGGTTGCGTGAGGCGGCGCGACCATTGGCCGTCGTTGGTGATCAGCATCAGGCCGGTGGTGTTGAAATCCAGTCGGCCGGCAATGTGCAGCTCCTCTTTGTCCGGCTCATCCAGTAGATCCAGCACGGTGCGGTGTTGCGGGTCGGCCGTGGCGCTTACGCAACCCTGAGGTTTGTGCAGCATGAAGTAGCGCGCCGGTTTGCCGGCCTGCAGCACATCGTCGTCAACGCACACGCGGCTGAAGGCCCGCACGTCGTGATGCGGGTCGCTGACCGCTACACCATCGACCGACACCCGCCGTTCAACCAGCAGCAGGCGGACTTGCTTGCGATTGAACCGCGGCAGGTTACTGAGGAAACGATCAACCCGCATTACGTCGGCCCGTTGCCACGCAACTGCTCATCGACCTGAGCACAGCGCGGGCACAGGCAGGCCTGGTTGCGCAATTCGTCAGGCAGGGCCTGGAGGACTGCCGGGTCGATGGTGACGCTGTAACACCAGCACGCCTGGTCGACCGTGCGCGGGTCAGCCAGGGAGCAGTCGTTGCGGGCGCCGCAGGCAGGGCAGAGGGTGGGCGTGGTCATGGGCAGGTTCGGGCTGGGTCGGGCAAGTTTCCGGAGAGTTCCCGGTGTGCCTTGTACGATACAGGGCCGTCCCTGCCCAGGCTACTCAGAGCTGGAACTTGCTGACCAGTACGTTGAACGAGGTGGCCAGGCGCGACAGGTCCTGGCTGGAGGCGTTGGTCTGATGCGCACCGGCGGCCGTCTGGGTGGACAGATCCTGGATGTTCAGCAGGTTGCGGTCCACCTCGCGCGCTACCTGGGCCTGCTCCTCGGATGCCGAAGCGATCACCAGGTTGCGTTCATTGATCTTCGCCACACTGGTGGTGATCCGTTGCAGGGCCTCGCCGGCGTTCTGCGCCAGGGCCTGAGTGTTGTTGGCCCAGGTCAGGCTCTTGTTCATCGCCGCGACGGCATTGTCGGCGCCGATCTGCACTTCACCAATCATCTTTTCAATGTCGACTGTGGACGTCTGGGTACGGTGGGCCAGCGCCCGCACTTCATCGGCGACCACCGCGAATCCACGCCCCTGCTCACCCGCACGAGCGGCTTCAATGGCGGCGTTAAGGGCCAGCAGGTTGGTCTGTTCGGCAATGCCACGGATCACATCGATCACCTTGCCGATTTCCCGTACCTGGCCGGCGAGCTCTGCAACCGATTGCGTGGAGCCGTTGATCTCGACCACCATGGAGTTCATGCCGGACACCGCCTGCTCCACTTGTTGGCGACCATCTTCGGCCTCGGTGGTGGCCTGGCGCGACACTTCAGAGGTGGAGACTGCGTTGCTGGCCACTTCTTCCACTGCGGCGGTCATCTGGTTGACGGCGGTGGCGGCTTGTTGAATCTCATCATTCTGACGCGTCAGGCCACGGCTGCTTTCATCGGTGACCGCACTCATTTCTTCGGCCGCCGAGGCCAACTGGTCGGATGCGTTGGCGATTTCCATGAGAGTGCTTTTCAGGCCGCCCTGCATACCCGACAACGCCATCAGCAGTTGCCCCGCTTCGTCGGTACGTTCGGTGATGATGGCCTGGGTCAAATCACCCTGAGCAATACGTTGGGCGCTTTCCACGGCCTGGGCGATAGGGCGGGTGATCAGGCGCGTGATCAGCACGCCAACAATGATCGCGATGATGAAAGCCAGCAAAATGCCGCCGATCATCCACGTCAAGGCGCTACTGCGCAGCTCCTCGGCAGCGATCGCGCCTTCCTTGATCTGGCGGTTATTGGATTCGACCATTATGCGGATCAGCTCGCGTGCCTGACGGAACAGTTCATTGTTGGTGGTATTGAGCTGAGTGCGGGCTTGATCGATCTGGCCGGCGTCGAGCAGAGAAATGATGCGCTCGGAGTTGCTGATGTAGGTGGGCCACATCTGATCGAGCTTGTCTCCTGCTACCCGTTCGTCATCTTCCAGCGGCGTTGCGCGATAGGTGGCGTAGGCAGCCTGGCTGCGCTTGAGCTCCTGGGCGATATCCTGGCGCACGCGTTCGCGATCCTGTGGGGCAACATCGCCTTTGCTGGCGTCCATCAAGCGGTACATGCCGCGGTTATGGGCCATAAGGCCGTTGAGGGTAGCGGCTGTATTACTCACAGAGACCAGGTTGTTGGAGAACGTCAGTTCCAATGCCGTGGAGAGACGAACCACGCCTTTGATGCCTAGAAGGCCCACCCCAAAAGTGATTAGCGCACACAATAGAAATGACAGCAGCAATTTGGTTGAGATTTTCATGGGCGATTCCGGAAAGGGTAGCGAAGAGGGCACGCTAGAGCCTCCCTGGCCCTTGGTGGTGTCATAGTGACATCATCGCAACAGGCAAAGTTGCATGCCAGATAAATTTACTGAATCGATAAAGCCAGAAGGGATGTATCAAGTTGTTGCGAAAACGCACCAGATTCTGTTTTTGATGTCAGATGTTTCGTCATTCAGTGAAAGCTGAATGCCGCGCTCCAGCGTCGCTGGAGGTGCTCTCTCGCGGTCCAGGAGGCCGCCATGTATCGACGACTGCTGCTCACTGCTTTACTCGGCCTGACCTTGTCAGCTTGCGTGCCTTACTACGAGGGAGGCGGCACCTACTACCGCTCCGAAGTCTACACCGCACCGGCTCCGGCCTATTACTACGGCGGCCCTGCCTATTACGGGCGCGGCTACTACGCGCCGGCACCGCGCTATTACTCAGCGCCGCGGTACTACTCGGCACCCCGGTATTATCAGCTGTCACCGCGCTATTACCCACGGCCCGGCTACCGACCCTATCAAAATCAGGACTGGGGCAGCCGTTGGGGTAACGGCGGCGGTCACGGGCGCGGCTCCGATCATGGGGGCGGGCGCGGCGGGCATCGCTGACGAGCGGAAGAAACGGCGCATGAGGCGCCGTTTTTTTATACCTGGCGTTTATAAGTACTGTCAGAATTAACAGCTATATTTTGGGGCCAAACTATATTTCACTGCACGAAAGCCGTTGTGCTTGTCCAGTGGAGCGACTCGTCGAATGAACCTCCCTCTATTCAAACAGCAGGTGGCCCTGTGCATCTTGATGCTCAGCGCTATCGCCCAAGTGCAGGCTGAGCAAGGCTGCCCCTATCCCTCCGCGATCCGGTACATCGACGGGCATTTCAGAACCGTGGACAAGCAACTGCTGTGGCAGAGCCCGAAGGTCGACAGCCGTGACTTTATCGACCTGTTTATCGGCGCAATCTTCATGCCGGGCAGCGGGCAAGAGCGGGAAGACGGCTACATGGACAAATGTCTCTACCGCAGCGGCAGCGGTAACCTGGTTGCCATGAGACCGGCCCTGGGAGACCTTGTCACCAACATGTCGTTGACCAGTACTTCGCATTGGGAGCCTGGCGAAGCTCCTTTCGAACAACAGGTTTTTCTGTGCCGCGACAGCCAGCCCGACAACTGCGCGTTCAGGGTCAACGGTCGGTAGGCATGAGCTGTCAGTAGTCGGACAAATCCGCCAGCGGGTGGCGACCTTCCCAGGCTTTGTTGAAATGCGCCTGGACTACCGCGTCCGGGATCGTATCGATATCCGGCCAGTGCCAGTGGGGCGCCTGGTCCTTGTCGATCAAACGTGCGCGTACGCCTTCGGCAAACTCGGGGTGACGGCAGCAATTGAGGCTCAAGGTGTACTCCACCTGGAACACCTGGGCCAACGACAGATGACGGGCGCGCCGCAGATGCTCCCACAGCAGATGCGCGGTCAGCGGGCAACCGTCGCTGAGGGTTTTGCCGGCGCGGCTCAACAGCGGGTCGGTGTGCTCGCGCAGCTGGCTCAGGGCGCGCCAGGCACAACGTACGTCACCCACGTCCAGCCACTCGTCGATCTGCGCACGACGCGGTAGCCATTGTGCTGCTGGTTGCTGGCCAAGCGCTTCCTGGCTCAGGGCCTTGAGCAAGCTGTTGAGCTGTTTCGCGGTCTGCTCCTGCCAGTTCAGGCGCAGCAGGCCCTCGATCAGCGTCTCTTGTTGGTCATCACGCAGGAAACGGTCGGCCAGGCCCAGGTCCAGGGCATCTCGAGCGTTGATCGACGCGCCGGTAAGGCCGAGGAACACACCCAACTTGCCGGGCAGGCGCGAGAGAAACCAGCCGGCGCCCACGTCCGGATACAGGCCGATGCTGATTTCGGGCATACCCAGGCGGCTGCTGGGCGTCACGATGCGCACCGCTGCGCTTTGCAGCAACCCCATGCCGCCGCCGAGCACGTAACCGTGGCCCCAACAGATCAGTGGCTTGGGATAGGTGTGCAGGCGATAGTCGAGACGATATTCGGCGGCAAAAAACTGCGCGGCCAGGCCGGGCACCGCGCCGGGCTGTTCACGACAGGCCTGGGCCAGGCTGCGTACTTCGCCACCGGCGCAAAAGGCTTTGGCGCCGTTGCCGCGCAGCAGCACGCAGACGATATGCGGGTCTTTGGCCCACGCCTCCAGGCGTTCGCTCAGGCCCAGGATCATGGGCAAGGACAGGGCGTTGAGAGATTTTTCCGCGTCCAGGCTGGCGATGCCGAGGCGGGCACCGTCGCTGCAGGTCAGCTCTTCGAAGTGCAGGTTCATCGTGACCTCAATCGATAGGTTGAAAGATAAGTATGATCGCTGGGTAGGAAAGTGCCGGTGGTGTGTCAGATCAATTGACAAGCGGAGTGGGCTTTCCTAGGGTTCGCTTCATTCTTTTGACAAGACAAGTACACGATGACCGACGGCGACCGTATCAAACTCGAACCCAGCTGGAAACACGCCCTGCGCGACGAATTCGAACAGCCCTACATGGCCCAGTTGCGCGAGTTCCTGCGCCAGGAACATGCGGCCGGCAAAGAGATCTACCCGCCCGGCCCGCTGATTTTCAATGCGCTCAATTCCACGCCGCTGGACCAGGTCAAGGTGGTGATCCTGGGCCAAGACCCGTACCACGGCCCCGGCCAGGCCCATGGCTTGTGCTTCTCGGTACAACCGGGCGTGCCGACGCCGCCGTCGCTGGTCAATATCTATAAAGAGCTCAAGCGCGACCTGAATATCGATATCCCCAACCACGGCTGCCTGCAAAGCTGGGCCGACCAGGGCGTGCTGCTGCTCAACACCACCATGACCGTCGAGCGCGCCAATGCCAACGCCCACGCGGGCAAGGGCTGGCAGTTCTTTACCGATCGGATTATCGAAGTGGTCAGCCAGCACCAACCGCACCTGGTGTTCCTGCTTTGGGGCGCGCATGCCCAGAGCAAGCAGAAGCTGATCGATGCCACCAAGCACCTGGTGCTGACCTCGGTGCATCCCTCGCCGTTGTCGGCGTATCGCGGGTTCCTGGGGTGTGGGCACTTCAGCCGTGCCAACAAGTTTCTTGAGCAGAATGGCGAGACGCCGATTGATTGGCGCTTGCCTCCAATCTGAACCCGGAGCGGCCCAGACTTAAAGTCTTACTCGAGCAATAGTGTTGTCGCCGCTGTTGGCGACATAGGCCATACGGCCATCACTGGTGCTGCAAATCCCCATGGGCCTGTTGAACCCCTCAAAGGTGCCGATGACGCTTTCGCTGGTGGTATTGAGGATACTGACCCGGTGGCCTTGGGTTTCCGTGACGTAGGCCAGCCCACGCATGCTATTGAACGTGATATCCCATGGTTGCAGCAGGTTGCTCAGGATTCGGCTGTGTCTGCTAGTGGTGGTGTCGCCTATGTAAATCTGGTTGGCGGTCGGGTAAAGGATGTAGATGCGGGCGATGTGAGTAGCATGAGCGATAGTGGAAGGCTGGCCGGGAACTTGGGTATTGACCGTACTCACCAAACGATTGGTCCCCAGATGGACCGTGAACCAACTCGCGAACCCGTTGGCCAAGTGGGCTCGTGCATTCCCAGGTGCGATTGTGACGATGTCGGGCGCAGCGTCGAATCTCAGTTTGATGCGTTGCTGAGGATTGCTGATTTCAATGATATCCAGCTCGCCGGCTCTGTCTGGTGCATAAAGCCGCAACCCACTCGAGTTAATTGCAATGCCGTTGATGGAGATAAAGCCGCTCAACGTGTCGAGTACATCAAAGGTAGTGATACTGATCACCACGATGACAGGGTTGCCGGGGCGGTTCGCATAGCTGATATAGAGCCACGGGCGTGTCGGGTGAAGGACCAGCCAGAGTGGAGCTCCGTGACCTTCAACCGTGTGGATGATGGCATTGCTCGCAGTATCGATGATCGTTACGGACTCACCGTTAGTGCTGGCAACATATAGGCGTGTTCCGTCCTGGTTGACCAATAGGCGGCTTGGTGTGTCTGTAAGGTGTATTACGTCGACAATGCCTTCAGGCTCCACGTCGTCGCTTTGCTGCTGAGTGAGGTGCACGGTGCGTTTCATAACCTTTCCTTTGATGGATTAGGTGGTTGGGTTGATTGAAACGACGGCACATCAGTATGGCTAGCTGTGAGAATTGACAGTTCCGACGAATGGCTGTGGTCGGTCAGGGATGGCGATCCCACCGCCTGAACAACGGCTCCGCCAGAAACAACACAAACAACAACCGCATCACCTGCATCGCTGTCACCAGGGGCACCGACAGTTGCAGGGTCTCGGCGGTGAGGCTCATTTCGGCGATGCCGCCGGGCATCATGCCCAAGGTCAGTGAGCGCAGGTCAAGGCCGGTCAATGCACTCAAACCCACTGCGGCGACAGTCGCCAATGCCATGGTCAAGGCCGTGCCGATCAAGGTGCGCCCGATGAACGAGGGCGCGCGGCGGAAGAACTGCCGGTTGAAGTGGCAGCCCAGGCCGCTGCCGATCAGCCATTGGCCGATCTGGCTGCCGCCGTCGGGCAGGCCGATATGCAAGTCCCACACAACGCTGGCGGTGGCACTCACCAGCAATGGCCCGAACAGCCAAGGGTTCGGTTGGCGCAAACGCTGCCAGCCCCAGGCCATCAGCGCGCCGATAGGAAACAACGCCAGCAGCCAAGGCCAACTCACCGGCGCCGGATGAAACTGTGGCGTGCCGCCTTCCAGCACGTACTTGAAGATCGCCGGTACACACAGCACCACCACCAGCACCCGCAAACTTTGCCCCGCCGCGACCCGGCTGAGCACCGCACCATTGCGTGAACCGAGGTTGACCATCTCGCCGGAACCGCCCGGCATGCTCGAGAAAAACGCGGTGGCGCGGTCTTCGCCGCTACGGCGCATCAACCACACACCGACCACGCTCGACAGGCTGGTGACCAGCGCACCGAAGAAGATCAGCCCGAAGTGGCTCATCACCTGTTCGATCACCACGGGGGTGAAGTGCAGGCCGATACCGATGCCGACCACCCATTGGCCGCATTTGCGCCCGCCGGGGATCTCGGCCAATTGCCAGGGAGTCAGGCAGCGCACCAGGATGATCGCCAGCAACGAGCCGACCATATACGGCAAAGGCCAGCCGACGAGGCTGGCCAGGTAACCGCCGGCCAGGCCGACCAGCGGTGTGCCCCACCAATGTTTAAAGGTGGCCTCAGACATCGGCCACGGCACGACGCTGCAGGGCACGTTTGCGGTAGATACGCACCAGCGGGAAGGCCAGCATCAGCACCGTCAACACCCACACACCGAAGGTGATCGGGCTCGACCAGAGGATGTCCAGCGCGCCGTTGGAAATCGACAGCGCACGGCGCAGGTTCTGCTCCATCAGGCCGCCGAGGATAAAGCCCAGCAGCACCGGCGACAGCGGGAAGTCGAGCTTGCGCAGGATGTAGCCGAAGATACCGATGCCGATCATCAGGAACAGGTCGAAGGTGGTGGCGTGCACGGCGTACACCCCGATCGCGGTGATGATGGCGATCACCGGCACCAGCGCCCAGTTCGGTACGGCGAGGATGCGCGTGAAGATGCGGATCATCGGGATGTTGAGGATCACCAGCATGATATTGGCGATAAACAACGACGCGATCAGGCCCCAGACGATGTCGGGTTGCTGTTGGAACAGCAGCGGGCCAGGGGTGATGTTGTACAGAGAGAGGGCGCCGATCATCACCGCCGTGGTGCCCGAACCGGGAACGCCCAGGGTCAGCATCGGGACCAGGGCGCCGCAGGCGGACGCGCCGATCGCGGTTTCCGGGGCCGCGAGGCCGCGCATGTCACCTTGGCCGAATTTGCCGCCGGCGCCGGCCATGCGTTTTTCGGTCATGTAGGCAACGGCTGAGGCCAGGGTGGCCCCGGCGCCAGGCAGCACGCCCATGATGAAACCGAGCAAGCCGCAACGGATATTCACCACAAATACCGCGCCCGCTTCCTTCAGGTTGAACATCATGCGTCCGGTGGCTTTGACCGCTTCCTGGCCCCGGTGGGTTTTTTCCAGCAACAACAGGATCTCGCTGATGGAGAACAGGCCCAGCACCAGCACCACGAACTGGATGCCGTCGGTGAGGTGGATATTGTCGCCGGTAAAGCGGTACACGCCGCTGTTGGCGTCGATGCCGACCGCCGAGAGGAACAGGCCGATCAGCGCGGCGACAAAGGTTTTCAACGGCTTGTCACCGGCCATGCCGCCGAGGCAGACAATCGCGAACACCATCAGGACGAAATATTCCGCCGGGCCGAAGGCAATCGCCCATTTGGCCAGCAGCGGCGCGAACAACACCATGCCGCAGGTGGCGATGAACGCACCGATGAACGAACTCCAGGCGGACAACGACAGCGCCACACCGGCCAGGCCTTTGCGGGCCATCGGGTAACCGTCGAGGGTGGTCATCACGGTGGAGGCTTCGCCGGGGATGTTCAGCAGGATCGAGCTGATACGCCCGCCGTACTCGCAACCCAGGTACACGGCGGCCAGCAGGATCAACGCCGACTCCGGCGGCAGGCCCAGGGCGAAGGCGATGGGGATCAACAGCGCCACGCCGTTGATGGGCCCCAGGCCCGGCAACAGGCCGACCACGGTGCCGATCAAGGTGCCGCACAGCGCGGTCACCAGGTTGTAGGGGCTCAGTGCAACGCCGAAGCCCTGGCCCAAATAGCCGAAAGTATCCATATCAGTTCT
This sequence comes from Pseudomonas sp. R11F, assembly GCF_050312575.1. Lineage (NCBI taxonomy): Bacteria > Pseudomonadati > Pseudomonadota > Gammaproteobacteria > Pseudomonadales > Pseudomonadaceae > Pseudomonas > Pseudomonas sp. R11F. Next base: position 34,392 of record NZ_JBNPJU010000009.1, on the reverse strand, counting down.
CCAGAACGTCGAGCAGGCCGAGGGGCAGCGGTACGTCCATGGCCTTATCGAACAGCAGATAAAGGCCGACGCTCATCAAGGTGATGATCACCGCACCGGGCAACCAGCGGCCGCCATACAGCCGTGCCATCGGAATACCGATCAACATGCTGCTGAGGATGAAACCCAGGGATTCGAAGGTGCCGGCAAAGATCAGCAGCAAGACCACGCAGATGCCGATCTTGATCAGGGTTTCACGGTCCAGCGCCGGTTCTTCTTCCGTGTGCTTGGTCGGCTGTGGGCGAAACAGCATGTAGAGCAGGCCCAGGCTCATCAGCCCGAGCATCAACAGCGGGTAGGCGCGAGGCCCGACCGGCTCGTAGGAAAACGACGCCTGATACGGCCAGGCCATCAGCGCGAGGCCCGCGCAGACCAGCAGCATCACCGAGGCGAAAATGCGTTGTAAGAGCATAGGAGACTCCAAAGCCGACTTTTGTAGGAGCAAGCTTGCTCGCGAAAAACGCCAACGATGACGCGTGCCGTCTGAATACACGGGGCGCCCTTGAGTTCTTCGCGAGCAAGCTCGCTCCTACAGCGGCATTACATGGCTGGGGGCGATTACTGGATCAGGCCGAACTCTTTGGCCAGCACTTTGTAGTCAGCCACCTGTTTCTTCACGTAGGTGTCCAGCTCCGGGCCGGTCATGGCGAACGGGAACAACTCGCGCTGGTCACGCAACTTGGCGAACTCCTCGGAAGCCAGCAGTTTGTCGAACGCATCCTTCCACCAAGCGTAGTCGGCATCGCTGACTTTTGGCCCGAGGTAGAAGCCACGTACCACGGGCCAGACGATGTCGTAGCCTTGCTCTTTGGCGGTGGGAATGTTCTTCATTTCCGGCTCGTCCAGGCGCTGCTCGGAGAACACCGCCAGCAGGCGCATGTCGCCGCTCAGGATGTGCGGCATGGAGTCGGAAATGTCGGTACTGCCCACCTGAATGTGGCCACCGAGCAAGGCGGTGGCGATTTCACCGCCGCCTTCAAGCGCCACATAGCGCAGCTCACGCGGGTTGATCCCAGCGGCCTTGGCGATGAGCGCAGTTTGCATCCAGTCCTGGCTGCCGACGGTGCCGCCGGAGCCGATGACCACGCTGCCCGGATCTTTCTTCAGGGCTTTGACCAGATCGTCGAGGTTCTTGTAGGGCGAATCGGCTTTCACCGCGATAGCCCCGTAGCTGGTGCCGACCGCCGCCAACCAACGCACGGCGCTTTCATCGAAGCGACCGAACTTGCCTTGCGCGAGGTTCAGCAGCGAACCGCTGGACCATGCGACCAGCGTGCCGGCATCTGCAGGGCGCTGTGCTACCACCGCGTTGTAGGCCACCGCGCCTACGCCGCCGGGCATGTAGGTCACGCGCATCGGCTTGCTCAGCAGTTTTTCGTTGACCAGCGCGCTTTGCGCCAGTTTGCAGGTCAGGTCAAACCCACCGCCGGGGGAGGCCGGGGCGATGCATTCCGGGCGCTTGGGTTCGTCGGCCAGCAGCTGGCCGGCGAACAGCATGCAGCCGGCGGCAAGGGCCAATTTACGCAGTGAAAAGGTCATGGGTCTCTCCGTCTTTGTTGTTATGAGCTTGTTTGACTACCAAAGCGCCAGGCTGTAACTGACCAACAGGCGTACTTCATCCGCATCACGGGCCGAATAGTTGGAACGGTACGTGGCATTGCGCAGGCGCACGGCGACGTCCTTGAACGTGCCGCTTTGCACCACGTAGCGGATCTCGCTGTTGCGTTCCCACTCTTTGCCGGTCTCGCCGTTCTTGAGCCTGATGTGGTCGCCCGAGATGTAGCGGCTCATGAAGCTCAGGCCGGGAATCCCCAGTTTGGCGAAGTCGTAGTCATAGCGCGCTTGCCAGGAGCGTTCTTCGGCGCCGGCAAAGTCGTTGATCTGTACGAAGTTGACCAGGTACGGGTCGCTGCCATCCACATAAGGAAAGGCGCTGTCGCCGGACATGTGCTGGTAACCGGCGCTGAGCTTATGGCCATTGAGGGCATAGCTGAAGAGGCCGTTGAGGGAGGTGTTGTCGATGTTGCCGCCGCGGGCCGCACCGGTGTCATCGCTGATGGCCAGGCGCAGGTCGGCGCCAAAGGTGCCCGGGCCCATCGGGCGCGAGGCCACCAGGCCGAGGAAGTGCTGGCGGTAGACGTCATCGAGCTGGGCGAAGTGGTAACTGCCGGTGATTTTGTCGGCGAACTTGTAGTCGACGCCGCCGAAGTTGAAGTGCTTGCCGGTGGCGCCGCCGACGAAACGGCTGTTCTTGTTGTTGAGGGCGATGTCTTCGTAGTCGGTAGAATCGCGGTCCTTGGCTTTGTCCAGGCGGCCACCGGTGAATACCAGGTTCTTGAATTCTTTCGAGGTGAGCAGGCCGCCGTTGAACGTCTGCGGCAGGATGCGGCCGTCGTTGGGCTTGAGGATCGGCAGTTCGGGGATCAGTGCGCCGATTTTCAGTTCGGTGGCGGAGATCTTCACTTTGCCGGTCAGGCCGAGTTTGCTGTACTCGTCGACCGCACGACCGTCGTCGGTGGGCAGCAGGCCGGTGCCGGTGCGGTCGGGGCTGGAGTCGAGCTTGACCCCGAGCATGCCCAGCGCATCCACGCCAAACCCGACAGTGCCGTCGGTGTAGCCCGATTGCAGGTTGAGCATGAAGCCCTGGGCCCATTCGTCACGCTTGGATTGCTGCGCGCTGGTGCCGTCACGAAAGTCGCGGTTGAAGTACATGTTGCGGGTTTCCAGGGTCGCGCTGCTGTCTTCGAAGAAGGCGGCCTGGCTAAGCGGCGCAAAGCCGGCAAGCGCAGCGGCACTGGCGAGGGCGGTGTGGGTCAGGCGGGAAAACCGGACAGGCGGGCGAGCCTGGGGCTGTGTCGACAGCATGGGGGTGTACTCCGTTATTGTTCTTATTTTGGCGAAAACGCTTCGAGGCGTTTTTCGAGCGTTGCGCTCAGGCAACGGGGTGGGCATAGACCACCGTAACGGGATGCTAAAGGGCGAACCTTTCACTAACCTTTCAGTTGTCTTTCAATGTTTTCGGGCTTCACAGGCCAGGCGGCGTCTGTAAACTGCCTCGCAAAGCGTGGCGTCGACCATGCCCGAATGAGGTGAAAATCCATGCGTGTCCTCTTGGTTGAAGACCATCTGCAGCTCGCCGAAAGTGTCGCCCAGGCGCTCAAGAGCACGGGCTTGACCGTCGATGTGCTGCACGATGGGGTGGCTGCGGATCTGGCCTTGGGCAGCGAGGAGTATGCGGTGGTGGTCCTCGATGTCGGGCTGCCGCGCATGGATGGTTTCGAGGTGCTTGCACGCTTGCGGGCACGCGGCAAGAACCTGCCGGTGCTGATGCTGACGGCGCGCAGTGATGTGAAGGACCGCGTGCATGGCCTGAACCTGGGCGCCGACGACTACCTCGCCAAGCCGTTTGAACTGACGGAACTGGAAGCGCGGGTCAAGGCACTGTTGCGCCGCAGCGTACTCGGCGGCGAGCGTCAGCAGACCTGCGGTGTGCTGGTCTACGACCTGGATACCCGACGGTTCACGGTGGGGGGCGAGTTGATGACGTTGACCTCTCGCGAGCAAGCGGTCCTGGAGGCTTTGATTGCGCGCCCGGGCCGTGTGATGAGCAAGGAGCAACTGGCTTCCCAGGTGTTCGGCCTGGACGAGGAAGCCAGCCCCGATGCGATCGAAATCTACGTGCATCGCCTGCGCAAGAAGCTCGATGGGCAACCCATCGCCATCGTGACATTCCGCGGCCTGGGGTACTTGCTGGAAGCGCGTGATGCATAAGCCCAGCAGCCTGCGTTGGCGGCTGCTGTGGAACCTGGCGCTGCTGCTGGTGGTGTTGATGCTCGCCAGCGGCATGAGCGCTTACTGGAATGGACGCGAAGCCGCCGATACCGCCTATGACCGCACGCTGCTGGCCTCGGCGCGGACGATCGCCGCCGGTTTGACCCAGGTCGATGGCACCCTAAGTGCCAATGTGCCGTATGTGGCCCTGGATACCTTCGCCTATGACAGTGCCGGGCGCATTTATTACCAGGTCAATGACATCGATCAGAAGCTGATCTCGGGCTACGAACACCTTCCCGGCCCGCCGCCCGGCACACCGCGCACCGATGATTACCCGGCCCTGGCGCGCTTCTATGACGCCAAGTATCAGGGCCAGTCCGTGCGGGTGGTGAGCCTGCTCAAGGCGGTCTCCGAACCGAATATGAACGGCATGGCGGAAATTCGCGTCGCCGAGACGCAGGAGGCGCGCGTCGCCATGGCGCGTAGCCTGATGGCCGACACCTTGCTGCGCTTGGGCATGCTGGCCATCGGCGCGTTGCTGTTGGTGTGGTTTGCCGTGAGCGCGGCGCTGCGCCCGCTGGAGCGCCTGCGTACGGCGGTGGAGGAGCGTCAGCCCGACGACTTGCGGCCGCTGCCGTTGGTGGAAGTGCAGCATGAGTTTGGCCCTCTGGTGCGTTCCATCAACCACTTCACCGAACGTCTGCGCGGCCAGTTCGAGCGCCAGGCGCAGTTCATTGCCGACGCCTCCCACGAGTTACGTACCCCGTTGGCCGCATTGAAGGCTCGGCTGGAACTGGGCCTGCGTGCCGAAGACCCCGGCACCTGGCGCAGCACCCTGGAGACGGCGGCCCAGGGCACCGACCGCCTGACGCACTTGGCCAATCAATTGTTGTCCCTGGCGCGCATCGAAAACGGCGCCCGGGCGATTGCCGAGGGTGGCGCGCAGCTACTCGACCTCAGCCAACTGGCGCGGGAACTGGGCATGGCCATGGCGCCGCTGGCCCATGCGCGGGGTGTCGCCCTGGCCCTGGAAGCCGATGAACCGGTGTGGCTGCGCGGCGAGCCGACGTTGTTGAATGAACTGCTGAGCAACCTGGTGGATAACGCACTCGCCCACACCCCGCCTGGCGGCAATGTGATCCTGCGGGTCATGGCCCCGGCCGTGCTGGAGGTCGAGGATGATGGGCCAGGTATCCCGCTGGATGAGCGGGACCGGGTTTTCGAACGTTTCTACCGCCGTAGCCAGCAGGGCGTGGGTTCGGGACTGGGGTTGGCGATTGTCGGGGAGATCTGCCGGGCGCATCTGGCGCAGATCAGTTTGCACGACGGTGAATCGGCGGGGTTGAAAGTGCGGGTGAGTTTTATCGCGGGGTGATCAGTAAAACATCGAGCGTGCTTCATCCAGCTCTGTCAGAAGGGCATCGCTGTAGAGATCTGTGCGCAGTTTCCTGGCGGACGGCAATGTCGATACCGGTACGTTCGCCAACGGGTGGCCGGTGCCTCGGTGGCAATACAGGTTGGCGATCTGTACCAGGTCAATGTAGTCCAGCTTCGCCGAGTCACGCTCCAGGTCCAGGTATTGCACCGGCAGGTTGGCCAGCATCTCCGGGAAATCCCAGACGCGCAGCAGTTTGTTCCCGAGCACCGGGTGAATGCTGTCGATGACGTGATTCAGGCTGACCGGGTCCGAGAGCAGTTCGTAGTGGTCTTCGGCATAGGTGAGGATCGGCAGCACGCCGATCTGGTGGACCAGCCCGCCAAGGGCTGCCTGGTCCGGCTTCAACTGGCTGAAGCGGCGGCACAGGGCATAGCTGACGCCTGCCACTTCCAGGCTGCGCCGCCAGACTTCACGCATTTTCAACTCGACCACTTCGGAGCGGGCGTGGAAGATTTGCTCCATCACCAGGCCGATGGCCAGGTTGCTGCTGTAGTTGGTGCCCAGCCGGGTGATGGCGGTATGCAGGTCGGTGACTTCCTGGGTTGCGCGCAACAGTGGGCTGTTGACCACTTTGATCAGTCGCGCCGACAAAGCGGTATCGCGACCGATCACCTTGCTCAAGTGGCTGATGCTGATATCCGGGTCTTCCGCGGCTTGGCGAATCTTCAGGGCCACTTCCGGTAATGTCGGCAGAACCAGGTCATCGTTGTCGATGGCCTTCACCAAAGCCTGTTGAACTTTTTCCGCCAGCTTGTTCATTCATGCTCTCTAGGGTGCTGCAAAAAGGTACGGCGATTAACGCTGGATCTCTTTATCGCGATCCAGTGGGTAAGGCAGGTCGAGCAGTTGCAGGCCAGGGCCTTCCAGGGTGCCCAAGTGCACATCGCCGCTGTCGGCAGCTTCGGCTTGCAACACCGCCAGAAGTTCAACGGATGAGTCAGCTTTTGCCGCGATCACCACTTCGCCGATCGAGCTGTTGTGGCTGGGAGAGAACAGCGGGGTGCCGGGCTCGGGCAGTTCGACCGCGTTGAGACTCAGGCGATACAGGCGTCGCTTGAGCTTGCCCAGGTATTGCATGCGGGCGACGATTTCCTGGCCGGTGTAGCAACCTTTCTTGAAGCTGACGCCGCCTACGGCCTGCAGGTTGAGCATCTGTGGAATGAACAGTTCGCGCGTTTGCGGCATGACCTGGCCGATGCCGGCGCGGATCTGGCCGAGCAGCCAGTCATTCAAGCCGGCTTCCTTCAACTGTGCATTGAGTTGCGCGTGCAGGGCTTCGGCTTGTTCGGCAGGGGCCCAGAGTTCGGCGCGGCCGGGGGACACACGGATGGCGATCAGCGAGTCGGTACGTACGACGCTGTCGGTCGCGTCAGGCAATTGAAGGCCGAGGCTGGCCAGGGCCTGATCCGCATCCGCCAGACCAAAGCGTGCCCAGGCGGCGCTTTCGTCAGTGAGTTTGGACTTGGAGAACACCGCGTACTTTTTCAGGTCCGCCAGTTGCGGTTCGAGCAATTCGGTGGCCATTGCCAGCAGCACGCCGTCGCCTTGCAGCAGGATGCGAAAGCTCGACTGCATACGCCCTTTCTGGGTGCAGCGCGCGCCGAGGCTGGCTTGAGTGTCACTCAGGTAATTGAGGTTGCAGGTCAGTTGCCCTTGCAGGAATTTGGCAGCGTCGGCGCCGCGGACGGCGAGAACGCCTTCGTGGGACAAGGGGCAGAAAAAAGCAGAGTCAGCCATGGGTCATCGCAGGTCAAAAAGTCATGGGTGCATCATAGAGGGGCGCCCGGCAAATGGATAGTTTCCGTAAGGGGCGACCAAAGCCGACTGTTCCACCGCCGTCGGGCCTGTATACTTGCGCTCTATTTGAGGAGCGCTCCATGGTCGAAGATGTAGAAATCAATCGCCTCTACTGGCACAGCCGCCGCGGCATGCTGGAGTTGGATGTGTTGCTGGTGCCGTTCACCAAAGAGGTTTATGCGACGCTCGATCAGGTGGATCGTGACCTCTACGTCAGGCTGTTGACGTGCGAAGACCAGGACATGTTCGGCTGGTTCATGGAGCGCAGCGAATCCGAAGACCCGGAGCTGCAACGCATGGTCCGGATGATCCTGGACCGTGTGCAGCCCAAGTAATCGCTTCGAATGCCGCTGGCAGGCCTCTGGGCTGCTGCTGGCGGCGTATCTGCTTGCCCAGTTGCTCGCGCTGGGGAGCCTGCTGGTTCTCGACCTTCCTTATTCAAGCCTTGGCGCGCTGTTGTGCCTGGCGCATGCCGCCTGGGCACTACCGCGCCACATCCGGCTGACTCACCGTTCGTCGGTTCGCGGTCTGCGCCGGGATGAAGATGGCTGGCAGCTGTTCAGTGATGAGCGCGGCTGGCACAGCGTGCAACTGCGCCCCGACAGCCTGGCATTGCCATGGATCGTGGTGCTGCGTTATCGGGTGCAGGGTGAGTGGCGCGTGCGTTCGCTCTGTGTGCCGAAGGACTCGCAGGCTGCCGATGTGCATCGGCGCCTGCGGGTGCGCCTCAAGTTCAGCCGCCGTAGGTGGTTGGCACCAGGATAGTGTCGCGGGCCTCGGGCAGCATTTGGGGGTAGTCGAGGGTGTAGTGCAACCCCCGGCTTTCCTTGCGCGCCATGGCCGAGCGGATCATCAATTCCGCCACCTGGGCCAGGTTGCGTAATTCGATCAGGTCGCGGCTCACCTTATAGTTGCTGTAGAACTCGTCGATCTCATCGAGCAACAATCGCACCCGGTGTTGCGCCCGTTGCAGGCGCTTATTGGTGCGCACGATCCCTACGTAGTCCCACATGAAGCGCCGCAATTCGTCCCAGTTGTGGGCGATGATCACGTCTTCATCCGAATCGGTGACCTGGCTGGCGTCCCAGCGGGGCAGGGCGGCGGGCACTGGAATGTATGGCAGTTGTTCAAGAATGTCGGCCGCCGCCGAGCGCGCGTAGACAAAGCACTCAAGCAGCGAGTTACTGGCCATGCGGTTGGCGCCATGCAGGCCGGTGAAGCTGGTTTCGCCAATTGCATACAGGCCCGGTACATCGGTGCGCCCGTGCTGGTCGACCATTACGCCACCACAGGTGTAGTGCGCCGCCGGCACCACCGGGATCGGGCCTTTGGTGATGTCGATATTGAAGGTCAGGCAGCGTTCGTAGACCGTCGGGAAGTGGCTCTTGATGAAGGCTTCGGGTTTGTGGCTGATGTCCAGGTAAACGCAGTCGATGCCCAGGCGCTTCATTTCATGGTCGATGGCGCGGGCGACGATATCCCGTGGCGCCAGTTCGGCGCGTGGGTCGAAGCGCTGCATGAAGCGCTCACCATTGGGCAGCTTCAGGTGTGCACCTTCACCGCGCAGGGCTTCGGTGACCAGGAAACTCTTGGCCTGCGGGTGGTACAGGCACGTGGGGTGGAATTGGTTGAATTCCAGGTTGGCCACGCGGCAGCCGGAACGCCAGGCCATGGCGATGCCATCGCCGCAGGCTCCGTCGGGGTTGCTGGTGTAAAGGTAGACCTTGGCTGCACCGCCGGATGCGAGGATGGTGAAGCGTGCGCCGTAGGTATCGACTTCGCCGCTGGTGCGGTTGAGCACGTAGGCGCCGAGGCAACGTTCGCCGTCCAGGCCCAGGCGTTTTTCGGTGATCAGGTCGACGGCGACGCGTTGTTCCAGCAGTTCGATGTTGGGGCGTTGTCGGGCTTGTTCGAGCAAGGTCTTGAAGATCGCGGCACCGGTGGCATCGGCGGCGTGGATGATGCGGCGATGGCTGTGGCCGCCTTCACGGGTCAGGTGGAACTCGAATCCGCCATCATCGTTGCCCGCCTGCTCGTCACGCGTGAACGGCACCCCTTGGTCGATCAACCATTGAATGGCTTCGCGGCTATGTTCGACGGTAAAGCGCACCGCGTCTTCATTGCACAGGCCACCGCCGGCATTCAGGGTGTCCTCAACGTGGGATTGCACCGTGTCGGTGTCGTCCAGCACGGCGGCGACCCCGCCCTGGGCCCAGAAGGTCGAGCCGTTGGCCAGGTCGCCCTTGCTCAGTACGGCAATGCGCAAATGGCTGGGAAGGGTCAGCGCAAGGCTCAAGCCGGCCGCGCCGCTACCGATCACCAGGACATCGTGTTGAAACTGTTGGCTCATTGGAAGGATTCCGCAAAAAGCGATCCGAAAGGCTGGCGCAAACAGGACGCCTGGATCGGCGAATCAAAGGGTCACACGGGCCACTAGTATATAGAGGGGGGGAGCGGCACAATAGTCGGGCATTCGTGGCAATATGAGATTGCCGTGCATCAGTCGGGTGAAATGAGCCGGTTATTGGAGGGGGGAACTTTTTGCAGCAGTCCCGACTCAATAGCAGGTTGCCCGAAAGCTGGGAAAACGTTGAGTTTATTGGCCCGTCGGGAGCATTGGACGCGTCAGGAAGCCGACGACAAGATTATTCGCGCAGCCGGCGTTGCCCGAGCTGCGTTTTTCGTGTGTGCCAAAACAGTGCGCGCCGGAAACTTGCTTGAAAGGGGAGAACTTTTGCGAAAAGCCCGAGTCTATGTTTGCAAGCCTGGTCATTTAGTTATGCAAGCCTCCTTCAAGTACAACGAGGAGTGTTCATGCTAACCCAGGAAGAGGATCAGCAGCTGGTCGAGCGCGTTCAGCGCGGTGACAAGCGTGCATTTGATCTGCTAGTGCTGAAATACCAGCACAAAATTCTCGGGTTGATCGTGCGATTCGTGCACGACACCCATGAAGCGCAGGATGTAGCACAGGAAGCCTTTATCAAGGCATACCGTGCACTAGGCAATTTCCGCGGTGATAGTGCGTTTTACACGTGGCTATATCGCATCGCCATTAACACGGCGAAGAACTATTTGGTGTCTCGCGGCCGCCGCCCACCCGATAGTGATGTAAGTTCAGAAGATGCTGAATTTTACGATGGTGATCATGGCCTCAAGGATCTCGAGTCGCCGGAGCGTTCATTGCTGCGCGACGAAATCGAAGGCACCGTTCATCGCACAATTCAGCAACTGCCGGAAGATTTGCGTACCGCGTTAACTTTACGTGAATTCGATGGTCTGAGTTACGAAGACATTGCGAGCGTCATGCAATGTCCGGTGGGGACTGTAAGGTCACGGATTTTCCGGGCCCGGGAAGCCATCGACAAAGCCTTGCAACCGTTGTTGCAGGAAAACTAAAGACAGCGGCGACAGCCAAGAGAGGAACCGCCATGAGTCGTGATGCCCTGCAGGAATCGCTGTCCGCAGTGATGGATAACGAAGCGGATGAACTGGAACTTCGTCGAGTGCTCAACGCATTTGATGATGCCGAAACCCGTGATACCTGGTCTCGTTACCAAGTCGCTCGGGCGGTGATGCACAAGGATCTACTAATCCCTCGTTTGGATATTGCTGCGGCCGTTTCTGCTGCGCTGGCCGATGAAGCCGTTCCGGCAAAAGCTGCTCGTGGTCCATGGCGTAGCCTGGGTCGCCTGGCGGTTGCTGCTTCGGTGACTGTTGCCGTATTGGCGGGTGTTCGCCTGTACAACCAGGACGAAATTGCCGGTAACGAGCTGGCCCAACAGGTTCAGCAGCCGGTCATGGCTGGTCCGCAAGTCAAGGGCCCGGCTGTACTGGCCGGCTACAAGGAAAGCTCTGACACCACCGGCCCAATGGCCAATGGCGTACTGCAAGGGCAATCCGGCTGGCAGGATCAGCGCCTTCCAGGCTACCTGCGTCAACACGCACAGGAGTCGGCCTTGAAAGGTACTGAAAGCGCTCTGCCTTACGCACGTGCTGCAAGCCTGGAAAACCGTTGAATCGCTGAGGAGCACTATGCGCGCCATACCGCTCCTCACGCTTTTGCTCAGTAGCTGGTTTGCACTATCCGCCCATGCCGACGAAGCCCAAGACTGGCTGACTCGACTTGGGCGTGCAGAGCAGCAACAAAGCTTCGAAGGTACGTTCGTCTACGAACGTAATGGCAGTTTTTCTACCCATGACATCTGGCATCGTGTCCAGAATGGTCAGGTTCGTGAGCGATTACTCCAGCTCGACGGTTCTGCCCAGGAAGTCGTACGGATAGATGGTCGTACTCAATGCGTCAGCGGCACACTCGTCGCAGGCCTTGGAAATTCGCGTGATGCCTCGGCCGCGCGTGTTCTTGATCCCCAAAAGCTCACTCCCTTTTATGAACTGTCCGTTATCGGGAAATCCCGTGTGGCCGGTCGTAACGCGGTGATTGTCTCGATCACCCCTCGAGACCAATACCGATATGGCTTCGAGTTGCATCTGGATCGCGAAACGGCATTGCCACTCAAATCGTTGTTACTCAACGATCAGGGGCAGTTGTTGGAACGTTTTCAATTCACCCGCCTGAATACGTCGGTCGCGCTTTCTGATCGCGATCTGCAGCCCAGCGGCGAATGTAAAGCCGTCGCCGTTTCCAACAACAACGCGCCAGAAGTACCTGCCGATCAGGCATGGCACCTGAACTGGCTGCCGCCTGGTTTTGAGCCCATCAGCAGTAACGCACGCCGAGATAGCCAAACCCAATCTACTGTCGACAGTTGGATGTATAGCGACGGCCTTGCACGCTTCTCGGTGTTTCTCGAGTCGACAGACGGAGCGAGCGTGACGGAAACCCGCACTCAACTGGGGCCTACGGTTGCGGTGTCGCGGCGCCTGAACACGGTGGACGGCGAGATGATGGTGACGGTTGTCGGCGAAATCCCCATCGGCACCGCCGAACGCATCGCGCTGTCGGTGCGCGGTGAAAAGGTTGCCACCCAGCCATGAGTTGTTAATCCTATGTTCATCCTGACCTTCCAATGTGAGCCTCTGCTTGGTTGGGTATTGAGAGCATGAAATGTCTGGTTCGTTATTTTCACTTGCAAAAAATCCCCATGTTTTTTATAGGTCAGGGCTTGTCGGCTCCGGCCTTGTTTTGTTCGCGGAACAAAGATGCCGATCGTAGTTTTCGGTGTTTCTTGAACCCTGTCGCTCAACCCTGCTCGTCGTAACGGGAGCTGTATGTCGATACCACGTTTGAAGTCTTACTTATCCATAGTCGCCACGGTGCTGGTGCTGGGTCAGGCTGTGTCCGCGCAAGCGGCCGAACTGCCTGACTTCACCCAGTTGGTGGAGCAGGCCTCGCCTGCCGTGGTGAACATCAGTACTACGCAGAAACTGCCCGAGCGCAAAGTCTCGAACCAGCAGATGCCGGACCTCGAAGGGCTGCCGCCGATGCTGCGCGAGTTCTTCGAGCGGGGTATGCCGCAACAGCGCTCCCCACGTGGCGGCGGCGGTGGCCAGCGCGAAGCGCAGTCCCTGGGGTCGGGTTTCATCATTTCTTCCGATGGCTACATCCTCACCAACAATCATGTGATTGCCGATGCTGACGAGATCCTCGTGCGCCTGGCCGACCGCAGTGAGTTGAAAGCCAAGCTGGTCGGTACGGACCCGCGCTCCGATGTGGCCTTGCTGAAAATCGATGGCAAGGATTTACCGGTACTGAAACTGGGTAAATCCCAGGACTTGAAAGCCGGGCAGTGGGTCGTGGCAATCGGTTCGCCATTCGGCTTTGACCATACCGTCACCCAAGGCATCGTCAGTGCCATTGGCCGCAGCCTGCCGAACGAAAACTACGTGCCGTTCATCCAGACCGATGTGCCGATCAACCCAGGTAACTCCGGTGGTCCGTTGTTCAATCTGGCGGGCGAGGTGGTGGGTATCAACTCGCAGATCTATACCCGCTCCGGTGGCTTCATGGGCGTATCCTTCGCGATCCCGATCGATGTTGCCATGGACGTTTCCAACCAGCTCAAGAGCGGTGGCAAAGTCAGCCGCGGCTGGTTGGGTGTCGTGATCCAGGAGGTGAACAAAGACCTGGCTGAATCCTTCGGCCTCGAGAAGCCGGCCGGTGCCCTGGTCGCACAGATTCAGGACGACGGCCCGGCTGCCAAAGGCGGCCTGCAAGTTGGCGACGTGATCCTGAGCATGAACGGCCAGCCGATCATCATGTCCGCCGATTTGCCGCACCTGGTCGGTGCTCTGAAAGCCGGCAGCAAGGCCAAGTTGGAAGTGATCCGTGATGGCAAGCGTCAAAACGTCGAGCTGACCGTAGGGGCTATCCCTGAAGAAGGCGCCGCCCTCGATGCGCTGGGCAACGCCAAGCCAGGCGTTGAGCGCAGCAGCAACCGCCTGGGTATTGCGGTGGTTGAGCTGACCGCTGAGCAGAAGAAGAGCTTCGACCTGAAGGGTGGCGTGGTGATCAAGGAAGTCCAGGACGGCCCAGCCGCCTTGATCGGCCTGCAGCCGGGGGATGTGATCACCCACCTGAACAATCAGGCGATCAACTCCACCAAGGAGTTCGCCGACATCGCCAAGGCGTTGCCGAAGAATCGCTCGGTGTCGATGCGTGTGCTGCGTCAGGGGCGTGCGAGTTTCATCACGTTCAAGCTGGCTGAGTAAGGCTCTAGCCTATTAAAAAGCCCCGCCTTCGTTTAACGAAGGCGGGGCTTTTTTGTGGGCGATGGATTTAGCCCATCATCCCTTTCACCAGACGTTCCTGTTCAATCAATTCACGTTGGCGTGCATCGATACGCGAGGACAGCGGGAAGTTGTTGCCTGCCCGGCGCTTGGCAAAGTCCAGCTGTTGAATGGCCTGCTGGAAGTCACCCACCAAGGCAAAGTACTCGGCGCGGGCCTGATGCAAACCGATGATGTTGCCGGACAAACCGCGGGTCTCGGCGACCTGGTACCAGACATCCGGGTCATCGGGTCGGGATTTGAGCAAACCGTCCAGGGCTTTCTCCGCATCTGCGGTACGGTTCTGCTTGAGCAGCAAGTCCACGCGCACCTGATTCAGCGGATAGTTGCCGGGGTATTGGGTGAGCATCCGGTCCGTGCGTTGCTGGGCATCCGGCAGGCGATTGTTGGTGATGTCCAACTCGATCTGCGCCAGGTTGTAGGTGATGTCATTGGGGGCTTTGGCCAGCAGCGGTGCCAGGTTTTCTCGGGCCGCCTTGAGCTGGGTACCCTTGATCTGGGCAATGGCCAGGCCATAGCGTGCCACGTCGTTTTTCGGGTTTTCGTCCAGTTGTGCCTGGAACCGCTTGGCGGCCAGGCCTGGGGTGTCTTCATATTGCAGTTGTACGCGCGCGCGGATCAGTTGATAGCGCAGGCTGTCTTCCTTGCCGCCGGGTTTGGCTTGTTCGGCGCGGTTGCGGGTGTCGGCAATCCGTGATTCGGTAACCGGGTGAGTCAGCAGGAACTCCGGTGGCTTGGCGTCGAAGCGGTATTGGCGCATCAGCCGTTCGAACATGGTGGGCATGGAGCGCGGGTCGTACCCGGCTTTTTCCAGGTTGAGGATGCCGATCCGGTCAGCCTCCTGTTCATTCTGGCGCGAGAACCGGCGCTGCTCCTGGATAGCCGCCGCCTGGCTGCCGGCAATGGCGGCAATGCCGGCGTCACCTGCGCCTGCCGCCGCGGCGATGATGCCGCCGAGCAGGGCGGCCATCATCGGGAGCTGCATGCGCGACTGTGCTTCCACGCCCCGTGCAAAGTGACGTTGGGACAAGTGAGCCAGTTCGTGTGCCAATACCGAGGCGTATTCACCTTCGGTCTGGGCATTGAGGAACAGGCCGCCGTTGACCCCGACAATCCCGCCGGGCGCGGCAAAGGCGTTGAGTTGCGGACTGTTGATCAGGATGAATTCCAGGCGCCGATCATTGACCTGGCTGGTCTCCACCAGTTTGTACACGCTGGTTTCGACGTAGTCTTTGAGCTGCGGGTCATTGAGCTGCGACACCTGGCCGCGTAAGTAGGCAAGCCAGGCGCGGCCCAGTTGGTATTCCTGTTGTGGCGAGACAATGGCAGAACTGGCGTCGCCAAGTGACGGCAGGTCGTCAGCGAAGCCTGGAGAGGCCAGCAGGCAAGCCAGCGTCAGCAGGGTAGGGCGCAAAAAAGTCATGCACAAAGCCTTTCGACAAAGAGTCTACTGTAGCCGGACACTGAGCTTCGGACCAGATATTCTAAGCAGCCCAACGCTTGTCCGGAGTAAAACCATGACCGACGCTGTAGCCTTTGATGCGGAGCTTGATGCCAGCGGCCTGAATTGCCCGTTGCCCCTGCTCAAGGCCAAGTTGGAACTCAATCGATTGGCCAGTGGCGCAGTACTCAAGGTGATCGCCACGGATGCCGGCTCCCAGCGCGATTTCCGGACCTTTGCCAAGTTGGCCGGTCACACCCTGCTGCACGAAGAAGACGCCGCCGGGGTGTACCGTTACTGGCTACGAAAGGCCTGAATCGTTCGCCCCATCATCCGAGGTTGATTGATGTTCAAAGTGTTACGAGACTGGATCCAGCGCTACTTTTCCGATGAAGAGGCCGTGGTGCTGGCGGTCCTGCTGTTCCTGGCTTTTACGGCGGTGCTCACTTTGGGCGGCATGCTGGCGCCGGTACTGGCAGGGATGGTGCTGGCGTACCTGATGCAAGGGTTGGTCAACACCCTGGAACGTTTGCGCTTACCGGGTGGTGTGGCGGTGGGGTTGGTGTTTGCCCTGTTCATGGGCTTGCTGGTGGTATTCATCGTGGTGGTGCTGCCGCTGCTGTGGCATCAGTTGATCACCCTGTTCAACGAGTTGCCGGGGATGTTGGCCAAGTGGCAGTCGTTGTTGCTGATGTTGCCTGAACGCTATCCGCATCTGGTGTCGGATGAGCAGGTGGTGCAGGCCATTGAACTGGCGCGCGGCGAGATCGGAAAATTCGGGCAGTGGGCGCTGACCTTTTCTCTGTCCAGCCTGCCGTTGTTGGTCAACATCATGATCTATCT
Source organism: Pseudomonas sp. R11F (assembly GCF_050312575.1). NCBI lineage: Bacteria > Pseudomonadati > Pseudomonadota > Gammaproteobacteria > Pseudomonadales > Pseudomonadaceae > Pseudomonas > Pseudomonas sp. R11F. The sequence goes on along the minus strand of NZ_JBNPJU010000009.1, from coordinate 18,313 downwards.
GGTGCTGGTGCCGATCCTGGTGTTTTTCTTCCTCAAGGACCGCGAGATGATCGGCCGCTGGGTCCGCGGTTACCTGCCGCGTGAAAGGGCGCTGATTACCCGAGTGGCCGAAGAGATGAACCGTCAGATTGCCAACTACATTCGCGGCAAGGTGATTGAGATCGTTATCTGTGGGGGCGTCACCTACATCGCCTTTGTGGTCCTCGGGCTCAACTATGCGGCGTTACTGGCACTGCTGGTGGGCGTGTCTGTAGTAGTGCCATATGTCGGCGCAGTGGTGGTGACGGTGCCGGTGACGTTGATCGCCTTGTTCCAGTGGGGGTGGAGCGACCAGTTCATCTACCTGATGGCGGTGTACGGCATCATCCAGACCCTGGATGGCAATGTGCTGGTGCCGCTGCTGTTCTCGGAAGCCGTCAACCTGCACCCGGTGGCGATCATCTGCGCGGTGTTGTTGTTCGGTGGGTTGTGGGGATTCTGGGGCGTGTTCTTCGCGATTCCCCTGGCGACGCTGTTCAAGGCGGTGCTCGACGCGTGGCCGCGACAGGAACCTATAGTTGCACCGCTATTGTAGTGAGCGGGCTTGCCCCGCGCTGGGTGGCGAAGCCGCCCCAAACCCAGGCGCCTCGGTCTGTCTGAAACACCGCGGCGTCCGTGTTGGTGCGGCTTTGCCGCCCAGCGCGGGGCAAGCCCGCTCACTACAATCAGTGCTTGTTCAAGGCTTGTGCCGCAGCCAGGACGGTATCCACGTGACCTGGCACTTTTACACCACGCCATTCCTGGCGCAGCACCCCTGCGCTGTCGATCAGGAAGGTGCTGCGATCCACGCCCAGGTATTCCTTGCCGTACAGCTTCTTCAACTTGATCACGTCAAACAGCTGGCAAACTGCTTCGTCCTTGTCACTGATCAGCTCGAACGGGAACGCCTGCTTGCCCTTGAAGTTCTCGTGGGACTTCACGCTGTCACGCGACACGCCAAAGACTTCGGTGTTGGCGGCCTGGAAGGCTGCGTACTGGTCACGGAAACCCTGGCCTTCAGTGGTGCAGCCCGGGGTGCTGTCCTTGGGGTAGAAGTAGATCACCACTTGCTTGCCCTTGAGGGCCGCGAGGCTGAAGGTCTGGCCGCTGGTGGCCTGGGCTTCGAAATCGGTCACGGGTGTGTCGATGGCTACCGGCATGAGGACTTCCTTACATTGGATTCTGAGGGCGCCATGGTTCGATCAGGGCGTCAAGGTTCAGGGCGTCGGCGAAATCCAGGAACTGGTCGCGCAGCCAACTGATCTGCACGCCGGCCGGCAGGGTCACGGTGAACGTCGCGTTGAGCATGGTGCCGCCGGTTTGGGGCGCCTGATAGGTATCACAGGTCAGGTTCTCCAGCTCGACGTTATGATCGATGAAGAACTGGCACAGCTCATTGACGATGTCCGAGCGATAAGCCGAGCTGACATACGCCACATAAGGCAGCGCCTGAGGGCGATTCTCCAGCGCGGCACTGCGTACCACGTTGACGGTGAAGTCGTGCTTCTTGGCCAGGCCCGGCAAGCCGGTCTCCAGGCGCGCCAAGGCATCCCAGGTGCCGGAAATCTGCAGGACCAGCGCACTGCACTCGCCGTGGCGGGTCAGGCGGGAGGTCACGACGGCGCAGCGGTTCTCATGGCTGGCGCGGCACAGGACGTTGGTCAGCTCCATGGGGTTGGCGCCGAGGGCACTGATAACAAGGAATTGTTCGCGAACTGTGGGGGTGGACATGCAGCCTTCCTAAAGCGATGAGCGGTCGATACCGTGTGGGCTGTATCGATCAAAGGATCAAGGGTAGCGAAAAGCGTCGCCAAGGGCTAGGAGGCGGCGTTTTCATTGCGCGACCGGTCTGGTTTCATCGTGCTTCAGGCCATGCTTTGGCCCAATGATGGCATTGCCCGTCGTTTAGTTGATCCAGAACGCATCCTCAGACGGTACTTCGCTTGTGCAAGCATCTTGGCGCCAGTACCATTACGGCTCTCTTTTTCCGGCAGGAGCGGTTGCATGATTGCGGGCAGTATGGTGGCACTGGTCACACCCATGGATGCACAAGGTCATCTCGACTGGGACAGCCTGGGCAAGCTGGTGGACTTCCACCTGCAAGAAGGCACCAATGCCATTGTTGCGGTCGGCACCACGGGTGAATCGGCGACCCTCGATGTGGAAGAACACATCCAGGTGATCGAATTCGTGGTCAAGCGTGTCGCGGGCCGCATTGCCGTCATCGCCGGTACGGGCGCCAACTCGACGCGTGAAGCGATCGAGCTGACCAAAAACGCCAAGAAGGCCGGCGCCGACGCTTGCCTGCTGGTGACCCCGTACTACAACAAGCCGACCCAGGAAGGCCTGTACCAGCACTTTCGCGCCATCGCCGAAGCGGTCGAGATCCCGCAGATCCTCTACAACGTCCCGGGCCGTACCGCCTGCGACATGAAGGCTGAGACCGTGATCCGCCTGTCCACCGTGCCGAACATCATCGGTATCAAGGAAGCCACCGGCGACCTGCAGCGCGCCAAGGACATCCTGGCCGGCGTGAGCAGCGATTTCCTGGTGTATTCCGGTGACGACGCCACGGCTGTCGAACTGATCCTGCTGGGTGGCAAGGGCAACATCTCCGTGACCGCCAACGTGGCCCCGCGTGCCATGAGCGAAATGTGCGCCGCCGCCATTGCCGGTGATGCCGTGACCGCCCGAGCGATCCACGAGAAGCTGATGCCGCTCAACAAGACCCTGTTTATTGAATCCAACCCTATTCCCGTGAAGTGGGCACTGACTGAAATGGGCATGATGCCGGACGGTATCCGTCTGCCGCTCACCCGTCTCAGCGAAGCCTGTCACGAACCGCTGCGACAGGCCCTGCGCCAGTCCGGCGTCCTGGTTTAATTGAGGAAGCATTACGCATGAAGCGATTGGCCGGACTTTCCGCACTTGCCTTGATTATCTCCAGCACCAGTGGCTGCGGTTGGATTTGGGGCCCGGAAGGCTACTTCCGTGACCGCGGCAGCGACTACCTGGACGCGCAAGCGACCAAGCCGATGCAACTGCCGCCTGATGTCAATGTCGCCAAGCGCCTTGACCCACTGCTGCCGATTCCACGCAACGTTGCCGATGAAACCATCAAGGGCGAGTTCGTGGTACCGCGTCCACAGCCGATCACGGCCGTAGCGGATGCCAGCGACTACAGCCTGCAGAAAAGCGGCGACAACCGTTGGATCGTGGCGCAGCGCCCACCTGCCGAAGTCTGGCCGGTGGCGGTGCAGTTCTTCCAGGACAACGGTTTCCGCATTGACCAGCAGCGCCCGCAGACCGGTGAATTCACCACGGCCTGGCAGCACGGCAGTGAACTGTCCGCCAACATGGCCCAGCGTCTGCAAGCCGGTGGTGTAGCTGCCGACAGCGAAGCCCGTGTGCGTGTGCGCATCGAGCCTGGCGTGCAGCGTAATACCAGTGAAGTCTATGTGGTCAGCGCCGAGCGTCCTGCCGGCAGCACGGCCAACGTCGAATTCACCAATCGCTCGGTCAACACCGGCGTTGACGCCGCGTTGGTCGATGAGATGCTGGCCAACATGAGCCGTATCTCCGAGAAGGGCGGTTCGGTTTCCCTGCTCGCCGCACGCGACTACGATACGCCTAACCGTGTCAGCCTCTCCGAAGACGGCAGCGGCAACGTGGTGCTGAACTTGGGTGAAGACCTGGATCGTGCCTGGGCCAGTGTAGGCCGTGCGTTGGAGAAGGGCCCTTGGCGTGTTGAGGATATCAACCGCAGCCTGGGCCTGTACTACATCAACGTGGCGGAAAAGGCCGAGAAGAAAGACGACGAGCCAGGTTTCTTCGGCAAGTTGTTTGGCAGCCAGCCGACCAAGGAAGAGATCGAAACCCGCGCCGAGCGTTACCAGGTTCGTTTGAGCAAGGTGGGCGACAGCGTGCAGGTCACCGTCGAGAAGAACATCAACACGGTTGCGCCGGCTGAAACCGCACGCAAGGTGTTGGGCGTGATTCAGGACAACCTGGGCTGATCCGATGCGTTTTGCCGTTCTCGGCAGCGGTAGCCAAGGGAACGGCACGCTGGTCGCTCATGACGACACGTACGTGCTGGTCGATTGTGGTTTCTCGTTAAGAGAAACCGAGCGGCGCCTGCTGCGCCTGGGGGTTCACCCCGCGCAGTTGAGCGCGATTCTGGTGACCCACGAACATGCCGACCATGTGCATGGCGTGGGTTTGCTGTCTCGGCGCTACAATCTGCCGGTGTACCTGAGTCGCGGCACCTTGCGCGGGATGCGCAAACCCATTGAACCTGCGGGTTTCCTGGCCGGTGGTGAGCAACTGCAGATCGGCGCATTGAGCGTCAACGTGATTGCCGTGGCACACGACGCCCAGGAGCCGACGCAATACGTATTCAGTGATGGCGAGCGGCGTTTCGGTGTGCTCACCGACCTGGGTTCCTACTGTGCGAAGGTGCTGGACGGGTACCGCAACCTCGATGCCTTGATGATCGAGTCCAACCACTGCCGTGACCTGCTGGCTCGTGGTCATTACCCGTACTTTCTCAAGCAGCGGGTGGGCGGCGAACTGGGACATTTGAACAACCACCAGGCGGCGTACCTGGTGTATGAGTTGGGCTGGCAAGACCTGCAACACCTGGTCCTGGCCCATCTGAGCAGCAAGAACAACCTGCCGACGCTTGCCCGGCAATGTTTTGTCGACACCCTCGGGTGCGACCCGGACTGGCTGCAACTGGCCGATCAAGATTCAGGGCTCGACTGGCGACATATCGCCTAGCCCACCTCACTCAAAGCGGAGCCCATCATGGAAAAACGTGAAGAACTCTACCGCGGCAAGGCCAAGTCGGTTTACAAGACCGACGACGCCAACCGCCTGATCCTGCTGTTTCGCAACGACACTTCGGCGTTCGACGGCAAGCGCATCGAACAGCTTGATCGCAAAGGCATGGTGAACAACAAGTTCAACGCCTTCATCATGCAGAAACTCGAAGCGGCCGGCATTCCGACCCAATTCGACAAACTGCTGGGCGACAACGAGTGCCTGGTGAAGAAGCTGGACATGATCCCGGTCGAATGCGTCGTGCGTAACTACGCCGCCGGCAGCCTGGTCAAGCGTCTGGGCGTGGAAGAGGGCCTCAAGCTCAACCCCTACACCTTCGAGTTGTTCCTGAAGGACGACGCCAAGGGCGACCCGTTCATCAACGAATCCCACGTTGTGGCGTTCGGCTGGGGCACCGCCGAGCAACTGGCGCGCATGAAGGAGTTGTCCCTCAAGGTCAACGACGTGCTGAGCAAGCTGTTCGACGACGCCGGCCTGCTGCTGGTCGACTTCAAGCTGGAATTCGGTGTATTCCACGACGGCTCCATCGTCCTGGGCGACGAATTCAGCCCGGACGGCTGCCGCTTGTGGGACAAAGACACCAAGAAAAAGATGGACAAAGACCGCTTCCGCCAGGGCCTCGGTGACGTTATCGAAGCCTACGAAGAAGTCGCCAACCGTCTCGGCGTACCGCTTTAATCGACGCAAGCATCTGATAGCACGGAAAAAAATCTCTTTTGGGGTTTGCTTCCGTGAAACACACTGTTATGATGCGCGCCGTTGGAGAGATGCCAGAGTGGCCGAATGGGACGGATTCGAAATCCGTTGTACCTTCACCGGTACCTAGGGTTCGAATCCCTATCTCTCCGCCATTACATAGAAAAAGCCCCGTAGCTGAGTAAGCTACGGGGCTTTTTCGTTTTTGGCAGAGCATTTACTACAGCTCAAACGCTCAGATGTTCTTTGATAAAACCATGACCACATGGCTATAGATCATCTATAGAAACCCTTACGCGTTGAGGGGACGCCAATCGTTCCCGCACTTTGGCCAGCAAGGCTTCATCATCCTCAGTCATCAGCACAGGCTTGAAAGGCAATTGACCGCGCTCTACTACATATTGCAGGGTTTGGCGCATCAGTTCAGAAGGCGTGACGCCAAGCCTTTCCAGTTCCAGGTAGGCGCGAGCTTTCAGGTCGTCATCGATGCGGATGTTTATAGATGCCATGGAAGCGTTACTCATGTAATGACGTTTGTCGTTACATTGGCTCAGGTATGCCGTGTTGGCAAGGCTGTCTCGACGTATGGCGTTGTCTTCCAACCTCGACATCACTTCTTACCCTGTGGCTTTGACGGCGACTTTTTATCCTTCTCCTTCACCGTTTCCCTTGGTCTTTTCTTTGCCTCAGCCTCTGTCACGTACTCTCCGGTGACGGCATCACGATATCTGGTTGGCATGTAAGCTCCTTGGCAGTACGTCGCCACATGGCGACCCTTTCGAGGCTAGTTCAGGGGCGTGGGTACACAAGCTTCACTGTGCGAGTTTTCATTACGAAGCTTTTCCAAATCGGGACTTGCGATGCGCGTCCGCTGAAAAATAAAAAAGCCTGCCAAGCTCAATGCTCAGCAGGCTTTTCAACGGCTCTTGCTGCTCAGGCAGATTGCGCTACCAAGCTGTTACTCACATTTCGCCCCAGCACCAGCACCGTGACAAAACCTACGCCGACCAACGCCGTCGCCAGGCTCAACAGCACCGAGCTACCCATCTGGTCCACAATCCGCCCGCCGAAGAATGAACCCAAGGCAATGATCACCTGAAACAAGGCGACGAACAGCGGCATACCGCGTTCAACATCCTTGGGCGCCACGACAAACATCCAGATACTGGCGCAGGCCGGGAAGGCACCAAAGGCGAAGCCCCAGAGTGCGATCAACATCGTCGCGCCGATCAGGCCGGTGGCGAAGTAGGGGAACAGGGCGGTGCTGGTGCCGATCATCAGTGCGACCAGCAGCAGGGTATAGCGCACGCTGCGGTTGGCGGCGAAGCCGGCAAAAATGTTACCGGCGACACCGGCTATGCCAAACATCAGCAGCAGTGAGCCAATGGTCTGGCCGTCGAAGCCGGAGCTGTTCTTGAAGAACGGCGCGACGTAGGTGTAGGCGGCAAAGTGTGCCAGGCCGATCAGCAACACGGCGATCAAACCGACCCGAGCGCGTGGGTTGATAAACAAGGCCGGCAGGTCACTGATGAGGATGGCCTTTTCCGGGTCGAGCCGCGGCAGCAAAAAGACCTGCGCCAGCAGCACGGGTACGCCTACCAGCGCGGTGACCAGGAAGGTCATGCGCCAGCCCATCAGGCCGCTGAGCCAGGTGCCGACGGGCACGCCGAGGACGGTGGCCAGGGTCACTCCCATCATGATGATCGAGGTGGCCTTCGCCACGCCCACGCCTCTGGGAGCGAGACGGCCGCTGAGGGCGATGGCGGTGGCCCAGAACCCGCCGATGCTGATGCCCAGCAGGACGCGACCGAACAGCAGCAGGCTGAAGTCACTGGCGAATGCCACGACGGTGTTGGCGATGATCATGATCAGCGTCAGGCCGATCAATAAATAGCGGCGGTCCATGGCGCCAATCATCACAGACAGCAACGGGGCGGCGAGGGCGGCCATGATACCGGGCAGGGTGACCATCAGGCCGGCATGGCCGGCACTGATGCCGAGGTCGCTGGCGACATCATTGAGTACGCCCACCGGCAGGAACTCACTGGTCACCAGGGCGAAGGCACCCACCGCGACCGAGAGAATCGCCAGCCACTGCTGTTTGACACTTTGTTGATCATGTTCCGGGCGGCCGCTTGGGGCCTGGCTGGCACTTGGCATGGTATCGGGTTCCAGAAAGATGTGTCGCCTGAAGCCAGGCGCAGGGGAGGAGAAACTGGAGGCGATTATATAAATCGTTTTTAGCAACCACCGAGGCGCTCGTTTCGATAATAACCATCAGTACAATCGATTCGACGCTCTTTAGGCCGACAGTCAGACCACGCTTAACCTGCCAGTAAAAATGGCGCATGGTGGCAGATATCTCTTGTTGCTGTTCTTCCTCATTGTGACGGAGCATGACAATCATGAAGACTTACCGTGAACAGGCCGTTGGCTACCGCAGCGCATTTCTCCTGGCCGCGGCTTTATTTGCAGGCCAGGTTCTCGCATCCGGGGACGAACCGGCGCCGCCCAAGCCGAACTGCCCCAAAGGCCAGGTCTGGGATACCAAGAGCGGAAAATGCGTGCTGCAAACCAGCAAGGCCATCTCGGACGCCGACCGTACCGATTACGCGTACCGCTTGGCCAAGGATGGGCAGTACGATGAGGCGCTGGCTTTGCTCGACACCCTGCAGAACCCCAACACCGCCAAGGCCCTCAACTACCGCGGTTATGCCACGCGCAAACTGGGACGCACCGATGAAGGCATCGGTTATTACCTGAAGTCCGTTGCGCTCGACCCCAACTATGCCCAGGTCCGCGAGTACCTGGGTGAGGCGTATGTGATCAAGGGACGTCTGGATTTGGCGCAGGAACAATTGGCGAAAATCAAATCCCTGTGCAGCACCCGCTGCGAAGAGTATCAGGACCTGGCCGAAGCCATTGCGTCCGCGCCGCAGGCGTGACGCCGAACACTTCGGTATGCGGGTGCCGCGCTGGAAGGCTCGCCAGGACTGCTGGTCTGCGACGAGTCTTACGGTGAGACGGCGAGCGTCTGCGGCACCAGCTCCAACACCCGGTTCCTACCCCCTTCCGCCAGCAGATAGGTGCCCCGTCCTGTCGGCACAATCGATTGCGGCGCCTTCAAGAACGACAGAATGGTCTGCTGCTTGCCCAAAGAGTCAATCAACAACAGGCGTGCCCGGTGCGTCGAGTCTTCGTTGACCCACAACCCGCGCTCATCACACATCAGGAACGTCGGCTTGTTCAAGCCCGCCAGCACCACTGGGTCGCTGCCATCATCGGTCAGTTCGCGGACCACGCCTTTTTTCTTTTCGGTATAGAGCATGCGCCCATCCGTGCAACGCACGATGGATTCGCCTTCCTCGACCTGATCGCGCAGCACGCTCAGGGACTGGTCGCTCCAGTGGTAGCGCATCAGGCGGCCGGTGGGCTTGCGGTCTTCAATGGCGTACAGGTCGTCGCCCTCGACCCATAGGCCCTGTACGTTTTCACCGCGGAATAACTCCGTGACGGCGCCGTCCTTGAGAAAGCTGACCGGCGCGCCACCTGATTCCTGGCTGAACACCCAGCCGCCACGGGTGGCGACCATGCCGTCGGGTTTGGACAGGTTGGCCACTACGACTTCGCGTTGCCCGTCCGCGTGGATCCGCACAATGCTGCCCAGCCCGTCCTTTAGTTCCTGGCTGACCATCAGCGAGCCATCGTGCAGGGGCATCAGCGATGCCGCCTTGGCCACGTCTCGATGAATGACGCTATAGCTCCAGCCGTCGCTCGCCTGCACCGGATAGAAACTCTGCCAGGCAAAAAAGCCCAGGGTAGCGAGGCATAGCGGGCCAAGGATCCATGCGCCGCAGCGCAGCGCCTGGTGTTTTTTTATTATTCGACTCATGGAGGTACGCCGGTAGGAATGGGAAAAAATAATCGAGTCGGACACCCTACCAAAGGCTGCCATTGAACTTCACCCCGGGAAAATCGCCTGTCCCCGAAAACCGTGCTTGCAGGCGACGTCCAGCCCCGGGTACATGACGTCCCATCCGCTCCCGTACGATAATGCCCCCATCCTGACAGCCACTGGCCACCCTCTCGTGATCATCAACTTCGACCTCAACGACCTTCAAGCCTTCCGCGCTGTGGTAGACAAAGGCAGTTTTCGCGGTGCCGCCGAGGCCATCCGAATCTCGCAACCGGCTCTTAGCCGACGTATCGAAAAGCTCGAATCCGCCCTCGATGTGAAGCTGTTCGAGCGCACCACCCGACGGGTCAACCTGACCATGGTCGGCCGTGCGTTCCTGCCCCAGGTGGAGCGTATTCTTGACGACCTCGACATCGCCTTGATGGGCATCAGCAATGTGGCGTCCACGCGGATGGGCAACGTCACCATCGCCTGCGTGCCGTCCACCGCTTATTACTTCATGCCCCATGTGATCTCCGAGTTTCACAAGCTCTATCCGAAGATTCGCCTGCAGGTGCTGGATGCCAGCGCCGGTGAGGTCTGCAATGCCGTGGAGAGCGGCGAGGCGGATTTCGGTGTGAGTTTCAGCGGCAGCCTGGCCGATGAAGTGGAATTCGAATTGCTGTTGCAGGAGCGCTACGTCCTGGCCTGCCGGCATGACCATCCGCTGGCCGGGCGCCAGAGTGTGAGTTGGGCTGAAGCTTACGAATACGACTACATCACCGTGGACAAGTCCTCGGGCAACCGCTTTCTGCTGGACCAGGCCCTGCGCGGCGTGCGGGTGAAGAAACCGAGTGTCTGCGAGACCCACCACGTGACCACGATGATCGGGCTGGTGGAGGCGGGGTTGGGCGTGGCGATGGTGCCATCGATTGCGATGCCCGCGGGCGAACACCCGATCCTGGTGAGTGTGCCGCTGGTGGAACCGCAGGTGATGCGCAATGTGGGCTTGATCAAGCGCCGCGGGCGGACGTTGCCGCCGGCGGCGCTGGAGTTGGAGCGGTTGGTACGGGAGATGCCGTTTCGGTCAGCGTGACACCGAGTCCAGGCCGGTGGATTGCACCACCGGTTGCGCCTCGGGTGAAGCCAGGAACTTCAGCAGTGCCTTGGCCTGGGCCGGGTGTTTGGCGTTGACCGGAATCCCCGCCGCAAAGCGTGTCACCGACTGCACGTCTTCCGGGATCTTGCCCACAAACGTCACCCCTGGTATCGGCAACAGTTCCGCCACCTGCTGCAAGCCGACCTCGTAGTCACCCTTGGCGACCTGTTCGGCCACCGGCAGGCGCTCGATCATCGTGCCTTTGGCGGGCATGCCGAGCTTCTTGAACAGTTCCTTCTCGACATACACGCCGCTGGCGCTGTCCGAATAAGCCACGGATTTGGCCTGGGTCAGCGTGGCCTTCAATTCGGCGTCAGTGCCGATCGCCGGTTTGGCCGCGCCGGCTTTCACCACCAGGCCAATACGCGAGTCCGCCAGTTCCACGCGGGACGCAGGGTCGACCTTGCCTTGCTTGATCAAGTCATCCAGCGCATAGCCGACCATGATCACCACATCGGCGGGTTCGCCACGCGCCAGACGGTTGGGAATCGCTTCCGGCGCCTTGCCCATGGACGGACCCAGGATGGTATTCAGGGTGTCGCCACTTTGTTTGGCATATTGCGGGCCGAGCAATTTATAGGCAGCAGTAAAACCACCGGAGGTCATCACGTTGAGTTCTTCGGCCTGCGCCGTCAGTGCCAGGGCGCCGAGTGCAAGGGCCGTAAGGCTGTTGAGTAGGGTGCGCATCATACGGCCTCCTGCAGCATCTGCCCGCGGGTATTGGCGCGACGGTACAGGGCCAAGGTCGAGCACAGGGCGCACAGCGCGGCAAACATCATCCAGTAGGCCGGCGAAGCCTTGTCTTCGGTGACATGGATAAACCAGGTGGAGATCGCCGGGGTGAAACCACCGAAAATGGCGGTCGCCAGGCTATAAGCCAGGGAGAAACCGGCCACACGTACTTCCACCGGCATGATTTCGGTCAGGGCCGGGATCATTGCGCCGTTGTACATGCCGTACAGGAAGGAGAACCACAGCAGGGTTTCGAGCATATGCGCGAAGCTTGGCGCATTCACCACGAACGACAGCGCCGGGTAGGCGGTGATCACGGTGAGGGCGGTCATGGCCACCAGCACCGGCTTGCGCCCGAAGCGGTCGCTCAGGGTGCCGCCGATCGGCAGCCAGACAAAGTTCGACACCGCCACCAGCAACGTCACCAGCAAGGCGTCGGAAGTGCTCAGTTGCAGCACGGTCTTGCCGAAGGTCGGCGCGTAGACCGTGATCAGGTAGAACGCCGTGGTGGTCATGGCAACCATCAGCATGCCGCCGATCACCATGGTCCAGTTCTTCGCCAGGGTCGCCAGCACTTCGCGCATGCTTGGGCGATGTTTGCGGTTGGCGAACTCTTCGGTTTCCTGCAGGTTGCGTCGCAGTACAAAAATGAACGGGATGATCACGCAACCCAGGCCGAAGGGAATGCGCCAGCCCCAATCGGCAACTACAGCCGGTTCCATCCATTGGTTCAGGCCATAACCCAAGGCGGCCGCAACCACGATGGAGATCTGTTGGCTGCCGGACTGCCAACTGGTGTAGAAGCCTTTGCGGCCCGGTGTGGCCATTTCAGACAAGTACACCGACACGCCGCCCAGTTCCGCACCGGCCGAAAAACCTTGCAGCAAGCGACCCAGCAGCACCAGCAGCGGTGCCCACAGGCCAATGGTCTGATAACCCGGTACCAGCACGATCAGCAGCGTGCCGCTGGCCATGATCGACAGAGTCATGATCAACCCTTTGCGGCGACCGACGTCATCGATATAGGCACCCAGAACGATCGCGCCCAGTGGACGCATCAGGAAACCCGCGCCGAACACGGCGAAGGTCATCATTAATGACGCAAACTCATTGGCGGCGGGGAAGAACGCGGCAGCGATATAGGTGGCGTAGAAGCCGAACAGAAAGAAGTCGAACTGTTCGAGGAAGTTGCCCGAGGTAACGCGTAGGACTGCACCCACTTTCGAAGGGGCAGCGTCGGGCCGGGAAGGGCTAGTCATGGTTTTTGTGTCTCCAGCGTTCTTTTTAAGAGCTTGTTTCGCTTAAGACCCGGGATAGTGGCTGACACATTTAGAAATGATAAGTGAGTTATTTGGATGAATTGATGCGTAACTGTTATCAATTGGGGCATCCGCCCAAAATGCTTGCTCTGTTCTATGCTGGATGGGTGAACCATTCTTAAGGAAGGGAGGTGGCTATGAATAATGAGCAGAAGGAACGGGATGAGCCGGAGCGTGTACAACCCCAGCGTCAGCATGAGGAGGAGAAGCCCCAGACCTGGAAGCATGATGACTCTACGGAACTGTCACCGCTTGATGAGGAGATTCCGCTCAAGCGTTGAAAGGGTGTGCCCCGATCAATGGATCGGGGTACACAATTCCACCAGCGTGCCATCCGGGCAACGCACATAAGACACCACTTGCCCCCAAGGCTTGGTGCTCGGTGGCGACAGTTCTGTCGCGCCATGGACGAGCGCTTTGGCGTGGGCGGCGAACACGTCCTCGGTGACGAAACCCACTTCCATTCCTAGCGGTTTGCTGGAGGCATGGGCCTGCACGTGGCCGCCGTCGAAATTCATGCCCGCCAATTCGTGGGCGGCAAACGAGAGGGTGGTTTCGCCGGTTTCCAGCTCGCCATAGGTACCCGATTCATGCAGGAAACGGCGAGTGAAACCGAAGGCTATTTCAAAGAATGCCAGGGAGGCGGCAACGTCCGGCACATAGATGATGGTGTAGGCGAATTTCATGCTTGGCAGTCCTTGCTCACAAGTGGGTAGAGGCTATTCCAGATCAAACCAGCAGCGACGTCGGAAACCCCGCCGCCAGCACCATGTAGGCGACCACCGTCGCCAGGCACAAGCCGATAAATACGCGCAGCAGTGTCCTTACGGTGGGGTTGGCGATGAATCGGACAACCCATAGACAAAACCCGGCCACGACAATGGCCAAGGCGATTATGAACAGCACGATGGTGTTCCTGTGACCTTCAAGAGCTGATTTATAGTCGCAAAGCCGCTCGATGAACAGTGTTCACATAGACGCAGCCCGGCGGCCTTTCTAAACTGCGCGTTGTTTTGGGGAGAGGGGCAGGCGCCGATGAATCGTAATGAACTACGCAAGGCCGACATCAACCTGATGGTGGTCTTCGAGGCACTGATGCTCGAACGCAACGTGACGCGGGTGGCGGAGAAGCTGTTTCTCGGCCAGCCGACCATCAGTTCGGCCCTCAACCGTTTACGCACCTTGTTCAATGACCCGCTGTTCATTCGCGTGGGTCACCGCATGGAACCGACGGCGCGGGCCGAGGAAATCATCCAGCACCTGTCGCCGGCGTTGGATTCGCTGTCGTCGGCCCTGAGCCTGACTCACGATTTCGACCCGTCCCGCAGCACCATGACCTTCCGTATCGGCCTGTCCGACGACGTCGAGTTTGGTCTGCTACCGCCGCTGTTGCGGGCTTTGCGCCAGGAAGCGCCCTTGGTGGTGTTTGTGGTGCAGCATGTGGATTACTGGCGCATCCCTGACTTGTTGGCATCCGGTGATATCACCGTCGGCATCACCCAGACCCGCGGTCTGCCGGCCAATGCCAAGCGCAAGCTGTTGCGGCATATCCGCCCGTGCCTGCTACGCGCCGATGCCTCGGACACACCGCTGACCCTCGACGAATATTGCGCACGCCCTCATGTGCTGGTGTCGCACACCGCCAACGTGTCCGGGTTTGCCGATGAATGGCTGGCCGAGATCGGCCGCAAGCGCCAGGTGGTGCTGTCGGTGCCGCAATACAGCGCGCTGCCGGCGTTGCTCGCCGGAACCGACATGATCGCCAGCTTGCCGGACTACACCGCCCAGGCCATGGCCGCCAGCGGGCAGCTGTTCTGCGAGCCATTTCCGTTTGAAACCCCGACCCTCGACCTGTCCATGGTCTGGCTCAGCCACGTCGATACCGACCCGGCGGAACGCTGGATGCGCTCGCGGCTGGAGGCGTTCATGAGTGACCGCGACTCACTGGCGGCGCCGCCGGCAAAATCTTGAGACACCCCTTGAGGGAGAACTGAAAGCGCTCTGAATCAGTGCGCCTGCGTGTTATATGTATGACTCTTTTCCTACAACCATCGGGAGCTTTTAATGCCGCACCTGCATCTGGAATACACCGCCAACCTTACGGACTTGCCTGTCGAGAAAACCCTGTTGCGGCTCAACAACGTGCTGATGGCGTCCGGGCAGTTCGCTTCCGAGTTCGATATCAAGAGCCGCGCAGTGAAGGTGGAGAATTTCCAGGTGGGCACCTCGCTCAGCCCACGCGGTTTTATCGCGGTCAAGCTGTCGCTGCTTAGCGGGCGGTCGCCGCAGATCAAGCAACAGTTGTCGCAAAGCCTGTTGGCGGCCTTGCAGGACTTGGGCGAATGGCCGGCGGATGTGCAGGTTCAGCTCAGCGTGCAACTGGACGACATGGATCGTGAGTCCTACAGCAAAGTCGCAATCGGCTAAGGCTTGAAGCCGACGCCGTCACCAAGTCGAGGCGGCCTTCTGTTTCGGGTCGAAGGCCTGGCCGCCGGCGTGGCACAGGTTGATGCTCTCCAGGATCTTCAGCACATGGCCATACATGGTGGTGGCCTTGTAAGTCGGGCGCATGCCGGCCCGCGTGTTTATAAACAGCTCGTCTTCAAAGCTGGTGCGCAGCTTCTTCAGGCTGTAGCTCACGGTGGACTGACTGACGAACAGCGTTTCGGAGACCTCGGTAACGCTGCTCTGGTCATAGACGGCGATAAACACCATCAAGTCCTGCATATCGAGCTTTCTGAGCAAGTTACTGTTTAGCATCGGTTTCGTCCGTAAACCCGTTGTACCGAACTCAGTACAAGACTGCACAAAAGCTTAACGGAACGGCCGTACCAATAGAAAGCTCTGTAGGTCGTTTCTATGTTTGGTGTGGGACAAATAATGTTGGTAACACGACGTCAGTCCCCGCCTGCACGCCATCGATAGACACACCGTTCAATACCCTACGGCAGCTGCAACCTCCTGCATCCACAGTGCCTGGTCGACTTCAATCAGCGTCGGCCCCTGGCGATCCGTGGCGGCGCGCAAGGCCGCCCGCAACGGTTCGATGCCCCGCACACTTTCGGCCGCGCAGCCCAAGGCTTTGGCCACACCGATAAAGTCCGGCGTATAGATATCTACACCCACGGGCTCAATGGCGCGGTTGACCATGTATTTCTTGATCTCTTCGTAACCCTGGTTATTCCACAGCAGCACGATGACCGGCGTGCGGGCTTCCACGGCACTGGCCAGCTCCGGCAGGCTGAACTGCAACCCGCCGTCGCCGATCAGGCACACCACCGGCTGCCCGTCGCCACGTCCCAACCAGGCGCCGATGGCGGCCGGCAAGGCATAGCCCAAGGTGCCGTAGCCAGTGGAAGAGTTGAACCAGCGACGTGGGTGGTCGAGGTTCAGGGTCAGGTTGCCGCTGTACACCGGCTGGGTGGAATCACCTACCAGCACTGCACCCGGCAGTTCATCCAGAACCGTGTCGAGCAACAACGTCTGTGCGCGAGTGGCGGCATCCCAGGCCGGCGTCAGTTCCGCCCACAGGCGGGCGACTCGTTGGCCGCCCCAGGTCGAATCGCGGGTCGGCAATACCTGTTTGTGCAAGTCGTCGAGCAAGGCTGCGGCGGCGATTTGCGCGTCGGCCACCAGCGCCACCTGGGGCGGGTAGTTGCGCACGGTCTGGTCGGCGTCGATGTCGATACGCAGCAGCGCGCCCGGGATCTCGAAGCCACCGGCGAAGGTCACGTCATAGTCGGTTTCCGCCAGCTCCGTGCCGATCGCCAGCACCACATCGGCCTCGGCCACCAGCGCGCGCGTGGCGGGCAGGGTCTGGGTCGAGCCGATCAGCAGCGGATGGGAGGAGGGCAGCATGCCCTTGGCATTGATGGTCAGGGCTACCGGTGCGCCGAGGATTTCGGCCAGGCGCGTCAACTCAGGCGCGGCCTCGATGGCACCGCCGCCCGCCAGGATCAGCGGGCGTTTTGCTGCGCCAAGCAACTGGCCCATCTGCTTGACCGACGCGGGTGCCGCGCCGGCTCGCGCCACGCTGACGGGCGTACAGTCGAGCAATGCATCGGCGTTTTCCACCAGTACGTCCAGCGGAATTTCGATATGCACGGGGCGCGGTCGACCGGCCTGGAAGACGGCAAAGGCCCGCGCCAGGACGCCCGGCAATTCTGCGGCCGACATCAAGGTATGGGAGAACGCCGCCACGCCCGCAATCATCGCGCTCTGGTTGGGCAGTTCGTGCAACTTGCCGCGCCCGCCGCCCAATTGGCTGCGCGATTGCACGCTGGAAATCACCAGCATCGGGATCGAGTCCGCGTAGGCTTGGCCCATGGCGGTGGTGATATTGGTCATGCCGGGGCCGGTGATGATGAAGCACACGCCTGGCTTGCCGCGGGTACGCGCGTAACCATCAGCCATAAACCCGGCACCCTGTTCATGGCGCGGGGTGACGTGACGGATGCCGGAGCGTGCCAGGCCGCGGTACAGCTCCACGGTGTGCACGCCGGGAATGCCGAACACCTGGTCCACGTCGTAGCGTTCCAGGAGATTGACCAGTACTTCGCCGCAGGTCGCCATACATATCGCTCTTGTGAGGGTTCGAGGCGGTATTGGAGCGGCTGGGCGGTAGCGGCAACAATCGATAAAAAGTCATACTAGCCATGTCCTCACGTCATGGCTCAATTGCGATGAAACGTCTTCCTCCGCTGCCCGCCCTGCACACGTTCTGGGTCACCGCCCAGTGTTGCAACTTCACCCGCGCCGCCGAGCAATTGCATATCACCCAGGGCGCGGTGAGCCGGCAGATTGCCGGGTTGGAAAGCCACCTCGGCTACGCCTTGTTCCAGCGCCAGGCCCGGGGCTTGAGCCTGACCGAAGAGGGCCGTGAATGGTCGCTGCGCGTACAGCAAGTATTTGGCTTGATCGTGGATGCGCTGGAGCAGATCGGCGATCGTCGCGAAACCCTGCAACTCAAGGCGCCCACCTGTGTCATGCGTTGGTTGCTGCCACGCCTGATGCAATGGCAACGTGAACGTCCGGATGTGCCGGTGGAGCTCACCACCACCGTGGCCTACACCGTGGATTTTCGCCGCGAGTCATTCGACGCGGCGGTGATCTACGCGCCCATCGCCGAGCCACCTGCCGAAGCGCGGCATTTGTTTGATGAGCAACTCACGCCGGTCTGCGCTCCCGCCTTGCTCGGTGGTTTGCGGGCACCGGCCGACTTGCAGCAACAGGTGCTGCTGCATCCTACCCGGGATGGGCGGGATTGGGCGTTGTGGTTGAAAGCAGCGGATACGCGGCTGAGCAACCTGGCCCAGGGGCATCATTTCGAGACCTTGGATCTGGCCATGACGGTGGCGTCACAAGGTTCAGGCGTGGCGATCGGTGATAGCGCGTTGATTGGCGAGGATGTCACGGCCGGCAGGCTGGCGATGCCGTTTGAACTGCGGGTGCCGACGGGGATGGCGTATTACCTGGTGCGCCCACCGGGCGCCGAGCTGTCGGCAGGCCTTGAAGCACTAATGGAATGGCTGGCAAATCAAGCAAAACCCACCGCGACCTGACGTGTAGTGAGCGGGCTTGCCCCGCGCTGGGGGGGCGCAGCCGCCCCAAACCAGGCGCTCGAGATCTACCTGGAAGAACGCGGTGCCTGGA
>NZ_JBNPJU010000079.1:0-61067 GCF_050312575.1 Pseudomonas sp. R11F | reverse complement strand
CAGCCACTAATAAGGTCACTGACACTCCGCTATCGGGAGCAAGCCCCCTCCCACAGTAGAATCACCGCCAACCCGCGCTAACGGGTCAGCAGCACTTGGGCCCACCCTTGCCGCCGTAACGGGCCTCCTGGCGTTCCCGGAAGAACGCCTTGTAGTCCATCACCGGTTTGTCCGGGTGTTTGGTTTGCATATGCTCGACGTAAGTGTCGTAGTCGGGCATGCCGACCATCAGGCGCGCGGCCTGACCGAGGTATTTACCGAGGCGACTGATGTCATTGAACATGGTTGCAACCCTCGATTACGCGTCTGGTACAGCCTGGAATGGGGCTTCTTTATCCGTACGTTCCTTGTTGCCCCAGGCGGCGACCCCCACCTTGAGCGCATAGAACAGGATACTGAACACCACAAACAGGAACAGCGCCGTCAGCGTTGCGTTGGTGTAGGCGTTGTAGATCACGTGCTGCATCTGGTCGATGCTCTTGGCCGGGGCCAGGATCTGGCCGTTCGCCAGGGCATCGCTGTACTTCTTGGCCAGCGACAGGAAGCCGATAGCCGGGTTCGCGTCGAACAGCTTGATGAAGCCTGCGGTGGTCGTGCAGATCAGCAGCCATACCGCCGGCAGCAGGGTGACCCAGATGTAGCGTTGGCGCTTCATCTTGATCAGAACCACAGTGCCCAGCATCAGCGCGATGCCCGCGAGCATCTGGTTGGAGATACCGAACAGCGGCCACAAGGTGTTGATGCCGCCCAGTGGGTCGATCACGCCTTGGTACAGCAAGTAACCCCACATCGCTACGCACCCTGCGGTGGCGATCAGGTTGGCGGTCCAGGATTCGGTGCGTTTGAGCGCCGGCACGAAGGAACCCAGCAGGTCCTGCAGCATGAAGCGACCGGCACGGGTGCCCGCGTCGACGGCCGTGAGGATGAACAACGCTTCGAACAGGATCGCAAAGTGGTACCAGAACGCCATGGTGTTTTCACCCGGCAGTACGCTGTGCAGGATCTGCGCGATACCCACCGCCAGGGTCGGCGCACCACCGGCACGGGCCAGGATGGTGGTTTCACCAATGTCGTGGGCCACGGCCTGCAGCGCCTCGGGCGTAATCGCAAAGCCCCAGCTGCTGACGGTTTGCGCCACGGCCATCACATCACCACCGACCACGGCAGCCGGGCTGTTCATGGCGAAGTACACGCCTGGCTCGATCACCGAGGCGGCAACCATGGCCATGATCGCCACGAACGACTCCATCAACATGCCGCCGTAACCGATGTAGCGGGCGTTGGTTTCGTTATCCAGCAGCTTGGGCGTGGTGCCCGAGGAAATCAGTGCGTGGAAACCCGATACCGCGCCACAGGCGATGGTGATGAACAGGAACGGGAACAGGCCGCCCTTCCAGACCGGGCCGGTGCCGTCGATGAATTGGGTCAGGGCCGGCATTTTCAGTTCTGGCATGGTGACCAGGATGCCGATTGCCAGGGCGATGATGGTGCCGATCTTCAGGAAGGTCGACAGGTAGTCGCGTGGCGCGAGGATCAGCCACACCGGCAGCACCGCGGCGACGAAACCGTAGCCGATCAGCATCCAGGTGATCTGGATACCGGTGAAGGTAAAGGCTTTGGCCCAGACCGGGTCGGCCGCGATTTGCCCGCCCAGCCAGATCGAACCCAGTAGCAGGAACACCCCGAGGATCGAGATCTCACCAATGCGGCCCGGGCGGATGTAGCGCATGTACACGCCCATGAACATCGCGATCGGGATGGTCGCCATCACCGTGAAGATGCCCCATGGGCTCTCGGCCAGTGCCTTGACGACGATCAGCGCCAGCACCGCGAGGATGATGATCATGATCAGGAAGCAGCCGAACAGCGCGATGGTTCCCGGGATGCGGCCCATCTCTTCGCGGACCATGTCGCCCAGCGAACGGCCATTGCGACGGGTGGACAGGAACAGCACCATGAAGTCCTGCACCGCACCGGCCAGTACCACACCGGCAATCAGCCACAGGGTGCCGGGCAGGTAGCCCATTTGCGCCGCCAACACCGGGCCGACCAGCGGGCCTGCACCGGCAATCGCCGCAAAGTGGTGACCGAACAGAATATGTTTGTTGGTCGGCACATAGTCCAGACCGTCATTGTTGAGCACTGCGGGGGTGGCCCGCCGAGGATCGAGTTGCATCACGTTGTTAGCGATGAACAAGCTGTAGTAGCGATAGGCAACCAGATAAATGGCCACCGCCGCGACCACAATCCACAAGGCGTTGATCGCCTCGCCGCGGCGCAAGGCCACTACGCCCAGGGCGCACGCTCCTACAATTGCCAGCACCAGCCAGGGTAGGTGGCGTAGCAGGCTATTATTATTTTTCATTTTTATATTCCAGCCAGGGTGGACAGAAGGACAGCCACCCCGAGTTTAGCGCTGTTGGCTTCAAAGACCACCCCCCTACGTTGGTCTAGAGCCTTGCAATGGCAAAAAAAGCAGAAAACCACGCCCGATGATGGCGCAGGGCTACACTGCTTCTATCCACAGAGGGATTCACCATGACCGAACACCCGCCTGAACGTCGCTGCTTCCGCCGGATCGCAATGGACGCTGTGACCGAACTTCGGCAAAACGGCCACGAATGGCCGGTTAAATTAGTGGACTTGTCGCTGAAGGGTTTGGCGATAAAACGACCCGAACCGTGGAAGGGTAACAAGGCATTACCGTTCGAGGTCGATATCCGCCTGGACCCAAAGGCGCATATCAAGATGCAGGTGAAACTGGCCCACGATGGCGACGACCAATTAGGGTTTGTGTGCAAGGAAATCGACCTGGAGTCGATCAGCCATCTGCGCCGGCTGATCGAGCTGAACCTGGGTGACCCGGAAGAACTCGAGCGCGAACTCGGCGCCTTACTGGAAGTGTGATCCCTCAGGGAAATGCCGTTCGTGCCGGGAAGTCGCTTTCCATGTCCCAGTAACCCTGTTTCTGACTTGAAGTGCTCTGCCATTGCCCGTCGACAAAGCGATAAGTCTGATAACGGGTGGTGAAATCATCCTCCTCACCTTCACCCTCGCCCTCCATGAAGCATGACACCTGCAATAACTCATCCGGCCCGCCGCTGGCCGGATGAGCCACTTTCCAGGCCGCCTTGCCCGTGTGGGCGAGGGTCAACGGCTGGACTTTGCCCTCGGCATTCTTGTAGCTCATCGGCTTGAGTTGCTGTGTAGCCGGCTGCAACAGTTGGGTGGCCGGGCCGCTGTAGGTGCCCATCGGCGCGGTTTGATCAACGATCAAAAAATACACAGGTTCGGGCAGCCCGTTGAGCGCAGCTTTCTTGACCTTGGCCAACGGGTAGCCCAGGTCCTGCTGCGCGATCTCCTCACCGGCAGCCGACACCAGCCGCACGCGGGCTTCAAGCAGCGGGTTGTCGACCAGGTCGCCAGGCTCGTCAAACGAGTCTTCAAGCTGCCCGTTGCCCCAACTGTCCTTATGCAGCTGCGCGCTGATGCGCTGGTCCTCCAGCACTTGCAACTGACGGCCCTCTTCGATCGTCAGTGTCTGCGCCAGGCGGTAACCGGCCGGTAGCTGCGCAGCCCAGGCCATGGCGGGTGCGCCGACCAGCAGGACAAACAGGGCCGCGAGGCCCGGGTAACTCAATCGTTGCATAGCGTCCCTTCCCGATTTATTCGAACAGTGCGTCCAACGCCTGCTCCAGGCGCGTGACAGCAATAATTTGCAAACCTGCCGGCGACTCTTTAGGCGCGTTGCCCTTGGGGACGATAGCGCGCTTGAAACCATGCTTGGCGGCTTCCTTCAAGCGCTCCTGGCCACTGGGCACCGGGCGTACTTCGCCAGACAGGCCGACTTCGCCGAACACCAGCAGGTCATGGGGCAATGGCCGGTTGCGCAGGCTGGACATCACCGCCGCCATCAACGCCAGGTCGGAGGCGGTTTCCAGTACCTTGACCCCGCCGACCACGTTGAGGAACACGTCCTGGTCATGGGTGGGAATACCGCCATGACGGTGCAATACCGCCAGGAGCATCGCCAGACGGTTCTGATCCAGGCCGAGGGTGACCCGTCGCGGGTTGGCCAAGTGGCTGTCATCCACCAGCGCCTGGACCTCCACCAGCATCGGGCGGGTGCCTTCCCACGTTGCCATCACCACGCTTCCCGGGACTTCTTCCTGGGCACGCGTCAGAAAAATTGCCGACGGGTTGGAGACTTCTTTCAACCCCCTGTCGGTCATCGCGAACACACCGAGTTCGTTGACCGCGCCAAAGCGGTTCTTCACCGCCCGCAACAAACGCAGACGACCATCGGATTCGCCTTCGAAATACAGCACGGTGTCGACCATGTGCTCAAGTACTCGAGGCCCCGCCAGCGCCCCTTCCTTGGTCACATGGCCGACCAGGAAGATCGCCGTGCCGCTCTGCTTGGCATAACGCACCAGCAGCGCCGCGCTTTCGCGCACCTGGGACACGCCGCCCGGCGCCGATTGCAGTTGTTCGGTGAAAATGGTCTGGATCGAGTCGATCACCATGACCTTGGGCTTTTCGATACGGGCCGTGGCGATGATGCTTTCGATGCAGGTCTCGGTCATCACCCGCAGTTGGTCCTGGGGCAAACCGAGCCGTCTAGCGCGCATGGCCACTTGCTGTTGGGACTCTTCACCGGTGACGTACAGCGCCGGCATGCGGCTGGCGATGCTGCACAGGGTTTGCAGCAGGATGGTCGACTTGCCGATGCCCGGGTCGCCACCGATCAACACCACCGAGCCATCCACCAGGCCGCCACCGAGCACGCGGTCTAGCTCACCGGACGCCGTGGAGAAACGCGGGATCTCCTCGACACTGACCTCGGCCAGCGTCTTGATCTGCGCCTGTTGCCCGGTCCAGCCGGCACGCCCGGCAGGCGCCGCCGCACCGCCGCTTTCGATCATGGTTTCAGTCAGGGTATTCCACGCGCCGCACTCGCTGCACTGGCCGGCCCACTTGGGAAAGGTCGCGCCGCACTCCGTGCAGCCGTACATGCGCTTGGCCTTTGCCATTTGAGAACCTCCAACCGAAAAACCGCGATGATAGCTCAGCGCGGCGCCGGGGTCCGGATTTCACCACTGGCCAATCGTGAAGCACTGTTGCCGATCGGGTCCTCGGCGTTGAGATCGGCGCCTTTGGCTTTCAACGCATCCAGCAACTCGACACGCTTGAACAAGCCGGCGTACATGGCCGCAGTCTGCCCGGCGCCATTGCGTTGGTCGGGGTTGCAGTCGGTGGCCAGCAGGCGCTGGGCGATTTTAAGTTCGCCCTTGAAGATCGCGCCCATCAGCGCGGTGTTGCCGCGTTTGTCCTGCACACAGGCGTCGGCGCCGGCGTTGAGCAAACGTTCCACGAAAGGACCCTGGCCGTGGTAGGCGGCGAGGATCAGCGCGGTGTAACCCTTGTCGTCCTGCGTATTGAGGCTGTAGCCGGACTCGATAAAGGTATTGAGCATGTCGAGGTCGCCACGGCGGGCGGCGTCAAAGTAATAATCCTGAAGCTGCGCCTTGAGTGCCGCAGGTTCTGGGGATTCGGCATGGGCGACAAACGCCAGCATGGCCATCAGCAAACCGATAGAAATTCGCATAGGGTTCTCCTGTCAGAGATCGACGCCCCAGGGAGCGTCGATCGGAACCAACGGATCAGTCAGTCAGTTTTTCAGCCAGCGCCTTCACACGCGCCAAGTCACCCTTGGCGACCTTGGCCACGCCGGTGCCGTACTCCGGGTCGGCTTTGTAGAGGAACGACAGGATGATGTGCTTGCTCTCGTCATCGGTGGTGGCCAGGGAGCCGCCAAAGTTTTCGATCAAGTCCTGACGCTCTTTCTTGCTATAGGAGCGGTACAGATCACCGGCCTGCTTGAAGTTCTGCTCACGCTGGATCTTCGCCTGCTGAGTGCTACCTGACAGCGGCAACTGGCTGTAGCGCGCAGTTTGCGGCTCTTCCCGCGGCATCAGGCGGCTCGGCTGGTAGTTCACACCGGTGGTGGTCTTGCCGGTATTCA
This sequence comes from Pseudomonas sp. R11F, assembly GCF_050312575.1. Classification (NCBI taxonomy): domain Bacteria; kingdom Pseudomonadati; phylum Pseudomonadota; class Gammaproteobacteria; order Pseudomonadales; family Pseudomonadaceae; genus Pseudomonas; species Pseudomonas sp. R11F. The sequence goes on along the minus strand of NZ_JBNPJU010000079.1, from coordinate 55,042 downwards.
TCGCGCCATCCTGGTTACCGTTGTTGACGGTCACCCGGGGGGCGTTGATCGGCAGTTGCAGGGCGTTCGGCCCCAGGCGGTACATTTGTGTGTCGGCATAGGAAAACACCCGACCTTGCAGCAAGCGGTCTTCCGACGGTTCGATGCCGGGTACCAGGTTGGCCGGAGCCATGGCGACTTGCTCGGTTTCCTGGAACACGTTGGCCGGGTTGCGGTTCAGCACCATTTGCCCGACTTTGCGCTCCGGCACATTCGGCCAGATCTTGGTGGCGTCCAGCGGGTCGAAATCAAACTTGGCCAGGTCTTCGGGCTTGAGCACTTGCACATACAAATCCCACTTGGGGAAATCGCCCTTATTGATATGGGTGACCAAGTCATTGGTCATATGGCTGTAATCACGGCCCTGTACTTCGGTGACTTGCTTGGGATCAAGGTTCTTGATGCCTTGCAGGCTCTTCCAGTGGAACTTGACGTAGTGCACTTCACCCTTGGCGTTAATCAACTTGTAGGCATGTACGCCATTGCCGTCCATTTCCCGGTAACTGGCCGGGGTGCCGGAGTCAGAGTACAACTCGGTCAACGTACGGGTGGACTCCGGTACATGGGAGAAGAAGTCAAAACGGCGTGAGTCGTCGTCCAGGTTAGTGCGTGGGTCCGGTTTGAAGGCGTGGACCATATCCGGGAACTTGATGGCGTCGCGAATGAAGAACGTCGGGAAGTTATTGCCCACCAGGTCCCAATTACCCTCGGCGGTATAGAACTTGGTGGCGAAGCCACGTGGGTCACGCAGGGTTTCCGGGGAATGGTTGCCGTGAACCACCGCAGAGAAGCGCACAAACACGGGGGTGGTTTCACCGGCGGCGAACACTTTGGCCTTGGTCAGGTCGCTGAGGTTATCCGTGACCGTGAAGGTGCCATGGGCGCCGGTGCCACGGGCGTGTACCACACGCTCCGGAATGCGCTCGCGGTCGAAGCGTTGCAGTTTCTGAATCAACTGCACGTCTTGCAGCAGTACCGGGCCGTTGGCGCCGGCGGTTTGTGAGTTCTGGTTGTCACCGACGGCTGCACCGTTGTCACGGGTCAGGTTGGCGGCTTGCACGGAGAGGGAAAGCAGGCTGGCGGTCACCAGTGCCAGCGCACTGCGCGCCGATACCGGCTTGCGGCGAATGAGAGTGTTCATCAAGGTTTCCTCTGGTTTTTTTAGTGCACATTCAGTTGTGCTTACCAGAGGCTAGTGACCTGGGAGTCAGAAGATAAATAGAAAAACGCCACAGGGCCGATTAAGAAAATAATGTGGTAAACCACTGAATTCAGGCGTATTTCGCGCGCGATTGATGGCACTTTGCAAACTAATTACGATTTAATGTGTCGATAAAAGCCGTCAGTGTTAACAGTTGTGTCAAGCAAGCCTGCTGTGACTGACTTACACTGACCTCCACCCTTCTCATCTGTAACAAGGAATAACCTATGGGCGTGATCAGTGAGTTCAAGGCCTTCGCGGTCAAAGGCAATGTCGTCGACATGGCCGTCGGTATCATCATCGGTGCCGCCTTCGGTAAAATTGTTTCCTCGTTTGTAGGCGACGTGGTGATGCCTCCTATCGGCCTGCTGATCGGTGGCGTGGACTTCGCGGACCTGGCGGTGCAACTCAAGGCCGCACAAGGCGGCGCTCCGGCGGTGGTACTGGCCTATGGCAAGTTCATCCAGAGCATCATCGACTTTGTGATCATCGCGTTCGCGATCTTCATGGGGGTGAAGGCCATCAATCGTCTCAAGCGCGAAGAGGCGGTGGCTCCAACCTTGCCACCGACGCCGACCAAAGAAGAAGAGTTGCTCACCGAGATCCGCGACTTGCTCAAGGCTCAGAACAACAAGCCGCTTTAACCGATGCAACCCAAAGGCGCCCTTCGAGGCGCCTTTTTTCTACCAGTAGTTTTCCACGGCCACCTGGCCCGGACGACGGCTCAGGCTCAGTTGCAGATCACGCTGCTTGAGCAATTGGCGTGTGTCGTCGACCATTTGCGGGTTACCGCAGATCAGTACGCGAGAGTGTTCCGGGGTTAACTCGACACCGGCCGCACGCTCCAGCTCACCATTTTCGATCAAGGTGGTGATGCGCCCATTCAGCGCGCCCGGGTGCTGTTCACGGGTGACAATGGGGATATAAGTCAGCTTGTGGGCGTGCTCAGCCAGGTACTCCCGCTCGCCCAGCGTGTGGATCAACGATTGGTAGGCCAATTCCTTGGCCTCGCGGGCGCTGTACACCAGCACGATACGCTCAAATTTCTCCCAGACTTCGAAGTCCTGCAGCATCGACAGGAAGGGTGCCACACCGGTCCCCGTGCCCAGCAGCCAGAGATCACGCCCATCCACAAAGCGGTTCAGGGTCAGGAAGCCGGTGGCCTGACGCTCGACCATCAGCGTATCCCCCACCTGCAAGCGGCTCAGCTCGCTGGTGAATTCGCCCCCCGGGACGACAATCGAAAAAAAGTCCAAGTGCTCGTCAAAGGGCGCAGACACGATGGAATAGGCGCGCCATACGGTGCTGCCATCCGCCTTGGTCACCCCCAAGCGCACGAACTGGCCGGCGGTAAACCGAAAGCCGGGATCGCGCGTGGTGCGCAGGGTAAACAGACTGGGGGTCTGCGACTGCACGTCGAGCAAGGTCTGGCGGGTAAATTTCTCAGCACTGGCCGTCATGGGGAACTCCGTTTTGCACAGAGCCCTAGTGTCCCTCAAAGCAGCGCGCGCAAACACCGCTGATTTGTACTGGCATTGCCGAAGGGGTCGTGATGCGCACCGGTATAGATTGCGTCAAGATCAATAACAGTTGCCGAATAACGGCACATTAGTTCAGACAAACTATTTAGCTATTAGCCCAGTGACCTTCTAACGATAGATGGAACAGCGCCCCAATGCGCCATCAGTCTGACACTATCCACAACTCGTTAAATTCCATAAAGAAGTTGTTGGGGAGAAAACTTCCTGTACAAGCCAACAATAGCCGTACAAGAAAATACTCAACTCACTTCTAGTTAAACAGAACATTTTTTCCACGGATCTGTAGGCGTTGTCCTACACTAATTTTCGTGCAGTGTTGGGAGGAGGACGTACCCACGCCACGCAAAATCCATGGAGAGTTACAAATGGTGAAATGGCGCAATACCCGGCTCCCCAAACTGGAAGGTGAAAACGAGATTACCAGTGTATTTGACATGGTCCTTAACCGTACCAATGAACTCGGCTTCCAATTTTGTTCCTTTACTATGAGTACCCAACTCGCAGACGACCAAACAAAACCTATTCAAGTCAATAACTACCCAGAGAAATGGAACGAGCTGTATCAACAGGCGCACTTCTTCCCCATCGACCCTGTTGTTGCGCACTGTAAACGCTGTGTCCTGCCTATCGTCTGGGACCAAAAGGCATTCGACTCCTCACCCAACTTATGGTCGTTGGCCCAAACATTTGGTGTGGACTGTGCCTGGACGCAGCCGGTGCACGACTTCCAGGGTGTCTACAGCATGCTGACCCTCGCACGCAGCAGTGGTGAAGTGAGCCCGCAGGAGCTGTATGAAAAAGCCGGCCAGGTGTTATGGCTTTGCCATGCAATGCACTCGGTGGTCGCACGCAAGTACACCGATGAGCCCAGTGCGTCGCCCTGCTGCAAACTGACCCCACGGGAGACGGAAATCCTCAAATGGTCAGCCTTGGGCAAGACCGCCGGGGATATTGCGACCATTCTGTGCCTGTCAGAGCGCACCGTAGGCTTTCACATCAAAAGCACGTTCAACAAACTGGGGGTCAACAACAAGATCGCCGCCGTCCTCAGAGCCTCCAAAGCGGGGTTGTTTTAGCCGGCACGGAAACACCGCATGTCATCAGGCTCAAAAAAAAGTACCATTTACGACCCATTCTGAGTGTTGAGCGGCGCCTTCAGGTGTCACCTCGTAGTTCACTCAGACGGTTCCGCCGATGATCACCCAGAGCCTCCCCCGCCATGCCCCTGCTCCACAGCCCGTTCGCCCAGCTCGATCTGATCCGCCAACCCGAGCAACATAACGATCCGCTGCAAGCCTTCGATGCCGCCGACGAGTACCTGCTCGACTATCTGGCGCAGCAGCAGCCGGCGGCAGCCACTCGCGTGCTGGTGCTCAATGACAGCTTTGGCGCCTTGGCTGCCAGCCTCCAGGGGCAGGTGCAAGTGACCTCCAGCGGTGATTCGTTTCTTGCAGCCTTGGGGTTGGAAAAAAACCTGGTGCGCAACGGCAAGACGTTTGATGCGGTGCCGTTCATCCCGGCCAGCCAGGTGCCCACAGGGCCGTTCGACCGGGTGCTGATCCGCGTGCCGAAAACCCTGGCATTACTGGAGGAACAGTTGATCCGCCTGCAGGGTCAGCTGGCACCGGGTGCCGAAGTGATCGCCGGGGCGATGATCAAGCACCTGCCACGGGCTGCGGGGGAATTGCTGGAGCGCTACATCGGGCCGATGCACGCCTCGCTGGCGGTCAAGAAGGCACGCTTGTTGATTGCGACCGTCGAGCAGCGGCCCACCGCCCTCTCGCCCTATCCCACCCGGTACACCCTCGACGCCCCGGCCATCGAACTGCTCAACCACGCCAACGTATTCTGCCGTGAAGGCCTGGATATCGGCACCCGCGCCTTCCTACCCCACCTGCCGAAAAACCTCGGCAACGCTCACGTGGCGGACCTGGGCTGCGGCAACGGTGTATTGGCAATCGCCAGCGCCTTGCAAAACCCCGCTGCGCACTACACCTTGGTGGACGAGTCCTTTATGGCGGTGCAATCGGCCGCCGAGAACTGGCGCGCCGCGCTGGGTGAGCGCGACGTGGAGATACGCGCAGGCGACGGCCTGGCCGGCCAGGAGGCGCAGTCGCTGGACGTGGTGCTCTGCAACCCGCCTTTCCATCAGCAACAGGTGGTCGGCGATTTCCTCGCGTGGCGCATGTTCCAGCAGGCGCGGGAAACCCTGGTCGTCGGCGGTGCTCTTTACATCGTCGGCAACCGTCACTTGGGCTACCACACCAAACTGGCCCGGTTGTTCCGGGGTGTCGAGCAAATCGCCACCACGCCAAAATTCGTGATTATCAAAGCGCGCAAATAAAAAAACCCTGCCACTCGTGCAAATGGCAGGGCTGAAAGCCGGGCCGTGAGGCCCGGATTGGGATGTCAGTGCGTGGTCAAGCCGGCCGCGTTCATGAACAGGCGCATCAGGCTGGCCACGATGAACAGGGCCAGCACGCTGCCGGTCCAGATCATCGCCAACCACCCCAGGCGCCGCCACAACGGCTGTTTCTCGGCCTGTTCAATCTCGTGCAACGTCGGTTTGCCGGACATGGGACGACCCTCCTAGTGGTAACCGTCTTCATGGGTGACCTTGCCGCGGAACACGTAGTAGCTCCAGAAGGTGTAGCCCAGGATGAACGGAATGATGAACAACGTGCCCACCAGCATGAAACCCTGGCTCTGCGGCGGTGCGGCGGCATCCCAGATCGAAACTGATGGCGGGATGATATTTGGCCACAGGCTGATCCCCAGGCCGCTGTAGCCGAGGAAGATCAACACCAGCGTCAGCAGGAACGGCGTGTAATGGGCATTACGTGCCACTGCGCGAATCAGCCCGTACATGGTCACCAACACCAGGATCGGCACCGGCAGGAACCAGAACAGGTTCGGCAAGGTGAACCAGCGCGAGGCGATTTCCGGGTGCGACAGGGGCGTCCACAGGCTGACGATACCGATCACCGCCAACACCACGAAGGCCAATGGCCGCGCCAGGTTGTGCATCTGCTCCTGCAACTTGCCTTCGGTTTTCATGATCAGCCAGGTGCAACCCAGCAGGGCATACGCAACCACCAGGGCGACACCGCAGAACATCGTGAACGGCGTCAACCAGTCCAGCGAGCCGCCGGCGAACTGACGATTCACCACCGGGATGCCGTCAATGAACGCCCCCAGCGCCACGCCCTGGAAGAACGTCGCGGCAATCGAGCCGCCGATAAACGCCTTGTCCCACAGGTGGCGCTTGTGGTCCTTGGCCTTGAAGCGGAACTCGAACGCCACGCCACGGAAGATCAGCCCGACCAGCATCAGGATCAGCGGCAGGTACAGCGCCGACAACACCACCGAATAGGCCAGCGGGAAAGCGCCGAACAACGCCGCGCCGCCCAGTACCAGCCAGGTCTCGTTGCCGTCCCATACCGGGGCGACGGTGTTCATCATGACGTCACGGTCGACTTTGCCCGGAATAAACGGGAAGAGGATGCCGATACCCAGGTCGAAGCCGTCCATCACCACGTACATCATGATGCCGAAGATGATGATCACGGCCCAGATCAGCGGAAGATCAATACCCATCTCAATTCCCCTTGTGCTGGATGTCGGCGTGTTGGTCATCACTGCTGTCATCGGCCGCCGACAACGGACGCGCCGGTGTGCGTTTCTGGCCAGGGCCACCGTGGGTTGGCTCGGTACTTTCGTGAGTAACCGGACCTTTGCGTACCAGACGCATCATGTAACCCAGACCTGCGCCAAACAGCGCGAAGTACACCACCACGAACAACACCAGAGTGATCGTCATCTGCGCCAGGCTGTGTCCGGAGGACGCATCCGCCGTGCGCATCAAACCGTAAACCACCCACGGCTGGCGGCCAATTTCGGTGGTGAACCAGCCGGCGAGAATCGCGATCAACCCGGACGGGCCCATCCACAACGCCAGGTACAGGAACGGTTTGCACGAGTACATTTTGTCGCCCTTGCGCAGCCAGAGGCTGAACAAGCCGGTGAAGATCATCAGGAAACCCAGGCCAACCATGACCCGGAACGACCAGAACACGATGGTCGAGTTGGGGCGGTCCTCAGGCGGGAACTCCTTGAGCGCCGGCACCTGCTTGTCCAGGGAGTGGGTCAGGATCAGGCTGCCCAGGTACGGAATTTCCACCGCGTACTTGGTTTTTTCGGCCTGCATGTCCGGCCAGCCGAACAGGATCAGCGGCGTCGGTTCGTTGCCGACGTTTTCCCAGTGGCCTTCAATCGCGGCAATCTTTGCCGGTTGGTGCTTGAGGGTGTTGAGGCCATGGAAGTCGCCGATGACCGCCTGGATAGGCGCGACGATCAGGGCCATCCACATGGCCATCGACAGCATGGTGCGGATTGCCGGGTTGTCCTTGCCACGCAACAAGTGCCAGGCCGCCGAGGAGCCGACGAAGAACGCGGTGGCCACGAAGGCCGCCGTGGCCATGTGTGCCAGACGGTAAGGGAACGACGGGTTGAAGACCACCGCGAACCAATCGGTCGGGATCACGCGTCCGTCAACGATCTCAAAGCCCTGGGGCGTCTGCATCCAGCTGTTGGACGACAGGATCCAGAACGTGGAGATCAACGTACCGACGGCCACCATCACCGTGGCGAAGAAGTGCAGCTTGCGCCCCACTTTGTTCCAGCCGAACAGCATCACCCCCAGGAAGCCTGCTTCCAGGAAGAACGCCGTGAGCACTTCATACGTCAACAGCGGGCCGGTAACGGAGCCGGCGAAGTCCGAGAAGCGGCTCCAGTTGGTGCCGAACTGGTAGGCCATGACCAACCCGGAGACCACGCCCATGCCGAAGTTGACGGCAAAGATCTTCGACCAGAAGTGGTAGAGGTCACGGTAGGTGTCGTTGTGGGTCTTGAGCCACAAACCTTCCAGCACCGCAAGGTAACTGGCCAGGCCGATGGTGATCGCCGGGAACAGGATGTGAAACGAGATGGTGAACGCAAATTGAATTCGGGCGAGATCTAGCGCCTCCAAACCGAACATAAGTTTTCCTCTGTCAGGTAATACCGGCTGCTGGCGGGAGCCTGCACCCACTGCCCCCACGGATATGGAGCCTGGCGAATTTCAATTCGTTTCTTTTTTTTACCCACCACGCGGGGATTCTGGCCTTGCGGCCGCCAGAACAATTCCGGGGCCGGTTTTGATCTGGATCAAGCATTGCTGAAAGAGTAGTCCCATTTTCGTTGCAGGACGGCGTGGTCTTTTGCCGCGTGACAGACTGCCTCAGCTCAGTTCCTGCAACCATCTGTTACAACTTGATGATAATCTCGGCCTTTCTCCGGCCCTGACCTGAACTCCCGATGCCAAGCGAACCCCTGTTGCTGCTGCGCCATCACCGCCCTTTCATCGCGTTCTGGCTGGCGCGGATCTTTACCGCCAGCGGCTTCCAGATGCTCACCGTGGCGATTGGCTGGAACCTCTACCAACTGACCGGCAACGTGCTGGACCTGGGCTTGGTAGGTCTGGTCGAATTTGTGCCACGCGTACTGTTCATGCTGCATACCGGGCATGTGGCCGACCGTTATGAGCGCCGCAAGGTGGCCGCCATCTGCCAGACCGTGCAGGCGTTGATTGCCCTGAGCCTGGCCATCGGCGGCCTGACCGGCCACGTGACCCGCGAGATGATCTTCATCCTCGCGTTCCTGTTGGGTGCCGCGCGCTCCTTTGAAATGCCCACCACCCAGGCACTGCTGCCGAGCATCGTGCCCAGCGCCTTGTTCCCGCGGGCGGTGGCGTCCTCCCAGTCGGCCCAGCAACTGGCGACCATCGTCGCGCCGGCGCTCGGCGGTTTGCTGTATGCATTCGGCAGCGTGTGGGTCTACGGGCCTACCGTGGTGCTTTACCTGATTGCCTGCACGCTGACCCTCAACCTGCCCGCCCGCCAGACCCCACTCAATAAAGGCAAGGCCACCCTGGATTCGCTGCTGGCCGGCATCCGTTTCATCCGCAGCCGCCCGGACATCCTCGGCGCCATTTCCCTGGACCTATTCGCCGTGCTGCTGGGCGGCGCCACCGCGTTGCTGCCGGTGTTCGCCAAGGACATCCTGCTGACCGGTGCCTGGGGCCTGGGCCTGCTGCGCTCGGCACCGGCGGTGGGTGCGTTGTTGATGTCGTTGTGGCTGGCGCGGTTTGCCGTGGACCGGCACGTGGGACGCGTGATGTTCACCGCCGTAGGCGTATTCGGCGTGGCGACTATCGCCTTCGGCCTGTCGACCTCGTTCTGGTTCTCCCTGGGGGTGCTGGTGGTGTTGGGCGCGGCGGACATGATCAGCATGGTGATCCGCGCCTCGTTCGTACAACTGGAAACCCCGGATGAAATGCGCGGGCGCGTCAGTGCGGTCAACGGCCTGTTCATCGGCGCGTCCAATCAACTCGGCGAGTTCGAGTCCGGGATCACCGCCCACTGGTTCGGCACCGTGCCCGCCGTGGTCATGGGCGGGGTCGGGACATTGCTGGTCACCGGGATGTGGATCAAGCTGTTCCCGACCCTGGCCAACCGCGACCGGATGCATGTTCCGGTCGAAGAGGCCAAGGTTTAAAGCACCTTATCCAGGGTGATCGGGAAGTCCCTGACCCGCTTGCCGGTGGCGTGGTAGACCGCATTCGCGACGGCTGCCGCCACCCCGACAATGCCGATTTCACCGACCCCCTTGGAACCCAGGGCATTGACGATCTCGTCGTGTTCTTCGACGAACAGCACGTCAATGTCACCGATGTCGGCGTTTACCGGGATGTGGTACTCGGCCAGGCTGTGATTCATGTAACGACCCAGCTGATGGTCAACCTGGGTTTCTTCGTGCAGCGCCATACCGATGCCCCACACCACCCCGCCGAGAATCTGGCTGCGGGCCATCTTGGGGTTCACCACACGCCCGGCCGCAACCGCGCTGACCACCCGGCTGACGTGCACAGTGCCGAGGTCTTCGTCCACCCGCACCTCCACGAACACCGCTGAATGGGTGGCGGTGGCGTAGCCTTCGCGCTTTTTGTCGGGCTCGCTGTCGACCTGGACTTCCAACGCCTCTTCACCGCTGTCCTTGACCAACTGCGCCAGCGAAACACTGACATCCCCGCAGTGCAGTTGACCGTCTTCGAAGCGCACCGCTTCAGCCCCTTTAAAAACCGGGTAAGTCTGCCGGGCGATTTTCAGCAACTTGGCGTTCAACGCTTCGCACGCTTGCTGAACGGCAGTCCCGACGGAAGACACAGTAAACGAGCCCCCTTGCAGCGGCGCCGTGGGCAACGATGAATCCCCCAACAGAAACGCCACGTCCTTGACCGCCACCCCACTGGCCTGCGCCGCAATCTGGGTCATCACGGTATAAGTTCCGGTGCCGATATCCGTGGTGGCGCTGCTCACCGTCAGCTTTCCTTGCGCGTCGATCCGCGCCTTGGCGCTGGCCTTCATCTGCATGGCCTCCCACACACCGCCGGCCATGCCCCAGCCGATCAACTGCCGGCCCTCCCGCATGCTGCGCGGCTCCGGGTTGCGCCGCTGCCAGCCGAAACGTTCGGCGCCTTCGCGGTAGCACTCACGCAGCGCTTTACTCGACCAGGGTTTGTCTTCGTTCTGGTTGCGCTCGGCGTAATTGATCAGGCGCAGTTGCACCGGGTCCATGCCCAAGGCACACGCCAGTTCATCCATGGCGCATTCCAGGCCGATCACACCCAGGGCGGCGCCGGGTGCGCGCATGTCCAGCGGGGTGAATACATCGAGTGGCACCAGTTTGTAGGTCAGTTGCACGTTGTCGCAGTGGTAGAGCATGCCGCTCCATTCAACCACGTGCTCACTGAAATCCTCGAAACGCGAAGTCTGGCCGATTGCGGTATGCCCAAGTGCCAGCAATTGCCCGTTGGCGGCGGCGCCCATTTGCAGGCGCTGCAAGGTGCGCGGGCGGTAGCCGAACGTGAACATCTGTTGACGCGTCAGAGTGACCCGTACCGAACGCTTGAGCGCCAGCGACGCCATCACCGCCAGCGGCAATTGATATTGCGGACGCAAGCCCGAGCCGAACGCCCCGCCGACGAAAGCGGCAAAGATGCGCACCTGGCTTTTATCCAGGCCGAACACCTTTTGCACATAGGCCTGGCAGTTCTGTGGCCCTTGGGTTTTGTCATGGATATGCAGGGTGCCATCCGGCTGATACAGCACCGTACTGGCATGCGGCTCCATAGGGTTGTGATGCTCGATGGGCGTGCTGTAGTGCAGATCCAGGCTGACGGCGGCGGCGCTCCACTGCGCCTGAAAGTTGCCACGCGGCTTGGGCGGCGTTTGCGGGGAAGCGTGGGCCTGCTCCTGCATCGCCAGCAAGTCGGTCTCGAAAGCTTCGCGCTCGTACTCGATATGCACCAGCGAACCGGCATGCCGCGCCAGCTCCAGGTTATCGGCGATCACCAGGGCCAATGGCTGGCCGCTATAGAGCACGCGGTCGTTGTACAACGGGCGAAACGGCGAACCGTCCGCGGCATCGGCATCGGCAAACGCGTCGTCGTAACTGGCGAGTTTCGGCCGGTTGAGGTGATCGAGCACCATGACCACGCCGGGCAATGCCAGGGCTCTGGACGCATCAATCCTGACCACTCGCCCCTTGGCGATAGTGCTGGATACCACGCTGCCGTGGAGCAGGTCCTGACCGGCAAACTCACCGGCATAACGTGCCTGGCCCGTCACCTTGAGCAGACCATCGACGCGGTCCAGGGGCTTTCCGATAGCGGTCATGGGCGTTCTCCTGCGACAGCGGCATCGCTCAGGGCGCGGATAATCGCCCGACGCGCCAGCTTGATCTTGAAGGCGTTGTGTTCCAGCGGCTCGGCATCCTGCAACAAGGCGTCAGCGGCACTGCTGAAGGTTTCGCGGCTGACCGTACGGCCGATCAGCGCGGTTTCCACCGCTCGGTCCCGCCAGGGTTTGTGCGCCACGCCGCCAAGGGCCAGGCGGGCGTCGACGATGGTGTCGCCATCCAGCTCCAACGCGGCGGCAACCGACACCAGGGCAAACGCGTATGACGCACGGTCGCGCACTTTCAAATAATGACTGTGGCCCGCCAGACGGTCGGCCGGTAACTCAATGGCCGTGATCAGCTCATCATCGGCCAACAGGTTGTCGCGCTGCGGCGTGTCGCCCGGCAAGCGATGGAAATCGGCAAACTCAATCACACGCGAACCGCCACGCCCCTCCACATGCACCCGTGCCTCCAGGGCGGCCAGGGCGATACACATGTCCGAGGGATGGGTCGCCACGCACTGCTCGCTGGCGCCGAGAATGGCATGAATGCGGTTCAAGCCGGTTCGCGCCGGGCAGCCACTGCCCGGCTCACGCTTGTTGCAGGGCACGCCGGTGTCATAGAAGTAATAGCAACGGGTGCGCTGCAACAGGTTGCCGCCGGTACTGGCCATGTTGCGCAACTGCGGTGACGCACCGGCGAGGATCGCCTGGGACAGCAAAGGGTAACGGGCTTCGATCAACGGGTGCCAGGCCAGGTCAGCGTTGCTGACCAAGGCACCGATCATCACGCCACCACTGGCCGTAGGTTCAACGCCATGCAGCGGCAGGCCGGTGATATCGATCAAGTGTTCGGGCCGGCTGATGTTCTCTTTCATCAGGTCCAGTAAATTGGTGCCGCCGGCAATAAAGCGCGAGGCGGCGCTACTCAGCCGCACCGCTTCATGTACGTCGGTCGGCTTGCTGTACTGGAACGGGTTCATGGTTTGTCTCCCAGCACGACCGCTTCAATCGCGTCGCGGATGTTGCTGTAGGCACCACAGCGGCACAGATTGCCGCTCATCAGTTCCTGGATCTGCGCGGGGTCCTGGGCCCGCCCCTCATTGGCCAGGCCAACGGCAGAGCAAATCTGCCCGGGCGTGCAATAGCCACACTGGAACGCGTCATGCTTGATAAACGCCTGCTGCATCGGATGCAGCTCGTCGCCGTCAGCCAAGCCCTCGATGGTGGTCAACTCGGCACCGTCGCACATCACCGCCAGGGTCAGGCAGGCATTCACGCGTTTGCCGTCACGCAACACGGTGCAGGCACCACATTGGCCGTGGTCGCAGCCCTTTTTGCTGCCGACCAGGTCGAGTTGTTCGCGCAGCAGGTCGAGCAAGGTGGTCCAGGGCAACACGTTCAGCTGGCGCTGCTGGCCGTTCAGGGTCAGGTGTATCGGGTGGCTGACGAACGGTCGGGCCGCCGCGTCATTGGGGATTGCGCTCATAAACACCTCACGGGTTGAAGTCCGTTCGCGGCGTTCGGGAAAGTCGCCGTCTCTGGGGTACGACTACCCGTGGTTATGAGCGTTCAAGAGGATTGATCAGCGGATATTGAGCATCACCTTCAAGGCATTTTGCGGGCCGTTGATCGACGTATTGCTGAACTCGAACCACCCCTGGGCTTCGACATTCAAGTCAAACACATAGATGTAGCCCATCAGCGTGCCCACGCCATTGCACGCCTCGCTGATATTGCCGACCTGGCACACCGGCGTGCGCCGCCCGTCCAGCTCGGCGCCATTGAAGCGACCCATGGGGCTGTTACCCAGGCCGACCTCCATCACCGAAACCTGGGTCGGGCCACGGTGCTCGCACATCTGGGTACTCTGGGCGCCTTCCGGGACTTTCTCGCTGCAACGCGCCGACTCGACCTTGAACACCCGCACCTCGCTCAAGGGCGGTGCAGCTGCGCCCCACGCTGGTGCCGCGCCCCACCACAGGCTGAGACTGGCGATCAGAGCTAGACTCCACGCGTTGGCTTTTTTCATGCTGTTAACGACCCTGCCTTGAACGTCGGCGCAGTATGCCTCAAGGCCATGATCCACAGCCATGCATCGCCGAGCCAACCCCGTGCGCCACACGGCCTCGGCTGCTGGTATGATGCGCCGCTTTTTCCGATCCTCTCTGAAACCACAGGCGCTTGGCGCAGTTTGTGCTTTGACTTAGAGGTCAACAAATAACGACGCAAGATAGCGTCACAGGGAGCCGGCATGCTGGAAAAGCTGTTTCAACTCAAAGCACACAACACCAACGTGCGCACCGAGATTCTCGCGGGTATCACCACGTTCCTGGCGATGGCCTACATCCTGTTCGTGAACCCGAGCATCCTCGGCGAAACTGGCATGGACAAGGGCGCCGTGTTCGTCGCGACCTGCCTGGCGGCCGCCATTGGTTCGACGGTAATGGGTCTGATCGCCAACTACCCGATCGCCCTGGCACCGGGCATGGGCCTCAACGCCTTCTTTACCTACACCGTGGTGCTGCACATGGGCCACACCTGGCAGGTTGCCCTGGGTGCGGTATTCATTTCGGCGGTACTGTTCTTCCTGCTGTCGATCTTCCGTATCCGTGAGTGGATCATCAACAGCATCCCGCTGCCGCTGCGCTCGGCGATTGCCGCCGGTATCGGCCTGTTCCTGGCGCTGATCGCCCTGCATAACGCCGGTATCGTGGTCAGCAACCCGGCCACCATGGTCGGCCTGGGCGACCTGAAACAACCGGCGCCGATCCTCGCCACCCTCGGTTTCGCGCTGATCGTGGCGCTGGAAGCCCTGGCCGTGCGCGGCGCGGTGCTGATCGGCATCCTGGCGGTGACCATCGTCTCCATCGTCATGGGCTTCACCCCGTTCGGCGGCGTGACCTCGATGCCACCCTCGCTGGCCCCGACGTTCCTGCAACTGGATATCAAAGGCGCGTTGGATATCGGCCTGGTCAGCGTGATCTTCGCGTTCCTGTTCGTCGACCTGTTCGACAACTCCGGCACCCTGATCGGCGTCGCCAAGCGCGCCGGGCTGATGGGCAAGGATGGCCACATGCCGAAAATGGGCCGTGCGCTGATCGCCGACAGCACCGCCGCCATGGCCGGTTCCCTGCTGGGCACCTCGACCACCACCAGCTACATCGAGTCCGCCGCAGGCGTAAGCGCCGGTGGCCGTACCGGCTTGACCGCCATCGTGGTGGCGATCCTGTTCCTGCTGGCGCTGTTCTTCTCGCCACTGGCCGCCAGCGTACCGGCCTTCGCCACCGCACCGGCGCTGCTGTTCGTGGCCGTGTTGATGACGTCGGGCCTGGCGGAAATCGACTGGGATGACATTACCGTGGCAGCACCGGTGGTGATCACCGCCCTGGCGATGCCTTTCACTTACTCCATCGCCAACGGCATCGCCTTCGGTTTCATCGCCTGGACCGCCATCAAGCTGCTTTCGGGCCGCTACCGTGAGCTGAACCCGGCACTGGTGATCCTGTCGATTCTGTTCGTGATCAAGCTGGGCTGGTTCAACGCATGACTTTTGACGCCGCACGCTACACCGCTCAACTGCAAGACAAGGTCACGCGCTTGCGTGACCTGCTGGCACCGTTCGACGCACCCGAGCCACAGGTCTTCGATTCGCCGCTGCAGAACTTCCGCCTGCGGGCGGAGTTCCGCCTGTGGCGCGAAGGTGGTGAACGCCACTACGCGATGTTCTCCCAGGACGACAAGCGCACGCCGATCCTGATCGAAGAGTTCCCCATCGCCAGCCACCGCATCAACCAGTTGATGCCGCAACTCAAGGCCGCCTGGCAAGCCAGCGCCGCCCTGAGCCACAAGCTGTTCCAGGTGGAGTTCCTCACCACACTGGCTGGCGACGCGATGATCACCCTGTGCTATCACCGCCCACTGGATGAGCATTGGCACACCGCCGCCAAACAGCTGGCCGCCGACTTGAATGTCAGCATCATCGGCCGCTCCAAGGGCAAGCGCGATGTGATCGGCCATGACTACGTGGTGGAAAAACTCGAAGTCGGCGGCCGTACCTTCAGCTATCGCCAACCCGAAGGCGCGTTCACCCAGCCCAACGGCACGGTGAACCAGAAGATGCTCAATTGGGCGTATGAAGCCTTGGGCGATCGCCCGGATGACTTGCTGGAACTGTACTGCGGCAACGGCAACTTCACCCTGCCGCTGGCCACCTGCGTGCGTAAGGTGCTGGCCACCGAGATCAGCAAAACCTCCGTGAACGCAGCGCTGGCCAACCTCGATGAAAACGCTGTGGATAACGTCACCCTGGTGCGCCTGTCTGCCGAAGAACTCACCGAGGCGCTCAATGAAGTGCGTCCGTTCCGCCGCCTGCAAGGTATCGACCTGAAGAGCTATGAATTCGGCAGCGTGTTCGTCGACCCGCCCCGCGCCGGCATGGACCCGGACACCTGCGAGCTGACCCGGCGCTTCGACAACATCCTGTACATCTCCTGCAACCCGGAGACCCTGGCCGCGAACATCGCGCAACTGCATGACACGCACCGCATTACCCGCTGTGCAATGTTTGACCAGTTCCCGTGGACGCACCATATGGAGTCCGGCGTGTTGTTGACCCGACGCTGACCCGTGCGCCGCCCGTATTCGGGCGGCGCACCTTCTGCAGCGACTGCCCTGGATTAATGGTTCGATAATCGAACACATGCCAACCCGGGCATACTGCCGTCGATTGACCAAATTAACCATTCAGTACATTTTACCTCCACAACGAACAATAATTGTGGAGACACCCCATGCCGCCCCTCATCCTGGTGCTCAACGGCCCCAATCTCAATCTGCTCGGCACCCGTGAGCCGGCCACCTACGGCCATGAAACCCTGGCCGACATCGCTGCCCTGTGTGGCCGCAGCGCTGAACAACTGGGGTTGAAACTGGAGTTTCGCCAGACCAACCACGAAGGCGAACTGCTCGACTGGATCCACGGCGCCCGCGCCCGTTGCGCCGGGATCGTGATCAACCCGGCCGCCTGGACCCACACCTCGGTCGCGATTCGTGACGCACTGGTGGCCAGTGAAGTGCCGGTGATCGAAGTGCACTTATCCAATGTGCATGCGCGTGAGGCGTTTCGGCATCACTCCTTTGTATCGCCGGTCGCCACCGCAGTGCTGGCCGGCTTCGGCAGCCACGGCTACCACTTGGCCCTGAGCCACTTCAGCCAGTTGCTAAAAGGATCGACCCGATGAAACCGCGCATCCTCGCCGGCCTGATCGGCTCGGGCATCCAGGCCTCCCGCACCCCGGCGCTGCATGAGCAGGAAGGTGACGCCCAAGGCCTGCGTTACCTGTATCGCCTGATCGATCTTGCACCGCTGCACCTGGATATCAACGCCCTGCCCGAGCTGCTGCGCGCCGCCGAGTTGATGCACTTCACCGGGCTGAACATTACCTACCCGTGCAAGCAGGCGATCCTGCCGTTGCTCGATGAACTCTCCGACGAAGCCCGAGGCATCGGCGCGGTCAACACCGTGGTATTCAAGGCCGGCAAGCGCATCGGCCACAACACAGACTGCCTGGGGTTTGCCGAAGGGTTTCGGCGCAACTTCAATGATGTCGCGCGCCAACGCGTGGTTCAGATGGGGGCCGGCGGTGCGGGAGCGGCCGTGGCCCACGCACTGTTGGCCGAAGGCGTACAGCACTTGAGTATTTTTGACGTGGAGATCAGCCGCGCCCGCGACCTTGTCGATAACCTTGCGCAGCGTTTCGGCAGCGGGCGTGCCCAGGTCGGCAGCCACTTGGAAAGCGCCATGGCCGAAGCCGATGGGTTGGTCAACACCACACCGATGGGCATGGACAAACTGCCGGGCACGCCGGTGCCGCCCGCGCTGTTGCGGGCTGAATTATGGGTCGCGGAAATTGTGTACTTCCCCCTGGAAACCGAACTGCTGCGCGACGCCCGCGCCTTGGGTTGCCGCACCCTGGATGGCGGCAACATGGCGGTGTTTCAGGCGGTGAAGGCGTTTGAGTTGTTCAGTGGCAAGGCGCCAGACGCCGACCGCATGTTGGCGCACTTCCAGAGCATGAATACCTGACCGGCAAAAAAATCCCAATGTGGGAGCGGCTTGCCCTAATGCCAGTCAGTTAAGCGATAGCGCGGACGATGGTTAACCTGTGGGAGGGGGCTTGCTCCCGATAGCGGCAAGTCAGTCGAAAAACTGCTGACTGGCACAACGCTATCGGGAGCAAGCCCCCTCCCACATGGGTCCTGTTTCAGCCTTAGGCCTGCAAGTAACGCATCACCGAATCACAAATCATCTCGCGGTGGCGCTGCTTGATCGCCTCGTCCGACAGCTCGATCTGAAAAATCTCACTGAACGTATGGCGGTTGGACACCCGGTAAAAGCTGAAAGAGTTGATCAGCAGGTGCACGTCCAACGGCTCCAGCCCCTCGCGGAACAGCCCCATCTCGGCCCCCCGACGCAAAGTGGCGCCCAGCGCTTCAAGGATGTTGCTGTTCATCGCCTTGATCGCATCCGAACGCTTCACGTATTCGGCGTTGTGGATATTCTCGATGCTGACGATACGCACGAAATCCACGTTCTGGTCGTGGTGATCAAAGGTGAACTCCACCAGGCGCCGGATCGCTTCACGGGGCTCCAGCGCGGTGAGGTTCATACGGGTTTCGGTATTACGGATGTCGCCGTAGAGCTTCTCCAGTACTTCGACGTAGAGCTGCTCCTTACTGCCGAAGTAGTAATAGATCATGCGTTTGGAAGTGTGGATGCGCTCGGCGATCGCATCCACGCGAGCGCCGGACAGGCCCTGTTGAACGAACTCGACGATGGCTTCCTGAAGGATGTTTTCGCGGGTCTTTTCCGGATTGTTCTTACGACTCTTGCGCGGTGCTTCGGAGGTCATGGTGCGCTCACGGCCAGTGTTATGCAGGCGGTGATTATGGGCCGCGCCGCCCGCCGAAGGAAGCACCCGACACGCCGTTATAAACGCGCCTGCCGCGCCGCGCCGCTACGGGATTTGGCCATCGCCGCCAGACGTACCGCCACGTTGGCCGCGCCATAGCCGGCGTAACCGTTCTTGCGCTGGATAATCTCGAAGAAAAACCGCCCTTCGAACGCCTCGGTGTACACATGAAACAACTCACCGCCCTGGGCGTCGCGGTCGTACAGCACGTTGTAATACGCCAACTCGCTGAGGAACTCATCGTCGAAATCAAACCGCGCCGCCAGGTCGTCATAGTAGTTGAGCGGGATATCCAGCAACGGCACACCCGCCGCCTTCGCCCGGCTCACCTCGGCGAAAATATCCGCGCAGTCGAACGCAATGTGGTGCACCCCCGAGCCTCGATAGCTCGATAGTGCATGGGAAATGGCGGTGTTGCGGTTCTCAGAAATATTCAACGGCAGACGGATCGAGCTGCAACGGCTACGCAGTGCACGGCTTTTCACCAGGCCGTAAGGGTCGGGCAACACCACTTCGTCATCGGCCTCGAAATCCAGCAGGCTCTTGTAAAACAGCACCCAACTGTCGAGGCTGTCGGCCGGCAAGGCCATCGCCATATGGTCAAGGCGCAGCAGGCCGCCGCTGGAAAGCGCTGCCGGCTGCAGGTTGAAATCAGTGTCGTACAAGTCGCCTTCGCTTGGGTCCACCAGGTAAATCAGGCTGCCATCCGGTGCGCGAACCGCGCCCAGTTCCAGCTCGTTGGGCCCCACCAATCCGCGATACGGCTGGCCTTTGTAGGCCACTGCCCGTGCCATCGCCTTGGCACTGTCCTTGACCCGAATCGCCGTGGCACACAACGATGGCCCATGGGCCTCGAAAAAATTGTGCGCGAAGGAATACGGCTCACAGTTGAGGATCAGGTTGATATCCCCCTGGCGCAACAGGCTCACACTCTTGGAACGGTGCTGCCCGGCCTTGACGAAGCCCAGGCGCTCCAGCCATTGAGTGAGCCTGGCCCCGAGGTTTTCATCCACGGCGAACTCCAGGAACTCGATGCCACCGTATTCGCTGGCGGGCGGGGTATCGAACAGGATATCGACGGGCTGGGCAGGCGCTTGCTGCTGGAGGCGTTCACGGGTTTTCTCTTCCAGGTACAGCAGCGAGCGCAAGCCGTCTGCCGCATTCGCCCGGGTGGGTGCCGCGCGGAAACCATCGTTGAAGATCTCCAGGGATAACGGCCCGGTGTAGCCGCTCTGGATGATCGGTGCGAGGAACCCCGCCAGGTCGAATTCGCCCTGCCCGGGGAAGCAACGGAAGTGCCGGCTCCACTCCAGCACGTCCATGGCCAGGATCGGCGCGTCAGCCATTTGCACAAAGAAGATCTTGTCGCCGGGGATCTGCGCGATCGCGCTCGGGTCGCCCTTGAGCGACAAGGTGTGGAAGCTGTCGAGCAGCACGCCGAGGCTGGGGTGATCGACCTGGCGCACCAGTTTCCACACTTGCTGCCAGGTGTTGACATGCTTGCCCCAGGCCAGCGCTTCATAACCAATGCGCAGGCCACGGCGCCCGGCGTGTTCGGCCAGCAGGCTCAAGTCGTCGAGCAAAATGCGTTCATCGCCCACGCAATCGGCCGAAGCATTACTGCACACCAGCACCAGGTCGGTGCCCAGTTCCTGCATCAAGTCGAACTTGCGCTCGGCCCGTTCAAGGTTGCGCGCCAGGCGGTCGCGGCGGCAGCCTTCGAAGTCGCGGAAGGGCTGGAACAAGGTGATGGCAATGCCCAGGTCGGCACACATTTGCCTGACTTCCCGCGGGCTGCCGTCGTAATACAACAAGTCATTCTCGAAGATCTCGACCCCGTCAAACCCGGCGGCGGCAATGGCTTCAAGCTTTTCCGGCAGAGTACCGCTCAAGGAAACGGTGGCAATGGAACGTTGCATGGGGCGACTCCCGGCAATTGTTGTTTGTGGCAAATTATTCGCCCCCAGCCTACACGCAGCAATTAAAATGTACGAACCGGTTAGTTTTTGGTGCGATTATCGAACACTAAGCCCCTTTGGCGAATTGACGATTTTTTAACCGCTACGCACCATCGTTCTCGCAGCTACACCCGAAAAAGAAGCCCAGCACACACCATAACAATTTCAAAAACGGGTACCACCTCATGCCTTCGCAAAACTCCGTCCTGGCCGCGCGCCCGGGCAACCCGCACGCCGGCATCGGCGACAAGATCCGCGGCGCCCTGGCCGTGGGTAAAACCCGCTGGGGCATGCTGGCCCTGGTGTTCTTCGCCACCACACTGAACTACATCGACCGCGCCGCCCTGGGCGTGATGCAACCGATCCTGGCCAAGGAAATGAGCTGGACGGCGATGGACTACGCCAACATCAACTTCTGGTTCCAGGTGGGTTATGCCATCGGTTTTGTACTGCAAGGCCGGCTGATCGACCGCATCGGCGTCAAGCGCGTGTTCTTCTGCGCGGTCTTGCTGTGGAGCCTGGCCACCGGCGCCCACGGCCTGGCCACCTCGGCGCTCGGCTTTATGGTCTGCCGTTTTATCCTCGGCATCACCGAAGCCGCCAACTATCCGGCCTGCGTCAAGACCACGCGCCTGTGGTTCCCGGCGGGTGAGCGCGCAGTCGCCACCGGCATCTTCAACGCCGGCACCAACGTCGGTGCGATGCTGACGCCGATGCTGCTGCCGTTGATCCTGCACGTGTGGGGCTGGCAGGCGGCGTTCCTGTGCATGTCGGCACTCGGCGGGATCTGGCTGGTGTGCTGGGGCCTGAAGTACTACAACCCGGAAGACCACCCCACCGTTAAACAATCCGAACTGGATTACGTACAGCAGGAACTCGAACCGGAACAACCTCGCGTCCCGTTCAGCCGCATCCTGCGCATGCGTGGTACCTGGGCCTTCGCCCTTGCCTACGCGATGACCGCACCAGTGTTCTGGTTCTACCTGTACTGGCTGCCGCCGTTCCTGAACCAGCAATACAACCTGGGCATCAACGTGACCCAGATGGGCATTCCGCTGATCATCATTTACCTGACCGCCGACTTCGGCAGTGTGGGTGGGGGCATTCTGTCGTCGTTCCTGATCGGCCGCGGGATGAACCCGATCAAGGCGCGGTTGCTGTCGATGCTGCTGTTTGCCTGCTGCATCATCGGTGTGATCATGGCCGCCGGTTCCAGCCAGCTGTGGGTCGCAGTGTTTGCCATTTCCCTGGCCATCGGCGCGCACCAGGCCTGGACCGCCAATATCTGGAGCCTGGTGATGGACTACACGCCCAAGCACATGATGAGCACGGTGTTCGGTTTCGGTGGCATGTGCGCGGCGATCGGCGGCATGTTCATGACCCAGATCGTCGGGCATATCCTCACGGTCACGAACAACAACTACACGGTGCTGTTCACCCTGATCCCGGCGATGTACTTCATTGCCCTGACCTGGATGTACTTCATGGCACCGCGCAGGATTCCTACCGTAGACGTCTGAGCTACCACCCTCTGAACTATCTGCGCCGCTGCTGCCAGGCAGCGGCCAGCCCGCTCATGCAGATCACCCCGATCCCAACCACCGTGGTCAGGTCCGGGGTGTGATTGAACACCAGCCAGCCCAACAACCCTGCGAACACGATCTGGCAATAGCCGAATGGTGCCAGCAAGGCCGGCGCCGCGAAGCGGAACGCCTGGGTCAACAGCAGGTGCGCCGTCATCCCGCACGTACCCAGCGCCAGCATCAGCACTGCGTGCCATAGCGTGGGGATTTGCCAGAAGAACGGCACCATGGCACTCATCACCAGGGTATTGCACAGGCCGGCGAAGAAGTTGCTGGTGGTCGGTGTGTCGTATTGGCTGAGGATGCGCGTGAGCAGTTGGTAGAAGCAGAAAAACAGCGCCGAACACAGCGGCAGCAACACCGCCGGGGTAAACAACTCGCCCCCCGGATGGATGATCACCAGCACGCCGACAAACCCGCAGATCACCGCCAGCCACTGTCCACGCGTGACATGCTCGCCGAGCAGCGGCACGGACAGCGCCGTCACCAGGATCGGCGCGAGGAAGTTCACCGCCGTGGCTTCCGCCAACGGGATGTAATGCAGCGCCGTGGTGAAAAACAGGCTGGTGCCTAGCAGGCACAAAGCGCGCACCACCTGCATCCCTGGCCGTTTGCTGCGCAATACCCGCAAGCCCGATTGCGGCAGGAAGATCCCGGCCATCAACAGGGTGTGCACCAGGTAACGCGCCCACACCACCATCACGATCGGATAGAACCCGGCCAGGTATTTGGACAAGGCGTCGTGGCTGGAAAACAGAAAGGTCGCCACCACAATCAGCAAAATGCCTTTGAAGGGACGGTTGACGCCGGAAAGGGGGGTGCTGACGGTCATTGAATTCTCTTGCATGGCGGGCTGAACGCTGAGCACTGAACATGGCAGCACTCAACCCGGTAATCTAGCAGCCGGGTCGGAGTCTGCCCCAAGAGCATAACCAAACACCGTGCGAACAGCGCACTAAATCACGGTATTCGAGTCCAACGCAGCACGTTTGCCCAAGGGCTGCACACTTTTTGATCAAGGCCATGTCGCTATGAAAAAAATACTCTTTGTTCTGCCTGCCCTTGCCCTGCTCACCGCCTGCAATAAAGAGCCAACGCCCGCGCCCAAACCCGCTCCCGCCTCGGTACAGGCCACGCTGGTACCGGCAACCCCGCCGACCGATAAATGGGTCGGCAAGTGGATCGGCGTCGAAGGCTTGAGCCTGACCATCGCCAAGGACGACAGCATCGGCCGTGGGCACTACCTGCTAACCATGAAATACGGCCTGGATAACGACGACGCCGGCACCTTCAAAGGGGAAGCCAACGAAGACGGCATTACCTTTACCCGCCCCGACGGCCCGCAGCAATTGAGCGCCGGCGACGGCGAGGCCACCGGCCTGAAATGGCTGGCGGATAAAAAGGACTGCTTGATTGTCGATACCGGCGAAGGTTATTGCCGCGATTAACGGCCATACTCTTTCCCAATTAATGTAAGACCGTTTACCGAGAGGATTGCCCCCATGCTATGGAAAAAAGGCCGACGCAGCGACAACGTGGTGGATGCCCGCGATGACAGTGGCGGCGGTGGTGGAGGCATACGCTTTGGTGGCGGCAAGGGCCTGAGCCTCACGGCGATTGTGCTGATCGTCGGCATAGGCTGGCTGACCGGCCAGGACCCGCTGCAGATCCTCGGCCAGTTGACCGGCCAGATGGAACAAGCGCCCTCGGTGAGCACGCAAACCCGCCAGGCCCCGCCGGCCAACGACCAACAGGCTGACTTCGTGCGCGCGGTCCTGGGCGACACTGAGGACACCTGGGGCCAGGTATTCAAGGAAAATGGCCTGGTCTACAAAAACCCCAAGCTGATTCTGTTCCGTGGCCGGGTCAACTCCGCGTGTGGTAGCGCCACCTCGGCCAGCGGCCCGTTCTACTGCCCGGCCGACCAGCAAGTCTATCTGGACCTGGATTTCTTCCGGGAAATGTCGCAACGCTTCCAGGCTGCCGGCGAGTTCGCCCAGGCGTATGTGATCGCCCACGAAGTCGGGCACCATGTGCAAACACTGCTGGGCATCTCCTCCAAGATCCAGGCCGCGCGCCAGCAAGGCCGGCAAATGCAAGGTGACGGCGGTTTGCTGGTACGCCAGGAGCTGCAGGCCGACTGCTTCGCCGGGGTGTGGGCCAACCGTGCGCAAAAACGCCTGAACTGGCTGGAGCCCGGCGACATTGAAGCCGCACTGAACGCCGCCAACGCCATTGGCGATGACCGTTTGCAGCAACAGGGTCAAGGGCGCGTCGTGCCGGACTCGTTTACCCACGGCACCTCGGCACAGCGCGTGCGCTGGTTCAAGACCGGCTTTACCGAGGGGCAGATCACTCAATGCGATACCTTTGCCGCCAAGAGCCTCTAAATGAACCAACGACTGGGTCTACTGCTGGGCTTGATGATCAGCTGTTCCACCAGCGCCTGGGCCGCCGAGCAAGCGCACGGCGTCAAAGTGGTCAGCCCCGAGCGTTTCCATCTGCAGGCGGGTGACCTGAGCCTGGGCCTGAGCCAGGACTGGCGCCAGCCGCTGCCCGATGTCACCCGTGCCCTGATCATCGTGCACGGTCGCTTGCGCAATGCGCAGACCTATCTCAAAAGTGGCGAAGATGCCGCCGCACACGCAGGCGTTGCCAGCCATACCCTGGTGATCGCACCGCAGTTTCTCAACGAGCTGGACGTGCAACGCAATCATCTGGATAAGCAGGTGCTGCGCTGGCACGGCAATGACTGGATGGCCGGCGAACTGTCGACCGGCCCGGGCCAACTCAGCTCCTACGGTGCGCTGGACCAGGTCATCAAGCACCTGGGCAACCGCAAACTGTTCCCGGCGCTGAAAGAAATCGTGGTCGCCGGCCACTCCGGCGGCGGCCAAGTGGTGCAGCGTTTTGCCCTTACCGGCCACGATCACCCGCTGCTGCAAACCGAAGGCATCAGCCTGCGTTACGTGGTGGCGAACCCCTCGTCGTACGCCTATTTCAGCCCGCAGCGCCCAGTGAAGTTCGATGTGGCCAGTTGCCCAAGCTTCAACGAATGGAAGTACGGCATGCAGCACCTGCCCGCCTACGCAACAGGCCAGGGCGCCGAGCAGCTTGAGCAGGCTTACGTGTCACGCGACATCACCTACCTGCTGGGCCAGCAGGACACCGACCCGAACCACCCGGCCCTGGATAAAAGCTGCGAAGCCGAGACCCAGGGCGCGTACCGGCTGGTTCGTGGGCACAACTACTTTGACTACCTCAAGACGCGCCATCCGCAACTGAGCCATAAGCTGGTGGAAGTACCGGGCGTGGGCCATGACGGCGACAAGATGTTCACCTCGCCTGCGGGCGAGAAGGTGCTGTTTACCCAGTAAGCACTGAATAAACCAACTCAAAATGTGGGAGGGGGCTTGCTCCCGATGGACTGCGTAGCAGGCCCATTTTTGAGGCCGCTGCGCGGCCTATCGGGAGCAAGCCCCCTCCCACAGGTTATCCATCGTCCGCTCTATCTCTTAACTGACAGGCATTAGGGCTTGCCCCCTCCCACACTTCGCTTTTTCAGTGGCTGGCCTGGATCATCCGGCGCAATGCCACACAGTCTGCGGCATGCCAATCCGCCAACGCTGGCCACGGGTTCTCCGGCAAGTTCACCAACACCGTCCGGGCTCCCGCCGCCCGGCCGCAATCCAGATCAAAGCGGTAATCTCCCACCATCACCATCCGGCTCGGCGAAACATCCCAGGCCGCCGCCAGCTTCAGCAAGCCGCCCGGGTCTGGTTTGGGCGGCGCATCATCACGGCCTAATACATCCTCGGCGGCAAAGCAGTCCGCCAAGCCAATCGCCTCCAGGGTGATATGCGCCAGCTCCCGCGCATTGCGGGTCAGGATGCCCAGGCGATAACCACGCCCGGCCAGCTCGCGCACCAGCTCCACCGCGCCTGGCGCGGCAACCGAGCCCACCGCCAACTCGCGCTCATGCTCTAGCAACCAGGCATGCTTGGCCGCTGCCACATCGGCCGGCAACGCCGCCAGGTGGGTGAGGATGTCGTCCTCCGGCGGAATGTCCAGGGCCACGCGAATGGCCGCAAAATCATGCACGGCCACCGTGAGGGTGCCGTCCATGTCAAAGACCCAATGTTGGATATGCGCCAGGCTCATGCCCAATCCTTGCGATGACGAATCAAGCCTTCCTGGGTCACCGAGGCCACCAGCTGCCCGGCGCGGTTGTACACGCTGCCACGGGAGAAACCACGGGAGTTGCCCGCCCATGGGCTGTCCATGGCGTAAAGCAGCCAGTCATCGGCACGCAGGTCCGCGTGGAACCACAGCGCATGATCGAGGCTGGCTACCTGCATATCTTTCTGCCACACGGTCTTGCCGTGGGGTAGCAGCGAGGTGGTCAGCAGACCGAAGTCCGAGGCGTAGGCCAGCAGGTATTTATGCAGCGCGGGCAAGTCGGCCAGGGCGCCGTCGGCACGAAACCATACGTACTTGACCGGATCGGACGGCTGCGGGTTGAACGGGTCTTTCTCGGTCACCGGGCGCACTTCGATCGGCTTGGGGCACAGCAGCTTGTCGCGCATGTGCTCGGGGATCAGGTGGGCGCGTTGCTGGGTCAGTTCCAGCTCGGAGGGCAGGTTTTCCGGGCCGACCACCACAGGCATCGTGCTCTGGTGCGTAAAACCTTCCTCGTCATATTGGAACGAGGCGCTGCAGGTGAAGATCGGGTTGCCCTTCTGGATCGCGGTGACGCGGCGCGTGCTGAAACTGCCGCCGTCACGTACGCGGTCCACCGAGTACACCACCGGCAATGCGGCATCGCCCGGGCGCAGGAAATAGCCATGCAGGGAATGCACATGCCGCGCGTCTTCTACGGTCTGGCTGGCCGCCGACAGCGACTGGCCGAGCACCTGGCCGCCGAATAGTTGGCGAAACCCCAGGTCCTGGCTGCGGCCACGAAAGAGGTTTTCCTCGATCGGCTCCAGGGTCAGCAGGTCCACCAGATCTTCCAATACTTGGCTCATAGAGCAACTCCTACAATCTATGGGGCATTCCGGTCTGCTTATCCGTGCAGCGTGTCCAACCATTGGGCGCGGGTGATGCGATACAAAACATGATGGCGCAGCGGGTCATCGGCTGCGACCTTGGGGTGTTCAAAATCTGCCTGGGGATCGTAATGCATACCGATGGCCTGCATGACTTTTTGTGATGGCAGATTGGACTCAGTGGTGAAAGCCAGGATCTCATCCACCTGCAAACGATCGAAGCCGCAACGCAAGGCGGTCCAAGCCGCCTCGCTGGCATAACCCAGGCCCCAGTGTTCGCGGGCCAGGCGCCAGCCAATCTCCACGGCCGGGGTAAAGTCAGCCTCGAAGTTGACATTCTGCAGCCCGGTCAGGCCGATAAACTCGCGAGTGTCCTTGCGCTGCAAGGCCCAAAAACCAAAGCCGTACTCGGCAAAGTGCCCGCGAATCCGCCCGATCAACGCAGCCGTTTCCAGGTGGCTCAATTTAGCCGGGAAATAGCGCATCACCTGCGGGTCCGCGCACATGCGCGCAAATTCCGGCAGGTCGCTGTCGCGCCATTGGCGCAGCACCAGGCGTGCGCTTTCCAATTCCAGTATCGGCTCCATGGGTCCCCTCCCTTGCCATGTGCGTGAGTGTACAACGCGGGTAAGATGCGTCGCAGGTTCCCGTCAGAAAATCCCATGCCCCTGCCATTGATCTATCACGATGACTACAGCCCCGAGTTCCCGGCGGACCATCGGTTCCCCATGGACAAATTCCGCCTGCTGCGCGACCACCTGGTCGACAGCGGCCTGACCGAAGACCGCCAGTTGCTGCGCCCGCAACTGTGCCCACCCGAGATTCTGGCCCTGGCGCATGACCGAGGATATATCGAGCGCTATATGAGCGGCGAGTTGTCCCGTGAAGACCAGCGGCGCCTCGGCCTGCCCTGGAGCGAAGCCCTGGCCCGGCGCACCGTGCGGGCGGTCGGCGGCTCGCTACTGGCGGCGGAGCAGGCATTGGAACACGGCCTGGCCTGCCACTTGGCGGGCGGCACCCATCACGCCCATTACGATTACCCGGCGGGCTTTTGCATCTTCAACGACCTGGCGGTGATCAGCCATTACCTGCTGGCCAGCGGCCGGGTCAACCGCGTGTTGATCTTCGATTGCGACGTGCATCAGGGCGACGGCACCGCGCGTATCCTCCACGACACGCCGGAGGCGATCACGGTGTCGCTGCATTGCGAAAAGAACTTCCCGGCACGCAAGGCCCAAAGCGACTGGGACATCCCGCTGCCCATGGGCATGGGGGACGCCGACTACCTCAAGGTGGTGGACGACGCACTCAACTACCTGTTGCCGCTCTACCAGCCGGACCTGGTGCTGTACGACGCCGGCGTTGACGTGCACAAGGACGACGCCCTCGGCTACCTGAAGCTGACCGACGCAGGTGTCGCCGCCCGCGACGAAAGCGTGATGCGCCACTGCCTGGGCCGTGATATTGCGGTAATGGGCGTGATCGGCGGCGGTTACAGCAAAGACCGCCCCGCCCTGGCCCGTCGCCACGGCATCTTGCATCACAGCGCCCAGCGGGTGTGGGCGTCATCAGGTTGTCATTAAACCCTGGGCGTTACCCACAATGCCTGTGGAACCACCTGTGGATAACTTGAGCGTAAGCGTCTGAACGCTGCTTTACATAAGGCTTGTAGGAAGCTGTATGTTTTTTGATCAGGCGTTTGCGCTGTCGTCGGGTAGAATGCTCGGCCTATTCAAGCGACCGTAGCCCTGCCCCATGCCCGATACCCCTTCCCAACACGTCATCATTATCGGCGGCGGCCCTGCCGGGCTGATGGCCGCTGAAGTCTTGAGCCAGGCAGGCGTGCGGGTCGACCTCTACGACGGCATGCCGTCGGTGGGGCGCAAGTTCCTGCTGGCGGGTGTAGGCGGCATGAACATCACCCATTCGGAAGCGTACCCGGCGTTCCTGTTGCGTTATGCCGAACGCGCCCCGCAAATGGCGCCATTGTTGCGCGCGTTTGGTGCCCAGGCGTTGTGCGAATGGATTCACGGCCTAGGCATACAGACCTTTGTTGGCACTTCGGGCCGCGTCTTTCCTACGGACATGAAGGCCGCCCCGCTGTTGCGCGCCTGGCTCAAGCGCTTGCGCGACCAGGGCGTGGTTATCCACACCCGCCATCGCTGGGTGGGTTGGGCCGCAGACGGCGGGCTGGTTATCCACAGCCCGGACGGCGAAAAAACTGTCCACAGCCCAGCCGTATTGCTGGCCCTCGGTGGCGGCAGTTGGTCGCGCCTGGGTTCCGACGGTGCCTGGCTTAAGCTGTTCGAAGATCAAGGCTTGCCGTACGCCCCTTTGCAGCCGAGCAATTGTGGTTTCGAGGTGTCGGCCTGGAGCGACTTGATGATCAGCAAATTCGCCGGTGCACCACTGAAAAACGTCGCCATCGGCCTGGCGGATGACAAGCCGCGGCTGGGGGAATGTGTGGTCACCGCCACGGGCATCGAGGGCAGCTTGATCTATGCGCTGTCAGCACCGATTCGCGAAGCGATCAATCGCGACGGTTCAGCCACCGTGCATATCGACCTGCTACCGAGCAAGCCGCTGGACAAGGTGCAAGCCGCCTTGGCCAAGCCCCGTGGCTCGCGTTCGATGAGCAAGCACTTGCACAGCCAGTTGGGCCTGGATGGGGTCAAGTCGGCCTTGTTGCGGGAGCTGACGCCAGCTGAACACTTCAATGATCCGACGCAGTTGGCGGTGGCTATCAAGGCACTGCCGTTGACACTGGTTAAAACCCGGCCAATCGATGAAGCGATCAGCACCGCGGGCGGCGTGCCGTTCGAGGCGTTGGATGAGCGCTTGATGCTCAAGCAGTTGCCGGGGGTGTTCTGTGCGGGAGAGATGCTGGACTGGGAAGCACCGACGGGCGGGTACTTGCTGACGGGGTGTTTTGCCAGCGGCAAAGCGGCGGGGCATGGGATGCTGGAGTGGCTCAAGCGCTGAGATTTGTGGTGATTTTAATGCCGCCATCGGGGGCAAGCCCCTCCCACATTTTGAACGGTGAACAGATTCAAAATGTGGGGGCTTGCTTCTGATGAGGCTATCAGTCACGCAGCAAACTACTTCTTCTTACGCGGCCCGGTGTTAAACACCGGCACCTTGCGCACCGGTTTGATCGATGGCTCCGCCGGCGCCACTTCGCCACTGTCCACCCATTTGCCCAGGTTACGTTTGCCGCCACCGCCCGAGGCCTTGGGCTTCTTCGGTTTTTTCGGTTTCTTTACCACTTGCCCACTGGCGTCGGTGTCCGGCACGCGGTGCTCGGGCTCGAAATCCGGCTCGACTTTGCGGGTCAAGGTCTGACGCGTCAGCATCTCGATGGCCGACAGCATGTTCACTTCATCGGCACACACCAGGGAGATCGCCTCACCGGTGTTGCCCGCACGCCCGGTGCGGCCAATACGGTGGATGTAATCTTCGGCGACGATCGGCAGGTCGAAGTTGACCACCAGCGGCAAGTCTTCGATATCCAGGCCACGGGCGGCCACATCGGTGGCCACCAGGATCTGCACCTCGCCGGCCTTGAAGCGGTCCAGCGCCCGTTGGCGGGTGGCCTGCGGTTTGTCACCGTGGATCCCATCGGCATTGACGCCCAGGCCCTGCAACTTATCCACCAGTGCATCCACGCCGTTGCGGGTCTTGGCGAACACCAGTACCTGCTTCCAGCGGCCTTTGCGCATCAGGTGCACAAACAGCTCTGGCTTGCGCTTCTTGTCCACCGGCACCACCCATTGCTTGACGGTGTTGGCGGCGACGTTGCGCGGGCTGACTTCGATACTCAGCGGGTCGTTGAGCATCTGCCCGGCGAGCAGGCGGATGTCATCGGAGAAGGTCGCGGAGAACAGCAGGGTCTGGCGCTTTTTCGGCAGCATGCGGTAGATGTTCGCCAGTTCTTCGGAAAAGCCCAGGTCGAGCATGCGGTCGGCTTCATCCAGCACCAGGGTTTGCAGCTGATTGAGTTTCAGCGCGTTCTGGCGGAACAGGTCGATCAGGCGGCCTGGGGTGGCGACCAGAATGTCGACACCTTTGCGCAGCTTCATCATCTGCGGGTTGATACTCACGCCGCCGTACACCGCATAAGTGGTCAGCGGCAGATGTTGAGCGTACTCGGCGACACTGGCGTGAACCTGCTCGGCCAGCTCGCGGGTCGGGCACAGGATCAGCGCGCGCGCCGAGTTGGGGGCGACTTTCGGCCCTTCCAGGGTCAGCAATTGCAGGAGCGGCACAGCGAAACCTGCGGTCTTGCCGGTGCCGGTCTGGGCCGCGGCCATCAGGTCGCGACCGGCCAGCACCGCCGGAATGGCCTGCGCCTGCACCGGCGTCGGGGTCTGGTAGCCAAGCGTCTCAAGGGCGCGCAGCAAGGGTTCGATCAAGCCAAGGGTGGCGAAAGTCATGTGTCTACCGTAAGAAAATTCAGCGCATGAGCGGGTAAAAAACCGCAATTCGGCGCAGTTTACCTTATTCCGGCCGGGGCTTTCGCCACTGGGGCAGGCTGATCAACAGCACCGCGCTGATGATCACCAGCATTGCCAAGGCTTCTTCCATGCCGATGGTCTCACCGACGAACACGATCCCCAGCAACACGGCCACTGCCGGGTTCACATAGGCATAGCTGGTCGCCGCCGCCGGCCGCACGTGCTTGAGCAGGTACATGTAGGCGTTGAAGGCAATGATCGAACCGAACACGGTCAGGTAGGCCAGCGCCAGCCAGCCTTCCAGTGGCGGCACGGCCTGCAGGCGCTCACCGGAAAGCGCGCTGACCAGCAGCAGCGCCACACCGGCAACCAGCATCTCCGCAGCACTGGCCATGGCGCCCTGGGGCAGCGGCAATTGCCGGCTCCACACCGAACCGAACGCCCACGACGCGGCCGCCACCAACAGCAGAACCGCGCCCATGGGGCTCGACTGCAACGTGCTGCCCATGTTGAGCATGGCAATGCCGATAATACCCAGGATCACCCCGGCCCATTCCAGACGGGTATTACGTGCGCCCCAGAAATACCCACAGAGCAAAGTGAATAACGGCACGGTCGCCACGGCCAACGCCGCCACGCCGGACGACACGCCCATATGTTCAGCCATGCTCACGCCACCATTGCCGATGGTGAGCAACAAGATGCCAATCATCCCGGCCGCTTTCCACTGAGCCCAGGTCGGTGCCGGCACCCCGCGCCACCTGAGGAAGCCGTACATCAACACCCCGGCCGTGCAAAACCGAATCCCGGCCAGCAACAACGGCGGCCAGTACTCCACGCCGACACGAATCACCAGGTAGGTAGACCCCCAGATCACATACAACGCAAAAAAGGCGGCGATCAACGGTAAGGGAAAGCGACGTGGGCCAGGCATTGGACGGCTCTATGGCAGGAGGACAGAAGACATATTCTAAAAAGGCAGGTTGATAAACATAAGTTACAAAACCTGTTTAAAACGCCAATACACTTTTCAAAACACGGTTATGAGGGATATAAACCATAGATTCGAAAGCCACACATTACGGAGCCTTATCATTGGACAAATACGACCGCATGCTCCTCAGTGCCTTGCTCGAAGACGGCCGCGCCTCGTTTGCGCAACTGGCTCGCACGGTCAACCTCTCCGCCCCCGCCGTGGCAGAGCGCGTGGCCAAGCTGGAGGCCAGTGGCGTGATCACCGGGTATCAGGCCAAGGTGGACCTGTCCAAAGTGGGTTTGCCGATTCAGTGTGTGATTGAGCTGCGCCTGACCAATCACGGCAGCCAGAAGGTGTATGACGCCTTATCCGAAATTCCCGAACTCACCGAATGCCACCGCGTGACCGGTGACCCGTGCGTGATCATGCAAGCCGCCGTGGGCTCGATGCCGGAGTTGGAGAACCTGATCAACCGGATCGCAAAATTCGGGTTCAGCAAGACCTCGATCATTTTGTCGAGCGCGATAGAGCGGCGGGTGCCGCTGGGGCAGTTGGAGGCCAGAAATGCTGGATAAACAGCGCAAGGTCATCAGCCTCAGCCACCCGGTCAGCCCACGTATCCCGCTATGGCCGGGCGACCCTCCGGTGGTTTTTGCAGAGGTCGCCGCCCTGGAAAAGGATGGCTATTTCCTGCGACGTTTCAGCATGGGTGAACACAGCGCCACGCATATGAATGCGCCGAACAGCTTCTACGCCGACGCAATGGGGATCGACGGTTATCAACCCGAAGACCTGGTGCGGCCGGCAGTGGTAGTGGACGTGCGCAGTAAAACCCAGGGCAACCCCGATTACGCAGTCAGCCCGCAGGATATTGAAGAGTGGGAACGCCAACACGGGCCAATCGAGCCCGGCTCGGTGGTCTTGATGTACACCGGCTGGCAACATCTTTGGCATGACCCGGTGGCGTTCTTCGGGCTGGACGCGCAAGGCTCGCACTTTCCGGGGATCGGCGAGGCGGCGATTGGTTTTTTGCTTGAGCAGCGTCGGATCGCCGGGGTCGGTATTGATACCCATGGGGTTGATCCGGGGCAAAGCACTGCATTCGCGACCAATCGTGCGGTGCTGGCCAGGAATGGGATTGTGCTGGAGTGTTTGACCCATCTCGACCGCCTGCCGGCCAAGGGTGCAACATTGGTGATAGGTGTCTTGGCGCTCGAAGGCGGATCAGGGTCGCCCGCATCGGTGATGGCGTTTATTCCCTGACGACACTGTGGGAGGGGGCTTGCTCCCGATGGCGGTGGACCAGCCCGCTAATCTGGAGCTGACACACCGCTATCGGGAGCAAGCCCCCTCCCACAGTTGGAGTTTCATTGTCAGGGGCTCAGAACCCGCGGTGCTTCTTCAGGTGTTCGGTGATCTTCGCCGCCGGCACTTTCTGCAAGGTGCACAGCAGGTCGTGGGAGAGTTCGCGCAAGCCGTGAGTCCCGCGCAGTTCCTGGGCCAGGTACGCCGTGAGGTTGGCCGCCATCTCCGCATCCGCCAGCGCCCGGTGAGCCTTGCCGGTGTGGGGCAACTGGGCGTAGCTGTTGAGGGTGCCGAGTTTGTGGTTGGGCGCCGCGGGCATCAGACGGCGGGCGAGTAACAGCGAGCAGGCGAATTTCTGCAGGCGGGTGCGGCGGATCAGGCCCAGCTCATAATCCCAGAACTTCTGGTCGAAGGCCGCGTTGTGCGCCAGCAGTGGCGTCGTGCCGACGAACTCGTTGACCTCGTTCATCACACGCTCGGCCGGCGGTGCGCTGCGCAGCATGGCGTTACTGATGCCGGTGAGTTGTTCGATAAAGCCCGGCACACGCACACCGGCGTTCATCAGGCTCTGGTAGCGATCCACGATCTGGCCGCGCTCGAGGATGACCACCGCGATTTCCGTGGCCCGGCAGTGGCTGCTCGGGGTGATGCCGGTGGTTTCAAAGTCGATGACCGCTATACGTTCCAAACCTGTTCCAACTCCGTCTAACTGTTTATCAAGCCGCAGCGTTCTATTTGAGCAGCAGCGCGCCTTCGATCGGCACATAGCGGCTGGCGGCGCGTATCAGTGAGTTGGCCGTCAACCCCGGGACACCGTAGGCCACGGCTTCGACGCCATGCTTGTGGATAACGCGCTCGAGCAGCATGTCGAAATCACCATCGCCGGAGGCCAGTACGATTTCGTCGACGTGGTCGGCGGCATCCATGATGTCGAGGGTGATGCCCACGTCCCAGTCGCCCTTCGCCGAGCCATCGCTGCGCTGGATGTAAGGCTTGAGTTTTACCGTAAAGCCCAGGTTGCGCAGGATCTGCTGGAATTGCTGCTGCTTGCTGTCGCCACGGTCGATGGCATAGGCATACGCCTCTACGATCTGCCCGCGTGAGCTGATGTCAGCCCACAAGGCGGCATAATTGAAGTGGCAACCATAGGCTTGGCGCACGGTGTAATAGAGGTTTTGTACATCGGCGAACACCGCAATTTTTTTCACCGCACTTCCCCAGGCTTACCACTTGGACGCCGGACACGGAGGTCCGCAAAGGCGCCAGTATGCCAGCCATGGGAAAGTTTCCGAGAAAAATCAGCCCGGGGCGACGAAGCGCCCCGGTTGAATGCAGGTCAGACGTAGGAATCGTCGTCGTCAAAGGGGGAGGAATTGTCGGAATAATCGCTGTCTGCAAAGTTGTCAGCATTGTTGCCGCCCCAACTGTCATTCCCGGCGAAACGCTGGTCGTCATTGCCCCAGTTGCCGTTGTCACTGGCCGGCGCGGGCTCTTCGCGGATGATTTCTTCCACGACCTGCGGCTGTTGAGAGTTGTGGTTGAACAAGCTGCTGATGCCTTCGGCCAGCATCACACCACCGGCCACACCAGCGGCGGTTTTCAGGGCGCCACCGAGAAAACCACTGCCAATCGGCGCTGCCGGTGCCTGTTGCGGCTGTTGATAGTTCTGCGGCGGTGCAGCGTAGTTTTGTTGCGGCGCAGGTTGGCCGAACGATGGCCGCCCCGGCTCACGCCAGCCGCCACCCGTCGACGCCGGCGCGCTCTGAGCCGGTTGCGGATCGCGGGAGCCGCCGCCAAAGATGCTCGACAGGAAACCGCCACTGCTCGGCGCAGGCTGGGCCGCCTGGGAACGGGCTTGTTGCAGCTCATCCTGCAATTGCTGGATCTGCTGTGCCTGCTGCTTGTTCTGCGCGTCGAGACTCTTGATCGCGTGTTCCTGCACCAGGATCGACTGGGTCATGTAGTACCCGGCGGCCGGTTGGCGAGTCATGTGTTCCTTGATCCGCGCTTCGGCCAGGGCGTCGCGGGGGGCTGAGTCCTTTTCGGCTTGTTGCAACCGTGAAAACAGTCCATCGATCAGGGTTTGCTCTTCGCTGTTCATGGCGACCTCGTTAGATTGCCGGTAGAAATCATGGGCCTGCCTGGGACCAGGCAAGCTACGCGACTAGTTATGGGGCTGTTACCAGACGTTTCAATAGTCTTTACCTAAGGTTTACGTTTGCTTAACGCCAGCCCTGATCGGTTAAAGTGTGGGCCTTGCTTTTTGGCCTGCGATGAACCTGATGAATCCGTTAGACGTACTGCGCGACTCCTTCCGTTTCACCCAACGCAACCTGGGCGCCATCGTCCAGCTGTGCCTGCCGCTGGTGATCCTCGAAGCCCTGCTGCAACAGGTGCTGGACCACACGCTGGGGCCGGATGCGTTCCCCGGTTACAGCGTGGTCGTCGGGCTGCTGGTGTATCCGCTGTACACCGGCGCCCTGATCCTGTTTCTGGATGCGCGCACCCGCGGCGAGTCGCCGCGCACCAAGGATGTCTGGGCCATGGCCCTGACCCTGTGGCCACGCTTCGCCCTGCTGACGGCCATGAGCACGCTGCTGATTCTGCTGGGCTTGTCGTTGTACTTCCTGCCCGGCCTGTGGCTGATGGTGGTGCTGGCGTTTGCCGAGTACCTGCTGGTGCTGCGCGGCATGCCGGCACTGGACGCGATGAAGGAAAGCTTTCGCCTGAGCCGTGGGCACTTCTGGCGAATCCTGGTCTGCCTGCTGTGCGTGATGACGCCGCTGTGGTTGCTCAAGGGCGCCAGCGCCGCGGCCTATCCAGACCCGGGTCCGTTACTGGGGCTGTTGATGGACAGCGCCCACAGTTTCCTGCAGTTGTTTACCAGTGTGGTGTTGTTCCGTTTATTCATGCTGATCGGTGGCGACGCCGACGCACGGTGATATGCTCCGTGCCTGTCCTGACACGCTGATAAGCCGAGCCAATGACCCGTTTATTGCGCATCTTCCTGCTGGGCCTGCTGATCATCGCAGGCCTGCTCACTGCCCTGATCTACAGCTTGACCTGGCGCCCTGCCGACAAGCAAACCCTGCCCGTCAGCTGTGGCGCCCCCCGCGCGCCGACCCTGCTGCCGGGGCAGGCGCTCAAGGTGATGACCTGGAACGTGCAATACCTGGCCGGCAAAAACTACGTATTCTGGTACGACACTCCCGACGGCAGCGGCCCGGACGACCGTCCGACCGTGGAAGACATGGCCTACAGCCTCGATGAAGTGGCGCGGGTGATCCGTGACGAACAACCCGACATCCTGCTGCTGCAGGAACTCGACGAAAACGCCAAGCCATCCCACTATCAAGACCAGTTGGCCCTGTTGCAGGAACGCCTGGTCGACCTTTACCCGTGCAGCGCCCAGGCGTTCGACTGGAAAGCCGACTTCATCCCCAGCCTGCATATTTTCGGCAGTGTCGGCCGCAAACTGGCGACCCTGAGCCGCTACCAGATCGAACACGCCGAACGCCTGCAACTGCCGGTATCGCCCGGCAACTTCATCAGCCGCCAGTTCCAACCCAAGCCGGCCTTGCTGCTGACGTACCTGCCGCTGAGCGATGGCGGCCAACTGGCGGTGCTCAATACGCGTCTGGGTCGCGATATGCCTGGGCGCTCGGCGGTGGATGAGCAAGTCAAGGCAACGGTGAAATTGCTGGATAAGCTCGAAGGCCGAGGCACGCCCTGGTTGATCGGCGGGGATTTCAACCTACTGCCGCTGGGGCAGTTCCTGCGCCTGGAAGCGGGCAAGCGCGGTCAGTATTCGCCGGACAGCGAGTTGCATTTGCTGTGGGACAAATACCCGATGATCCCCAGCAACAGCGAAGCCAGCGGCATCGACCGTGCGAAATGGCTGACGCACTACCCCAACGACCCAAGCCTCGACGGCCCGGATCGCACCTTGGACTATCTGTTCTACAGCCCACGCATCAAGCGGGTCGAAGCCAAGGTGCGGCAGGAGGATACGTTGCGCATTTCCAACCATTTGCCGGTGATTGCCCGGTTCCTGCTGCCCGCCGCGCCCTGACAGGCACCACCGAAATAATGTGGGAGGGGGGCTTGCCCTAATGACTGTCAGTTAAGGCTTAACGCGGTCATTGTGGGAGGGGGCTTGCTCCCGATAGGCCGCGCAGCGGCCTCAAAAATGGGCCTGCTACGCAGGCCATCGGGAGCAAGCCCCCTCCCACCATTGTTCTTGGTGGTTGCTACTTGCGGGGTTTGATGCGGGCCGTCGCCTCGGCGACCAACGGATCATCCGGCCAGTAATGCTTTGGATAGCGCCCTTTCAAATCCTTCTTCACCTCGGCATAGGTGCTGCGCCAGAAGTTAGCCAGGTCCTGCGTCACCTGCACCGGGCGCCGCGCAGGCGATAACAAGTGCAGCTTCACCACCTGCCGCCCACCGGCAATGCGCGGCGTATCCGCCAACCCGAACAATTCCTGCAGGCGCACCGCCAGGATCGGCGGCTGTTCGCTGTAGTCCAGTCGCACCGACGAACCCGATGGCACCTTCACATGCTGCGGTGCCAGTTCGTCCAGGCGCTGTGGCAGCGGCCAGGGCAGCAGGTTGTGGAGGAAACTGGAGATATCCAGGTTGGAAAAATGACTGAGGCGCGAGACCTTGCCCAAGTACGGCATCAGCCAGTGCTCCAGGCTGGCGAGCAAGGCGCTGTCGCTAAGGTCGGGCCATTCGCTGGTTTTTCCGGCGTCCAGCTGGCGCAGCAGCATGACACGGGCCTGCCATTGGCGCAGCTCCGGGGTCCAGGGCAACAGCGCCAGCCCCTTGCGGCGGATAAGGTTGACCAACGCCTGGCTGCGGGCGGACTCATCCAGGCCGGTCAGGGGCTCGCGGCTGAGCACCAGTTCGCCGACTTTGCGTTGG
Organism: Pseudomonas sp. R11F; assembly: GCF_050312575.1. Taxonomy (NCBI): domain Bacteria; kingdom Pseudomonadati; phylum Pseudomonadota; class Gammaproteobacteria; order Pseudomonadales; family Pseudomonadaceae; genus Pseudomonas; species Pseudomonas sp. R11F. The sequence continues at coordinate 16,260 of NZ_JBNPJU010000079.1, read as the reverse complement.
CGCTCGGCGCGCAGCACGCCTTCGCGCTCGTCCCAATCCAACTGGTCGACGTTGCGCACCTGTTCGGCCAATACCGTATCGAATAGCGCCGGGTCGAAATCCGCCGCGAGGTAGATGCGCTCTTCCCGCTGGCCCTGGCGGCTGCCGAGGTCGGCGATCACCAGCCAAGGTTGTTTCATCAGGCTGTCAGCCTCGGCGAACAGCGCGGCGCGCCCATTGGCCAGGCGGTATTCGGCGCCACCCGGGCGACGTTGTTGCGCGACGCGGTCCGGGTAGGCCAGGGCCAGCAAGGCGCCGAGCCAGCGCGGGTGGTCGGGATCAGCCACCGCCTGAGTCGCCTTGCCGCGCAGATAACCACGGTACTGCCGGGCCAATTGCCTGGCTCTTTGCACACCACCCTGGGTGCCACGTGCGCGCTCTTCGCCGGACAGCAAGGCCAACCGACTGTGCAAATCGGCACCGCCACCGCGCAGGATATCGCGCTCGCCCAACAGGGCAGCCACCTCACAGGCCGTGGCCGCCAAACCCAGGTCCTGCCCACGCAGCAATAAATGAGCGATACGCGGATGCGCCGGCAACTCGGCCATTTTCTGACCGTGCGGGGTCAGCTTGTCGTCCTCCAGCGCGTCCAGGCGTACCAGCAAGTCCTGAGCCTGGGCATAGGCGGCGGTCGGCGGCACATCCAGCCACACCAGTTGCGTCGGGGCCACGCCCCAACGCGCCAGCTGCAAGGCCAGGCCTGCAAGATCCGCCGCGAGGATTTCCGCGCTGCCATACGCCGCCAGACCTTCATGCTGATCCTCGGACCACAACCGATAACACACCCCCGGCTCCAGACGCCCCGCCCGGCCGGCGCGCTGCGTGGCACTGGCGCGGGAGATGCGCTGGGTATCGAGGCGGGTCATGCCGCTGCCGGGGTCGAAACGCGGCACCCGCGCCAACCCGGCGTCGATCACTACGCGCACGCCGTCAATCGTCAAGCTGGTCTCAGCGATGTTGGTAGCCAGTACCACTTTGCGTTTGCCGGCAGGCGCCGGGTCGATGGCGGCGCGTTGGGCGTTGAGGTCCAGTTCGCCGTGCAGCGGACAGAGCAGCACATCATTGCGCTCGCCCAGGGCGTCCGCCAGTTGCTGGTTGACCCGACGAATTTCCGCCTGCCCCGGCAGGAACACCAGCACACTACCGGCTTCGTCCTGCAAGGCCTCAAGGATGGTCTGCAGCACACGCGGCTCGATAAATTCACCGGCCTGATACGGCCGCCCCCAACGCACCTGCACCGGGAACATGCGCCCTTCGCTGCGCAGGATCGGCGCATCCTCCAGCAGGCTCGCCAGGCGTTCACCTTCGAGGGTGGCCGACATCAACAGGATCTTCAGCGGCTGTTCATCACGAAACAGCTCGCGGCCGTTGAGGCTCAGGGCCAGCGCCAGGTCGGCGTCGAGGCTGCGCTCGTGAAATTCGTCGAAGATCAGCAAACCCACGCCCTCCAGTGCCGGATCGTCCTGCAGGCGACGGGTGAGAATGCCTTCGGTGACGACCTCGATACGGGTGTTCGGGCCGACCTTGCTGTCCAGGCGAATGCGATAACCGACGGTTTCACCGACTTTTTCCCCCAACTCGCTGGCCAGGCGTTCGGCCGCGGCGCGGGCGGCCAAGCGTCGAGGCTCGAGCATCAGGATGGTTTGCCCGGCCAGCCACGGCTCGTTCAACAAGGCCAAGGGCACGCGGGTGGTTTTACCGGCGCCGGGCGGCGCTTCCAGCACGGCTTCATGGCGAATCGCCAAGGCGTCACGCAGGGCGGGTAAAACTTCATCAATCGGCAACGAATTCATACTGGCTCCAGAACAGAGCGGCGAGTATAACGGCGAACTGCCGGATGCCGATGATGGTCTCAACAACACCACGGTTCTGGGCTGTCGACGCGGTCAACTGTGGGAGGGGGCTTGCTCCCGATAGCAGTGGGTCAGTAGCCAAGCAGTTGCCTGACACATTGCCATCGGGAGCAAGCCCCCTCCCACACTTGATCATCGTCGCCTGACAAAACTGGCTTATATTCACCCTTAAAACGTGTTCAGGAGAGTTTCCATGCGTATCGCTTCCCGCATCATCGGCGGTGTCCTCGCCGTCACCCTGTTGAGCCAGCTGACCGCCTGCGGTTCGATCTTCTACCCGGACCGCCGTGGCCAGATCGACGGCAAGATCGACCCGGCGATTGCCGTGCTCGACGCCGTGGGCCTGCTGTTCTATGTAATCCCCGGCCTGATCGCGTTCGGCGTGGACTTCGCCACCGGCGCCATCTACTTCGAACCGGGCAAGACCGCCCAGGTTGACCCGGCAAAACTCCACGAAGCCATTGGCGCAGACGGCAAAGTCGACAACGCCAAGCTGCAAACCATCATCCAGAAAGAAACCGGGCGCAGCCTGCCACTTGATGACCCGCGCCTGATCCAGTTCAAGGGCAGCGTGCAACAACTGGCCGCCCTGGGCCTGCAACCCGCTGCCTAAGGATCGTCCATGACCAGCAGTCCTGAACACGCCAGGCTCCTGCGCCTGGCCACCCGCGCTTCAGTGGGCGTGGCCTCTGCGCTGATTATCACCAAGGCGATCGCCTGGTGGTTCAGCGGCTCGGTGAGCATGCTCGCCGGGTTGACCGACTCGCTGCTCGATGGCGTGACCTCGCTGCTGAATTTGCTCGCCGTGCATTACGCGCTGCGCCCGGCCGATGACGACCACCGTTATGGGCACGGCAAGGCGGAATCGCTGTCGGGCATGGCCCAGGCGCTGTTTATCGCCGGCAGCGCGGTGTTGATCGCGTTCCAGGCGTACCAGCGCTTGCAGCATCCGGAACCCGTCGGCGCGCCGTGGTTGAGCATCGGGGTGATCGTCTTTTCGCTGTTGATGACGGTGGCGCTGCTGATGCTGCAACACCGGGTCATCCGTGAAACCGGCTCCAACGCGGTGCGCGCCGACTCGCTGCACTATCGCTCGGACTTGATGCTCAACGGCAGCATCCTGGTGGCGCTGGTGTTGGCGGGTTTTGGTTACCATCAGGTCGACGCCTGGTTCGGCCTGGGCATTGCCGCCTACATCTTGTGGAGCGCCATCCAGATCGCCCGGGAGAGCTTTGCGGTATTGATGGACGAGGAACTGCCAGTGGACGTGAGCCAGCACATGCTGGAACTGGCCCGTGGCGTTCCCGGTGTATTGGGCGCGCACGATTTGCGCACGCGAATCTCCGGCAGCCACTGGTTCGTGCAGTTGCATCTGGAATTGCCGGGGGAATTGACGCTGTCAGTCGCCCATGGCATCAGCGATCAAGCCGCCGACGCCATTCACCAAGCCTACCCGCGTGCCGAAGTGCTGGTGCACGCCGACCCGCGGGAAGTGGTCACGGGCAATAAAACCTAATACTGCACCTGATAACCGCGACTGCTCAGGCAGTTGCCCTGGGCCTGACGGTAGGTTTGCACCACCGCAGGCGCCGGGGCGTAGGTCACCGCCTGCGGATCAAAACCGCTTTGCTGCACCGCCCAGCGATAGCAGTCATAACCATCCTGTTGCACCTGGCCCGGTGACTGGCCGTTGGCAGGATAGGCCACCACGTCATAACCATTGCCCTGTGGCGCCGGCGGCGGTGTCGGCACTTGGGTCGGCGGTTGCACCACCACGTACTGCTGGGTGCTGCTTTCGTAGGTGTAATAAGCGCCGGCCGCGAGGAAGAACAGCGCACTGCCCACCCACACTTCCCGTGCGTAATCCGGCAGGTATTGCACGCGGATACCGTACGGCGGCGTTACCACCACATAACGCGGGCCTTGCGGGCGATACCAATAGCCACCGGAGTAGAAATAATCCTGGCCACGGTAGGGCACGCGGTAATTACGCTCGGGGAAACGGTCGACGACATAGCCCGGTCGGTATTGCGGGCCTGGGCCCCAGCCGTTGCCGTGCCCATCGGGGCGGCCTGGCCAGCGGTGGTCATCGGGGCGGCCATTGTTGAAACCGCCGCCGGGACGCGGCCCGGGGCCATTACCCGGTTGCCAATGCGGATTGCCGTCATTACGCCGTGGGATGTCCTGGTAGTAACCCTGGCGCGGCTCCTGGGTTTGCCGAACGGTGTCCGGGCGCCCCTGGATCGGCAGGTTATTCGCAGGCTGCGGCGCTGGCCGAGGAGGTTCGGCGCCTTGCGGCCGGCCTTGCCACTGCCCGTGCCCCTGCTGCTCGCCACGCTCGAAATGCTCGTTTTGCGGGCGCGGCGCATTGTTCTCGAAATGTTGATTCTGTGGACGGGGCTGGTTGTTTTGCGGGCGGGGCGGTTCGTTGCCCTGCCGCCCACCCTCCGGCCCTCTTTCATGTTGGCCGCCGCCTTCAGAACGGGGGTCATCAGCCATCACTTGCGCGCTGACGGTGACCATCAGCAAACCTACACCTGCCAAACGCCAGATGCGTTTCATGCTATTCCTCACTGCGGATTAGGGCCTGGATACCCGGCCTCATACATGAGACTGGAAAAGCCTCACCCGGTTCTGAGACAGGTTATCAGTCACGAGAACAATTTTCTCAAGGCAAAGAAAAAGGGGCGACCCGTCGGCCACCCCTTGAGAATTTTGTCCTGGCTCAACGCTTTTGACGTTGGCTCACCTCACGCCGTCTGGTAGACAGTGTGCAGCCTGGAGGCCGGCTCAACCCTGCTGGGGCGGCGGCCGCAGCGTGCCTGATTGGGCTCGCTGGGAGTGGACTGTTGTCCAGGCGGTGATTCTGTTGATAACGATACCCGCGTGTGCCCGACAGATGATTGCGAAGATTGCGTCAATAAACAGTGCTTGCGCAATTTTTAACCCTTCATAGATAATTCACCGCAATAGTTACGACAAAGGCCAACCCAATGAGCAAGCTTGACCGATACGACCTGAGTATTTTGGCGGAATTGCAGCGCGACGCGAGGATCTCCAATCAGGAGTTGGCCGAGCGCATCGGCCTGTCACCGTCGCCCTGCTCTCGCCGAGTCAAGCAATTGGAAGACGACGGCTACATTGCCCGCCAGGTCGCCTTGCTCGACCGCAAGATGCTGGGCCTGAGCCTCACAGCCTATGTATTGATCGGCATGGACCGTCACACGCCAGAGCGTTTCGAGAACTTCGAAGCGGCCATCCGCACCCTGCCCCAAGTGCTGGAATGCAGCCTGGTGACCGGGATGGATGCGGACTATCAGTTGAAAGTCGTGGTGCCGGATATGGACCACTATCAAAAATTGCTGCTGGGCCACCTGACCCGCATCGAAGGCGTGACCAGCGTGCGGTCGAGCTTTGTGCTGAACCAGGTGTTGAACAGCACCGAACTGCCCCTGACCCACCTGCGCACCTGACCCCAGGACCAATCGCGATCCAATGTGGAAGGGGGCTTGCTCCCGATGGCAGTGTGTCAGTTGATGCATCCAGTGAATGACACTCCGCTATCGGGAGCAAGCCCCCTCCCACAGTTGGAACGGACTTCGATCCAGGTCAATATTGCGTCAGTAGCGCTGCCGTATACTCGCCGCCTTCACTGTCGGAAAAATCCCCATGAACAACATCGACCCCGCCCTGTTTGAAGAATGGATGATGACCGGCCTGGTCACTGTCCTGATTATTTTCATGGGCTTTATCGTCTGGGACCTCGCGAAGAAGTCCAAAGCTGGCCGCTTTGGCTCGTTCATCCTGTTTTTCGTACTGGGGCTGGGCGTGGCGGCGTTCATCATCAAAAGCGTGGTGATCGGCCTGATCGAATCCGGCGCCCTATAAACGCGCCGGCACTTCCTTCCACTGGCCTTGATCCAGGCCATCGATCGACCAGCCGCCAATGCGTACCCGCACCAGGCGCAAGGTCGGCAACCCAACCGCCGCCGTCATGCGCCGCACCTGGCGGTTGCGGCCTTCGCGAATCACCAACTCCAGCCACGACGTCGGCACGCTTTTGCGAAAGCGTACCGGTGGGTTGCGCGGCCACAACTGGGGCTCATCCAATTGGCGCGCTTCGGCGGGCAGGGTCATGCCGTCGTTAAGCTCCACGCCGTCACGCAGGCGTTGCAACTGCTCTGGTGTCGGCTCGCCTTCGACTTGCACCCAGTAGGTTTTCGCCAGCTTATGCTTGGGATCGGCAATCCGCGCCTGCAGTTGCCCATCGTTGGTCAGCAACAACAACCCCTCGCTGTCACGGTCCAGGCGACCGGCCGGGTAGATACCGGGGATGTCGATAAAGTCCTTGAGGGTCGCACGCCCACCTTCGTCGCTGAACTGGGTCAGTACATCGAACGGCTTATTGAACAGGATCAGCTTCGGCTCGGCCGGGGGCGCCTTGGCGACACGCCGCGCAGCGGAATACGGAGGTTTCACGCCAGGACGGCGCGAATCGGGGCGAGTGGGACGGGACATGGCAAAAAGAACATCTAACGGTCAGGACCGACAATGCTAGTGGCCTGACCGCTAAATGACCATCCCAACCGCTTAGCGGAACGGTGGTTCGTCGAAGCTGCGCAGTTTGCGCGAGTGCAGCGAGTTGAGCTCGGTGCGCAACAGGTCGACCGCCTCGATGCCGATCTTCAAGTGCTGGCTGACCGCACGCTCATAGAACGCGTTGGCCGAACCTGGCAGCTTGATCTCACTGTGCAACGGTTTGTCCGACACACACAGCAAGGTGCCGTAAGGCACGCGCAAGCGGTAACCCTGGGCGGCAATGGTGCCGCTTTCCATGTCCACCGCCACGGCGCGGGACAGGTTGATCAGCGGCCGTTCCTGGGCCCAACGCAGTTCCCAGTTGCGGTCGTCGTAGGTCAGCACGGTGCCGGTGCGCAGGCGCTTTTTCAGCTCTTCGCCCTTCTCGCCGGTGACATTCGCCGCGGCCTGCTGCAGCGCCAGTTGCACTTCGGCCAGGGCCGGGATCGGAATGTTCGGCGGCACGACGCGGTCCAGAATCCCGTCGCGGCGCATATAGGCGTGGGCCAGTACGTAGTCGCCGATGGTCTGGGATTGGCGCAGGCCGCCGCAGTGGCCGATCATCAGCCAGCAATGGGGGCGCAGCACAGCCAGGTGGTCGGTGATGTTCTTGGCGTTGGACGGGCCGACGCCAATGTTCACCAGGGTCACACCGTGGCCGTCAGCGGCCTGCAAGTGGTAGGCCGGCATCTGATAGCGGTGCCAGACCACACCGGCGGCAATCGCCGAGGCTTCGCCGTGATCCATGCTCTTGTCGATCACCACGTTGCCCGGCAGCACCATGCGGATAAAGCGCGGATCGCTGCGCAGTTGCTCCAGGCCATGCACGATGAACTGGTCAACATAGCGATGGTAGTTGGTCAGCAGAATCCACGGCTGCACATGGCGCCAGTCGCTACCGGTGTAGTGCACCAGGCGACGCAGGGAAAAGTCCACGCGGGCCGCATCGAACAGTGCCAGAGGCAGCGGGTCGGTGTTTTCCCAATCGTAGAGGCCATCGGCAATGCCGTCGGTGGCGGCGGACAGGTCGGTGCTGGGGAATACGCGAGCCAGGGTCGCGGCGGTAACGCCGGAGCCGGCCAGTTCGTCGCCCTGCTCCACCACGTATGGGTAAGGAATGTTCTGCTGGCTGACGCCCACTTCTACCGTCACGGTGAAGTCGTGCATCAGCGGCACCAGTTGCTCCAGCAGATACTTACGGAACGCCGCAGGATGGGTGACGGTAACGCTGTAGGTTCCCGGCAGTTGGACCTTGGCATATGCCCGGGTGGTCTGTGGGACTTCACCGTGGCAATGGTAGGTCAGGCGCAGTTCCGGGTAGCGAAACAGTGCGCGCTGTTCGGCGTCGGGTTCGACGCGGTTCTTGAGGTATTGCTTGAGAGCCTGATTGAGCGCCCCGGTAGCACGCTCATGCAGAGCCGCCAGCCGGTCCACGGCTTCTTCAGCGGTTTGAACGACAACAAAAGCTTCGGTCACGGTAAGCATCCTGTGTTCTGACTTGCAGGCCTTTATCTTGCCTGTATCCCTGCTGGACGGAAACCAAGGATTGAAATGCGTGCAAAATGTGTGGGCTTGACCGAGCGCATCAAAGGGCTGGCGTGGAACGCGCAACAATCGCCTCGACTTCCACCCCTCGCGGCAAGGTGCCATACACGCGGCCGGACGATGCCCCCAGCCGGCTGGCGATAAACCCGTCACTGACCGCCGCATTCCCCGCTTCCAGCAACAGCTTTGCCTGTAAGGCCAGGGCGATATCCTCGGTCAGTTGCCGTGCGCGGTACTGGATATCCTGGGTGTCCATGAACGCCGTCTTCAACTGTTCGATATGCCGCGCCAGTTGTTTATCGCCGTGACCGCTGCCCAGTTCGACGAACAGCGCCTCCAGCACACCCGGCTCTTTGGACAACGCCCGCAGCACGTCCAGGCACTGCACATTGCCCGAACCTTCCCACGTCGAATTCACCGGTGCCTCACGGTACAGACGCGGCAGGATGCTGTCCTCCACATACCCGGCGCCGCCCATACACTCGGCCGCTTCGTTGATCATCGCCGGCGCACGCTTGCAGATCCAATATTTGCCCACCGCCGTGACCAGCCGGGCGAACTTGGCTTCCTGCTCGTCAGCGAGATGGTCCAATGCCCGCCCCATGCGCAGGCTCAATGCCAGGGAGGCTTCGCTCTCCAGGGCCAGGTCGGCCAGTACGTTTTGCATCAGCGGTTGCTCGCTGAGCACGCGGCCGCCGACCGAGCGATGGGCGCAATGATGGCTGGCCTGGGTCAGCGCCTGGCGCATCAGGGCACTGGAGCCGACCATGCAATCGAAGCGAGTCATGGCGACCATCTCGATGATGGTCGGCACGCCACGCCCCTCTTCGCCGATCATCCAGGCCAGGGCGCCGCGAAACTCCACTTCGCTGGACGCATTGGAGCAGTTGCCGAGTTTGTTTTTCAGGCGCTGGATGTAGAACTCGTTGCGCGTGTCATCCGGGCGGTGCCTGGGCAGCAGGAAACAGGTGAGCCCCTTGTCGGTCTGGGCCAGGGTCAGGAACGCGTCGCACATCGGTGCCGAGCAGAACCACTTGTGCCCCACCAGTTCATAGGCTTGCCCGGGGCCGCCCGCGCCCACCGGGTAGGCACGGGTGGTGTTGGCGCGCACATCGGTGCCACCCTGCTTCTCGGTCATGGCCATGCCGATGGTGGCACCGCCCTTGTGCGCGATGCCGACGTTGCGCGGATCGTATTGGGTGTTGAGCACTTTGGGCAGCCAGGTCTGCGCCAGGTCTGGCTGCAGGCGCAGCGCCGGCACGCAGGCGAAGGTCATGGTCAGCGGGCAGCCGGTACCGGCTTCGGCCTGGCTGTGCAGGTAGGTCATCGCAGCGCGGGCCACATGGGCACCGGGCTGCGGATGGGCCCAGGGCAGCGACGGCAGGCCATGTTCGACGGCGGTGCGCATCAGTTCATGATAAGCCGGGTGAAATTCAACCAGGTCAATGCGATGACCATAGCGGTCATGGCTGTTGAACACCGGCTTGTTCTGGTTGGCCAGGAACCCGGCTTCCATCAACGGACCACCGGCCAGCGCACCGTAAGCATCGATACGTGTCTGCGCCCAGCCGGCGCCGAAACGCCGCGACCATTCTTGCAGGGGCAAGTCGACGCGGTAGAGGTTGGTACCGTCCAGGGAGGGCGGCTGGTTGGTGACGTCGTGGGTTTCGGCGAACGAATGCAGGTTCATGGCGGGCCTCCTGAAATAAAGGCCACGTCGATCAAGGCGGTTTACAGGAACGAGCTTGCTCGCTGCTGCACGCTGCCTACCGGTAGGGCCGAAGTTTCAGTTAAGCACCGTCATCGGCCTTTAAAAAGTGGCATAAACGCCGAATGTCCGGCGCTTTCGCCCTCTACCGAGCACAGCACACGCCGCTCCAGCACCGCCTGCAAAGCGTCGAAGCGCACGGGTTTTGACAGGCGGTCGCTGACGCCGACACCGTGGCAACGCTCACGCTCCGGCACCTGCAAAGAGGTACTCAAGGCAATCACCGGCAACTCACCGCACCCCGGCAAGGCACGGATCTGACAGCACAATGAGAAACCACCTTCGGGCACATCCAGCAACACGGCATCGAAGGTTTCGTCTTGCAGGAGCGCCAGGGCTGACGCGCCACTGTCTACGGTTTTCACCCGGTAACCGAGCTTGAGCAACATCCCGCGTACCGCCAGTTGGCCCACGCTGTTGTCGTCCACCAACAGCACCGCGCAATCCTGAGGAGCACGCTGCCTGTCGAGGGCGACTTTCGGTTCAGACGGCACTTTCAGTTCAGACGGCGCCGCGCCGACTTCCATCTCCAACTGGAACCGGCTGCCTTTACGCGGCTCGGAATGATGGGTCAGACGCCCGCCCAGCAACTCGATCAACTGCCGGCAAATCGCCAAGCCAATACCCAGGCCGCCGTATTCGCGGGTGGTCGAACCATCGAGCTGGAAGAAGCGTTGGTACAGCGTGGCCTCGTCCAGAAAGGCGAAGCCCACGCCGGTGTCGGTCACGATAAAGCTCAAGCGCAACCCGCCATCCGCATGTGGCACGCCCACCACGCGCAAGCGCACACTGCCCTCGTGGGTGAACTTGAAGGCATTGTCCAGCAGGCAATCCAGGCACTGAGTGAGTTTGCCCGCGTCACCGATCATGCGGTCCGGCAGTTCATCGGCGATATCGATGGAAAACGCCAGCCCCTTGCTCTGGGCGCTGGCGCTGAACTGCTGGCGCAAAGTATCCAGGGTGCCACGCAGGCTGAATACCTGGGGCTGAGCGGTGAGGCGCCCGGCTTGCAGTTCGGTCAAGGTGAGGATGCCGTTGACCATGCGCATCATGTCCCGCGCCGAGCCGGCAGCCGTTTGCTGGTACTGCGCCAAGTCATCGTCCAGCGGCACGGTGTGCATCAGCTCCAGGGAACCGATCACGCCATTCATCGGCGTGCGCAACTCGTGGGTCAGCGTGGCGAGGAATTCGTCCTTGAGACGGTTGCTGCGGGCCAATTGCTGGTTGAGCACTTCGAGCTTCTGGCTGGCGTCGAAGAGGATCTGCGCCTGTTGCTCACGCATGCCGTTGATGCGATCGGCCAGGGCCAGGGACAGCAACGCCACCTCAATGGCCGAGCCGAGTTGGCTGGCATACATGGTCAGGAACACATTAGGCAGGTAGCCCAGCACCATCATCGTGTTGACCACCCCGCCCAGCAGGAACGCCGACCAGGCAATGATGAAATAACGCGCCATGCGCTGGCCACAGAACCAGGCCTTGATGGCCGTGAAAAAGATGGTCACGGTAAACACCAGCGCCAGGCCGGTCGCCAGGCGCAAGGCCAGTGCATAGCTGGTCAGCAGCGCCAGCACCATCACCACCGCGCCGCAGGCCGCCAACGCCAGCAACAGACGATCAAGCCAGCGGCTGTGCTGCGCCGTGTGCAGGAAGCTGCGTGCGAACAGGCTGCCGAACAGCGCTGCCGAGCCGATCAGGAACGGCACCGCCGCATTCGCCCACCACGGGCTGTTCGGCCAGAAATACTCCATGGCCACGCCATTGACCGCCAGTTGATAGAGGCCGAACGAGGCAATGTAGAGGATGTAATAGAGGTAGCTGGTGTCGCGTACGCTCAAGTAGATGAACAGGTTGTAGACCAGCATTCCCAGCAATACGCCATAAATGGCTCCGAGCACGTAAAGGCGCAGTGGTTGCTGTTCCAGGTAGGCGGTACCGGACCACAGTGTCAGCGGCGCCTGGATCGAACCTTCACTTTGCAGGCGCAGGTAGACGGTTTCCTGCTGGTCGGGCACGAAGTTGAGCTTGAACAGGTAGTTGCTCTGGCGAACCTCACGGCTGGAAAACGGCAGGGCGCTGCCCGTGCGCGCCGTCAGGCGGTAGTGACCGGTGCCGTCCTTCTGGTACAGGTCCACATGGTTGAGCGGCGGATAGGCCAGTTCCAGAAACCAGCCACGCGGGGCGCGGGGGTCTTGGGCGAGATAATGCAGGTCGACCTTGAGCCAGAACACCGAGCGCGAATAGCCGGCATTGAGGGTGGCTTTGTCATGGGTCTTGAACTGGGCAGCGTAAGCCGGGGAACTGACTTCGGCGATGGTGAGGGCATCCGTGGGGTCTTCGAGCACTTGCATGACCCGGCCCAGCGGCAGGCTTCGAGTCTCCTGATCGAAGTCGACGGCGTTGGCGAGCAGCGGCAACCCGCACAACAATAAGATCAGCAAATAGCGCATAGAGCCCCAGCGTGGACTGTCCGGTTATGTCAAAAGCCCCCCATTCCTTTTGAGTAGACGTACACCGGCGATACCGTGAGTTGTTTGAATCCACTCTAGCATAGCCAGTAAAGGCCATTAGACACTATTGAAATAATTTTTTGAAAGCCTCTATCACGAGGCTTTCAGCGCTTTTTCATGGGCTCAGCCAGATCATTGGCGGGGAATATCCAGGTGGTTTTCAAGCCATTAATTCCCCCCACGCCCGACAGCCACGCCAAAAGCGTTTGGTGGTAAGCTCGCGCACCATGAATATCTACAGCTCTCGTCCCGTTGTCCTCTGTCTCTCCGGCCACGACCCCAGTGGTGGCGCCGGCTTGCAGGCAGATATCGAAGCCCTGCTCGCCCAAGGCTGCCATGCGGCCCCGGCCGTCACCGCGTTGACCGTGCAGAACACGGTCAACGTCAGTGATTTCCGCGTGCTCGACCGCGAATGGGTGCTGGCCCAGGCCAATGCCGTGCTCGGCGACTCCGAAGTGGCGGCGGTCAAACTGGGCATGCTGGGTTCCATCGCAATGGTCGACACCGTGGTCGAACTGCTACAGGCGCATCCGCACCTGCCAGTGGTGTGCGACCCGGTGCTGCGCGCCGGCGGTGGTGGCAGCCTGGGCAAGGACGAAGTCGGCTATGCGATGCGTGAGCGCCTGTTGCCGCTGTCGCTGATTGCCACGCCGAACCTGCCTGAAGCGCGCATCCTCGCCGAGTTGCCTGAGGGGACGGCGGACGAATGCGCCGAGAAGCTGTTGCCCTATATCAAGCACCTGCTGATCACCGGCGGCCATGGCGACGAGCACGAAGTGCACAACCGCCTGTACAGCCGTGACGGCAGCCGCCAGACCTTTACCTGCCAGCGCTTGCCCGGCAGTTACCACGGTTCGGGTTGCACGCTGGCCAGTGCGCTGGCCGGCCGCATCGCCCAGGGCGAAGGCTTGGCCAGCGCCGTGCAATCGGCGCTCAACTACACTTGGCGGACCCTGCGCGACGCCGAACAACTCGGCCAGGGCCAGTTCGTGCCGCGCCGGCTGCCGCTGGATTTCTGCTCGTAACTTTTCGTCCTTAAAAGCAAGAGGCCTGCCCGATGAAACTACGTGGCCTGTATGCCATAACCGACAGCCAACTGTTGGCCGGCAAATTCCTCGCCTACGTCGAAGCGGCGTTGGAAGGCGGTGTGAGCCTGTTGCAATACCGCGACAAAAGCAGCGACGAAGCACGGCGCCTGCGCGAAGCCGAGAAGTTGCGAGAGCTGTGCTCGCGCTACAAGACCCAGCTGATTATCAATGATGACGCCGAATTGGCCGCACGCCTGGGCGTCGGCGTGCATCTGGGCCAGACCGACGGCCCGCTGACCCCTGCCCGCGCCCTGCTGGGCTCCAAGGCGATTATCGGCGCCACCTGCCACAGCCAGATCGAACTGGCGGAGCAGGCCGCCAGGGAAGGCGCAAGCTACGTCGCTTTCGGCCGTTTCTTCAATTCCAATACCAAGCCTGGCGCCCCCGCTGCCACCGTCGAAATGCTCGCCCAGGCCCGCACCCGGTTGCAGTTGCCGATCTGCGTAATCGGCGGCATCACCCTGGAAAACGCCGAACCACTGGTGGACCACGGTGCCGACCTGCTGGCCGTGGTGCATGGCCTGTTCGGTACCGACAGCACCCAGGAAGTCACGCGCCGCGCCCGCGCATTCAACGACCTTCTGCGCCTTAAATAGACAACACACCTGAATTCAGAGAGCCCCGACATGTCCCGTTCCGAAACGCTGTTTGCCAATGCCCAGAAACACATCCCCGGCGGTGTGAACTCCCCCGTGCGTGCGTTCAAGAGCGTGGGCGGCACGCCACTGTTCTTCAAGCATGCCGAAGGCGCCTACGTCACCGACGAAGATGACAAACGCTATGTGGATTACGTGGGTTCCTGGGGCCCGATGATCCTCGGCCACAGCCACCCGGACGTACTCGACGCCGTGCGCAAGCAACTGGAACACGGCCTGTCCTATGGCGCGCCGACCGCCATGGAGACCGAGATGGCCGACCTGGTGTGTGCCATCGTGCCATCCATGGAGATGGTGCGCATGGTCAGCTCGGGCACCGAAGCCACCATGAGCGCGATCCGCCTGGCCCGTGGCTTTACCGGCCGCGACAGCATCATCAAGTTCGAAGGCTGCTACCACGGCCACTCCGACAGCTTGCTGGTGAAAGCCGGTTCCGGCCTGCTGACCCAAGGTGTGCCAAGCTCGGCCGGCGTACCGGCGGCGTTCGCCAAACACACCCTGACCCTGCCGTTCAACGACATCGCCGCCGTCGAGCAGATGCTCAATGAAGTCGGCCAAGACGTGGCGTGCATCATCGTCGAACCGGTGGCCGGCAACATGAACTGCGTACCACCGGCGCCAGGCTTCCTCGAAGGCTTGCGCGAACAGTGCGACAAACATGGTGTGGTGCTGATCTTTGATGAAGTGATGACCGGTTTCCGAGTCGCGCTCGGCGGCGCCCAGGCCTACTACGGCGTCACGCCGGACTTGAGCACCTTCGGCAAGATCATTGGTGGCGGCATGCCAGTAGGCTGCTTCGGCGGCAAACGCGAAATCATGCAGCACATCGCACCGTTGGGCCCGGTGTACCAGGCCGGCACCTTGTCGGGTAACCCGTTGGCGATGGCGGCCGGCCTGACCACCCTGCGCCTGATCAGCCGCCCAGGCTTCCACGCCGAGCTGACCGACTACACCACGCGCCTGCTGGACGGCCTGCAACTGCGCGCCGATGCCGCGGGCATCCCGTTTGTCACCACTCAGGCGGGCGGCATGTTCGGCCTGTACTTCAGCGGTGCCGACGACATCGTCACCTTCGATGACGTCATGGGCAGCGATGCCGACCTGTTCAAACGCTTCTTCCACCTGATGCTGGAAGGCGGTGTGTACCTGGCACCGAGCGCCTTTGAAGCCGGCTTCACTTCGATCGCCCATGGCGAAGCCGAGCTGAAACTGACCCTGGATGCTGCCGAGCGTGCCTTCGCCGCGTTGAAATAACAGCGACAACACGTCAGGCGTTGCCTTGGGCGACGCCTGATTTACTACTTTGCCTACAGATTTTTCCTAGTTTTTTCGAGAATCTCCCTGCAATCCGGCAGATAACTTGCCCTCGCAGCAGAAAATCGAGTAAAGACTTTGTAAGCAGGGGCCTGCTTATTTCATAATGCGCGCTCATTGGACTCCCCGAGGGTCCGCGCGCCCCGTCAGAGGTAAGTCGATTCCCATGAAACGCACCGGCCGCACCCTGGTACTGGGCTGCCTGTTGCTCCTTCAGCCGCTGCTGGCACATGCACAAGCAGGCGGCAACTCGTTGTTAATCCCAGCGATGGGTCGTTGCACCCTCAATACACAGCCAGACAGCCAGGCCGAAGCCCTGAGCGCGTGCCAGAAACAGGCCGACGACGGTGATGCGCAGGCGCAATACGAGTTGGGTGAGTATTACCACGACAGTAAAAACCCGGCCCGCGACCTCAACAAAGCCTTGAGCTACTTCGAGAAAGCCTCGTTGCAGGGCCACGCCCAGGCGCAATTCCAGCTGGGCACCATGTTCTTCAAGGGCGAAGGCGTACCGGCCAATAACGTCCAGGCGTATATCGTGCTGAAAATGGCCGCGGTCAACGGCGCCGAAGACGCGCTGGACACCGCCGACGAAGTCGCCGAACACATGCAGCGTGATGAGTTGGAAGTAGCCACCCAAGTGCTGGGCCAGATCTTCCGCAATTACCTGCAGGAATTGCAGAGTGCCGATGGGCGCTCGCCCTTCTCCCCCCTCCCCTGATCAGAACCTGTAGTGAGCGGGCTTGCCGCTCTGGGTGGCAAAGCCGCCCCAACAAGTACGCCACGGTGCTTCAGAAAAACCGAGGTGGCCGGTTTTGGGGCGGCTTCGCCACCCAGCGCGGGTGTAGAACCGTAGACATCGTTTACATCTGAAACCGGGGACATCGTTTACACATTTGAAGCTTGGAC
>NZ_JBNPJU010000004.1:0-62060 GCF_050312575.1 Pseudomonas sp. R11F | reverse complement strand
GTGTCATTCACCGCTTTGCTGACTGATCCACCGCTATCGGGAGCAAGCCCCCTCCCACAATCGATCGCATTCCAGGTCAGGATTTACTGATCGCGAATCGAGAAATTCGCCATATGCTCCAGGCCCTTGATCAGCGCCGAATGGTCCCAGTTACCGCCACCGATTGCGGCGCACGTACTGAACACTTGCTGAGTGCCGGCGGTGTTCGGCAGGTTGATCCCCAGCTCTTTGGCACCCGCCAGGGCCAGGTTCAGGTCCTTCTGGTGCAGGTTGATGCGGAAACCAGGATCGAAGGTACCCTTGATCATGCGTTCGCCATGCACTTCCAGGATCTTCGACGAGGCAAAGCCGCCCATCAGCGCTTCACGCACCTTGGCCGGATCGGCGCCGTTTTTCGATGCGAACAACAGCGCTTCGGCCACGGCCTGGATGTTCAGCGCGACGATGATCTGGTTGGCGACCTTGGCTGTCTGGCCATCGCCATTGCCGCCCACCAGGGTGATGTTCTTGCCCATGCTCTGGAACAACGGCAGTGCGCGTTCAAACGTCTGCGGCTCGCCGCCGACCATGATGCTCAGGGTGCCGGCTTTTGCGCCGACTTCACCACCGGACACCGGCGCATCCAGGTATTGCGCGCCCGTCTCGTTGATCTTCGCGGCGAAGGCTTTGGTCGCGGTAGGGGAGATCGAACTCATGTCGATCACCACTTTGTTCGGTGACAAGCCTGCGGCGACGCCGTCTTTGCGAAACAGTACGTCATCGACCTGCGGGGTGTCGGGCACCATCACGATGATGAACTCGGCTTCCTGGGCAACCTGCTGCGGGTTGGCCAACGCCACGGCGCCGGCTGCGATCAACTCGGCCGGGGCCTTGCCGTGGTGTTCGGAAAGAAACAGTTGGTGACCTGCTTTCTGCAGGTTGGCGGCCATGGGTTGGCCCATGATGCCGGTGCCGATAAATCCGATCTTAGCCATGAAGCAATCCTCTTTTTATTAGATGGCGTTGTGGGTTTTCAACCAGCCCAAACCCGCTTCGGTGGTGGTCAGCGGCTTGTATTCGCAGCCGACCCAGCCCGTGTAACCGATGCGGTCCAAGTGTTCGAACAGGAAGCGGTAGTTGATCTCCCCCGTGCCCGGCTCATTGCGCCCGGGGTTATCCGCCAGCTGGATGTGATTGATCGCTTGCAGATGCGCCGCGATGGTTCGGGCCAGGTCGCCTTCCATGATTTGCATGTGGTAGATGTCGTATTGCAGGAACAGATTGTCACTGCCCACTTGCTCGCGGATCGACAGGGCCTGGGCGGTGTTGTTCAGGTAGAAGCCTGGGATGTCGCGGGTATTGATCATCTCCATCACCAGCTTGATGCCGGCCGCTTGCAGCTTGTCGGCGGCATACTTGAGGTTGGCGACGAAGGTGGTTTCCAGGGTTTGATCATCTACCCCGGCAGGCCGGATGCCCGCCAGGCAGTTGATTTGGGTATTGCCCAGCACCTGGGCATAGGCGATGGCCAGCTTGACCCCGGCGCGGAACTCCTCGACCCGGTCCGGATGGCAGGCCAGGCCGCGCTCGCCCTTGGCCCAGTCACCGGCCGGCAGGTTGAACAGCACTTGCGTCAGGCCATGGGCGTCGAGTTGCGCCTTGATTTCGGCCGAGCTGAACTCGTACGGAAACAGGTACTCGACCCCCTGGAAACCGGCGTCGGCGGCCGCTTTGAAGCGGGCAAGAAAGTCCTGCTCGGTAAACAGCATGGACAGGTTGGCGGCAAAACGCGGCATAAGGTTCTCCTTAATCGAGCAGGGAAATGGCGGTCGGCGCATCGTTGCCGACCAGGGCCAGATCTTCGAATTCGTTGACGGCGTTGATCTCAGTGCCCATGGAAATATTGGTCACCCGCTCCAGAATAATCTCAACGATCACCGGCACCTTGAATTCTTCGATCATCTGCTCGGCCTGGCGCAACGCCGGCGCAATCTGGCTGGGTTCGAACACACGCAGTGCCTTGCAACCCAGGCCCTCGGCGACAGCCACGTGGTCGACGCCATAGCCATTGAGTTCAGGCGCGTTGAGGTTGTCGAAAGACAACTGCACGCAGTAGTCCATTTCAAAACCGCGCTGGGCCTGGCGGATCAAGCCGAGGTAGGAGTTGTTCACCACCACGTGGATGTACGGCAGCTTGAACTGCGCGCCCACCGCCAACTCTTCGATCATGAACTGGAAGTCATAGTCGCCCGACAGCGCCACGACCTTGCGGCTCGGGTCCGCCTTGACCACGCCGAGCGCGGCCGGGATGGTCCAGCCCAAGGGGCCGGCCTGGCCGCAGTTGATCCAGTGGCGGGGTTTGTAGACGTGCAGGAATTGCGCGCCGGCAATCTGCGACAGGCCGATGGTACTGACGTAGCAGGTGTCTTTGCCGAACACCTGGTTCATTTCTTCGTACACCCGCTGCGGCTTGACCGGCACGTTGTCGAAGTGGGTCTTGCGCTGCAGGGTGGCTTTGCGCTGCTGGCAGTCATGCAACCAGGCGCTGCGGTCCTTGAGCTTGCCGGCGGCTTTCCACTCGCGCGCCACTTCAATGAACATCGTCAGTGCGCTGCCCGCGTCGGAGACGATACCCAGGTCCGGGGTGAACACGCGGCCGATCTGCGTCGGTTCGATGTCGACGTGAATGAACCGGCGACCCTCGGTGTAGACATCCACCGAACCGGTATGACGGTTAGCCCAGCGGTTGCCGATGCCCAGCACCACGTCCGACTTGAGCAGGGTGGCGTTGCCATAACGGTGCGAGGTTTGCAGACCGACCATGCCGACCATCAGCGGGTGGTCATCGGCAATGGTGCCCCAGCCCATCAGGGTAGGGATGACGGGAATGCCCGTCAGCTCGGCGAACTCCACCAGCAGTTCGCTGGCGTCGGCGTTGATCACGCCGCCGCCGCTGACCAGCAGTGGACGTTCGGCCTGGTCCAGCAGTGCCAGGGCTTTCTCCACTTGCACGCGGGTGGCCAAGGGTTTGGCCAGGGGCAATGGCTGGTAGGCGTCGATGTCGAATTCGATCTCGGCCATCTGCACGTCGAACGGCAGGTCGATCAGCACCGGGCCGGGGCGGCCGGAGCGCATTTCATAAAAGGCTTTCTGGAACGCATAGGGCACTTGGCCGGGCTCCAGCACGGTGGTAGCCCACTTGGTCACCGGCTTGACGATGCTGGTGATGTCGACGGCCTGGAAGTCTTCCTTGTGCAGGCGGGCCCGCGGTGCCTGGCCGGTGATGCAGAGAATGGGGATCGAGTCGGCCGAGGCGCTGTACAGGCCGGTGACCATGTCGGTACCCGCCGGCCCCGATGTGCCGATGCACACGCCGATATTCCCGGCCTTGGTGCGGGTGTAGCCCTCGGCCATGTGCGAGGCACCTTCAACGTGGCGAGCGAGGACGTGATCGATGCCACCGACCTTCTGCAAGGCCGAATACAACGGGTTGATCGCAGCACCCGGGATACCAAAGGCGGTGTTGACGCCTTCACGACGCATCACCAGAACGGCGGCTTCGATTGCTCTCATTTTGCTCATGGTTTTGGTGCCTCTTGCGTTTTGTAATTGTATACAAGTGGTGAGTGGTCAAAGTGTATTCACGGCGAGAGGCGCAGGTCAATGCATTTCATGAACCAGCCTTTACGCTCGTCGGAAGGGGTTTTTCCGACATGTGGAGACTTTGTCTGTAAATATTGTATACAAAAATTTATTTCATTGTGTTCTATTTGTTTGATCGAGCATCTGATCAAGCAGACCTCCACCGTATTTCCAATAACAAAAGAAGGACGGCACCATGAGCGCTTTAACCTTGAAACTCGCCACCCAACTGGCCGGGCAGGCCCTTACCGCAGGCCGCACGATTTCGGCCGCTCCGCTGACCATTGCGGTGCTCGACAGCGGCGGGCACTTGATCACCTTGCAGCGCGAAGACGGCGCCAGCCTGCTGCGCCCGCAGATCGCCATCGGCAAGGCTTGGGGGGCGATTGCACTGGGCAAGGGTTCTCGCTTGTTGGCACTGGACGCCCAGCAGCGCCCGGCGTTTATTGCGGCATTGAACAGCCTGGGGCAGGGCAGCGTGGTGCCCGCGCCGGGCGGCGTGTTGATTCGGGATCAGGCAGGGCTGGTGCTGGGGGCGATCGGGATCAGTGGGGATACGTCGGATATTGACGAGCAGTGTGCGATCACGGCGATCGAGGGGCTGGGGTTGTGGGCGGATGCGGGCGTTTCAGCCTGATTTGAGGGCCCCATCGGGAGCAAGCCCCCTCCCACAATTTTGACGGTGTGCGCCGTCAAATGTGGGAGGGGGCTTGCTCCCGATGGGCACAGGCCACTCGGTGTATCAGTCCAGCTCACAGCCCTTGAGCACTAACCGGATAATCGTCTGCGCCGCTGCCTCATAATCGGCTTCATCCAGCTTGGCCTTGCCGGTCACTGCCGAGATCTGCCAGTCGAAGTCCGCATAGGTCTGCGTCGCCGCCCAGATGCTGAACATCAGGTGATGGGGGTCGATGGCTGCGATCAGGCCGCGTTCCACCCAGCTCTGGATGCAATCGATATTGTGCTTGGCCTGGGCATTAAGCTGCTCGACCTGGTCGGCACTGAGGTGCGGGGCGCCGTGCATGATTTCGCTGGCGAACACTTTGGAGGCAAAGGGCAGGTCGCGGGAGATGCGGATTTTCGAGCGGATGTAATTGCTCAACACTTCCTTGGGGGTGCCCTGCGGGTTGAACGGCGTGGAAGCGGCCAGGATCGGCTCGATAATGCTTTCGAGCACCTCGCGGTAGAGGTTGTCCTTGGACTTGAAGTAGTAATAGACGTTGGGCTTGGGCAGCCCTGCCTTGGCGGCGATGTCACTGGTTTTGGTCGCGGCGAAGCCTTTGTCGGCGAACTCCTCGCTGGCCGCCCGCAGGATCTTTTCTTTGTTGCGCTCGCGAATGCTGCTCATAAACCAGTTGATTCCTTGCCAAGACAGGCGGTCGGGCATGGTAGCACCGGCCTTGCGCAGGGCTCAAGAAACTCGCCGCGCCCCTGCACGCTGGGCGTTTGCGCTGACTGCGCTGCAGTATACGGGCGATGTGGTCGAGTGGTTGCTCCACGAGTTTAAGCAAGGTGCTCAGTGTTCCCACAACCGTTCGGCTGCCGGGAGGCGGGTGGTAACACTGAACGAGCAGATAAAGCGACCAATGAGGGCTGGCCCCTCACTGGTCGCTTCTGTGTCATGGCGCGTCAGGAGTAACTAACCGGCTTTGCTGACCTGGTCGGATGTCGGTTTTTTTACAGGGAAATCATCGTCGAAGAACGTAGTAGCGTCTTCAATTTGTGATTTGCGTTGTTTGCGCAGGAAGTCATCAAAGTCTTTTTTGATGGCAGGATCCTTCAGTGCTTCATAGTCAAAGACATTGGCACCATATTGGTAGGCAAAGTTGATGTCGACGAACTCGGCGCTGGCACACGCGGACGAAAACTTCGAGTTGCTTCTGTCGAAATTAACGCGGTACTGTTTGATTTTCGGAATGTACATGATGGTGTTGCCGATCTTGAAGACTTCGACGGAAACACCCACCGTAATGGTTCTATAGAAGTCCTTGTTTTTTTCAACACCAAAGCGCAGGGCGTCACCTTGTTTGGCCAGGAACTTCTGAAAACTGTCCAGGGCGGTGCTTCCTTGCGATGCGACGATGTCCAGTATGAAGTTGACAAAGTCAGTGGCAATACTGACCCCGCGAATATGCCGCGAATAGGTTTGCTCATCGATTTTACTAGGACCCATCAACGGCAGTTTTGACAGCGCAAGGCTCCACAGTTTCACATCGGTTTTATACTGCTCCCCTTCGGCGGCGGCCTTGCGCTGCACATAGTTGGTAACGACGGACGTCATGCCGATCAGGTACTCTTTCAGCTCGGAGATTTTTTTCATCACCTCCGGGTCATTGACCAGTTCGTTGCCGATGATAAATTCAATGAGCCCATCCTTATCAGCGTAGGGATTGTCGTTGTCCTTGAGTTGAATGTCTTTGAGCGCCGGGTCGTCAAAAAAACTGTTGGCTTCTTTCAACTGTTCGGAGAATAAGCGGACATCTTTGACGTAAGGAGGCATTGAAGTAAGCGTTTTCATTTCATCATTTCCTTATGAAATCTGAGATTAACTGTTTTAGTCCGATGCCCTCACGGATGGCTGTCCGTAACGGCCGCGAAAGTTCACCACGGATGAAACGTGCTTATTATTTCTGAGTGACGTTGAAGTGCCTCGATTATTCGAAGCTGTTACCCCCCTGGAAAAGAGGTAGGGAATTTATAGAAGTAACGACAAGTAATGGCAATGAGCGAGGCCAACCAATTCGCTTGTTTGGCCTGCGTAGTTATAGCGTTTGGAAGTGAGTGCGCGAGGTTTTTTTTTGACGGCGATCACCCGATGCAACCGAGGATGGCTAAGTGATGGCTTTTGCAGCAGTTTTGCTAGCGGCTGTGCAACTGCTGAAGTGTTACGAAGCGAAGGCGGGATTGGCCGATGCGGGCGGCATTCGACGAGTGGCTGTTTTACGGCGAGATCAAAAGGGGCCCGCCACGGTCGACAGGCCCCTCGGGAGGTTACTCGGCAATCTGCAACTTGCGCGACTCGGTATAGATGTACCGCACCTTCTCGTATTCGAACGGCGAGTTCATCTGCCCATAACGGAAGCTGGTCTGGTAACGCTTGTCGACTGCGCGCAGGGCCCAGATTTCCGGGTGGTTTTCGCTGACCTTGGACACGTTGAGGAAGTTGACCTCGGTTTCGGCGCCGTAGTCGACGATCAGGCCGGTGGTGTCGCGCAGGTTCGATGGGCCGAAGATCGGCAGTACCAGGTACGCGCCGCCGGGCACGCCGTAGAAGCCCAGGGTCTGGCCGAAGTCTTCGCTCTGGCGTGGCAGGCCCATGGCGGTGGCCGGGTCCCAGAGGCCGGCGATGCCGATGGTGGTGTTGAGCAGCAGGCGCCCGGTGGTTTCCAGGGAGCGGTGGCCCTTGAGCTGCAGCAGGCTGTTCAACAGGTTGGGCACGTCGCCCAGGTTGTTGAAGAAGTTGCTCACGCCGGTACGCAGGAAGCGTGGGGTGATGTAGGTATAACCGTCGACCACAGGCAGGAATACCCATTGGTCAAACCGGTAGTTGAAGTGGTAGACGCGGCGGTTCCACGATTCCAGCGGGTCGTAGACGTTGAGCGCGGTCAGCGAGGAACGTTCGAACTCACGCTGGTCCAGGCCGGGGTTGAACTTGAGCTTGGACAGCGGCTCCTTGAAGCCATCGGAGTCAACCTTGATCGGCTCGTGGGCCTTGCTGTTGTCGGCGTTGGCCACGCCCGCGCACATCAAGGCGGCGAGCAGCAAAAGATATTTAGCCACGGAAGAACTCCAGCATGGCGTCGGCGTTGACGCGGTAATTGAGGTTGCCGCAGTGGCCGCCCAGCGGGTAGACGGTCAAGCGATCGCCGAAGGTTTGACGCAGGAAACCGAGGTCGCCAGGGCCGAGGATCACGTCGTCAGCGTTGTGCATGACCGCGATTTTCGGGCTGCTGTGCAGGTAGTCCTTGAGGGCGTAAAGGCTTACCTGGTCGACCAGTTGCAACAGGCTGCCGCCGTCGGTGCGCGCGCGCCACATCGGAATGACCTGCTGGGTCAGGTAGCAATCGAAGTCGCATTGCAGCGCACGCCTGAGGAAGGGCGTGAGGCTGGTGCCTTCGCTGATGGGGTATTTCGGCGGGGTGATCAGGCCGCGGCGGTTGATCAGGTCCGAAGTGAACGCAATGTCGGCCGCCGAGAAACGGAACGAGGTGCCGATCAGCATGGCCATCTGTTCGTTGGTCAGGTGTTGCTTGGATTGCTGGAAGTCATAGAGCAGGGCGTCGTTGAGGTCGATGTAGCCCTTCTGCTGGAAGTAGCGGGTCAGCTTGCCCAGCACCAGCTCATAGAAGGTGGTGGTGTTGTTGATGCCCTTGACCTCGGTCTGTACCAGTTTGTCGAGGTTGGTGATCGAGGTGTAGAGGTTGACCGGCGGGTTGAGCAACAGCACTTTCTTGAAGTTGAAGCTGCGCCGGGTTTCGTCGAGTTTGCTGACGAATGCGGCGTCCAGCGCGCCCAGGCTGTAGCCGGACAGGTAGTAGTCGGTGACGGGCAGCGACGCATTCTGCGCGCGCACCGCTTGCATCACCCGGTACATGTCTTCGGCGTCTTCCTGGGTGATGCCCGGGGTGGCGAAGCGCGAGGCGGCCGCGATGAAGTCGAAGCTGGTGGGCGAGGAGAGCTGCACCACGTGGTAGCCGGCCTGGTAGTAGAGCTTTTTCAGGTATTCGTTGAGGCTGCTGTCATACCGTGCGCCGGTGCCGGCAATCAGGAAGATCAGCGGCGCGGCGCGGTCTTGCTTGGCGATACGGTAGGTGAGCTTCTTGACGGCCCAGAAGTTGTCCGGGAGGCTGAACTCACGCTCTGGGCGCATGGTCAGGCTGTAGTCGGACTGGTTGATCTCATCGTTGCTCGGCAGCTTTGGCCGCAGGTCGGGCGGTGTCGTCGCGATAGTCGCTTCAAACGGGTTGGTCAAAGGGTAGCCATAGGTGGCTTGGTCGATATCGACCGCCAGTGCTGACGCACTCAAAAATAGGCTGCCCAACAGGGCCGCACAGCGCAAGGAACGGAGCATGACTTAATCCCTAAGAGGAAACGTGCTGAATGAAGATCGCAGGCTATGACCACCGCCCTGTCGCCGAAGTGCCATCACACGGCACGAATTATCGGAAAATAACGCAGGAATCGGGGGTGTAGCAGCCAGACGATACACTTTGCCAGGCCCTGCTGAACACTAATTGTATGTTTGTACCTTGCCAATGGGCGTCGGAGCATTAAGCTGGGCGCCGTTTTTGTCTATCGGAGTGCCCCATGTCTCGTCGTTTGCCGCTGATCCTGCTGCTTATTGCCCTGCCGTTATGGTTGGCCGCCAGTTATGGCGCTCGCTACGGTTTCATGGAGGATGGCCGGTGGGTGGGTATTTGCGTCGATGAAGCCAGCCGCTGGGAATGCCAGTTGCGCTCCAACCTGGGGTTGATGATTCACTTCAAGGTGCTGGGTTGGGCGGCGTTGGTGGCGTCGGTGCTGGCGTTCTTTGTGCCGGGTCGCGCGGGGTGGGGGCTGGCTGTGTTGGGGATGGTGTTCGGGTTGCCGGCGTTGGCGTTGTACAACACGACGTTTGCGGTATTTGCGGTGGTGATTGCCGGGCTGCGGTTGGTCCGCAAGCCGCGCGGCGTCTGATAGGGCCTCATCGGGAGCAAGCCCCCTCCCACAGTTGAAAGCATTTGCCTGAGGCAATGAAGTCCACTGTGGGAGGGGGCTTGCTCCCGATAGCGGTTTCAGACCTTGCGCACCCGCAAGCAACGCCACAAAGCTGCAACCATCAGCACGCTGACCACCGCCCAACCCCAAGCCTGCTGGTTCAACACCCCTTCGCGGTACAGCTGCGGCGCAATGCCGGCTCCGATGATGAAGGCCAGCAGGGCAATCTCCCGGCGTGGCCCGGTCACCGGGCGTACCAGATACACCAGGGCCGGCAGCACCAGCGCCGCACTCGGAAAGCTGCGATAACGCGGGTCGAACACCAGCGCCAGCATCATCACCGCCCCTGCAAACCCGGCGATTGCGATCAGCCAGCCGGCACGCTGCTCAAGCCAGTTGAAGGCTCGCCCGCGCCAGCCCTGACGGGCGCTGAGGGCGAGGGCGGCGTGGGCCAGCACCAGCAGGTTCAACACCACCAGCAAGCCTGCCCATACCCATTCATCATTGAAGCGTGCGGTCACGCGGGTCAGTTCCGCCCAGGTGCCGATGGAGCAGGCTGCGACGGCACCGAGCAATGGCAGCACCAGGGCGTTGCGAGGGCTGCGAACGCGCCCGCCCAGCGTCAGGCTGCCCAGCAGGATGAGGCCACCTACGCCGAGCCACAGCGGCCAGTACGGCACATTGCTCACCGGGCCGGCGAGGATGCCTTTGTCCCGGCGATCGGCATCGAACAAGCCCCAGTAGCCCCCGACGGCGCCTTCACTGGCGCGTTTCCACGGCTGGTCGAAGGCTTCGATCAAGTTGTAGCGCCAGCCATTGGCTTCGGCCATGGCCACGAAACCGCGCATGAACCTGGCTTCGTTGACCCGGCTCGGCACAGCCGTTTCGCGCTGGCGGCCTTCGCTGGGCCAGCCGGTTTCGCCGATCAGTACATCTTTAGAGGCGAACTTGTTGCCAAAGGTCTGGCGTACATCACCGACATGCTTGAGAGCCTGGTCGATGCCGGAAGGATCATCTTCCCAGTACGGCAGCAGGTGAATGGTCAGGAAGTCCACTGCCGGGGCGATTTCCGGGTGTTTCAGCCAGAATTCCCAGACGTCGGCATAGGTGACCGGCTGCTTGATCTGGCTTTTGACTTTATGGATCAGCGTGACCAGTTGCCTGGCCGTGACTTCCTTGCGCAACAAGGCCTCGTTGCCGACGATCACCGAGGTGATCACGTCGGGGTTGGCGTTGGCGGCTGCAATCAGTTCGTCGACTTCTTTTTCAGTCGCAATCGGGTCACTGCTGACCCAGGCGCCGGCCATCAACTTCAGCCCGTGTTTGCGCGCCATGTCCGGCAACGCTTCCAGGCCGGTCATCGAGTAGGTGCGGATGCATTCAAAGCGCGTGGCCAGCAGCGCAAGGTCGGCATCCATGCGCTCGGGGCGCAGCTTGAATGGCTGGTCAAAGGGCGATTGGTCTTTATCGAAGGGCGTGTAGGACGCGCACTGCATCTTGTGTGTGGCGCTGGCGACGTCCGGCAGCACCACGGGCCGGCCGATGCCGTACCAATAGCCGACGATGGCAAGCAAGCCGAGGAACAAAGCGAAAAAGTAGGGCAGGGCAGGAAAGCGGGCAGTCGCGGGCATGGTCAGCTTATCTGGGGAGCAAAGGCGCGCATCTTACCCCGATTTAGCCCGTTTCAGTGGGCTGCATGATTTTGACATGCAAAGTTCGGGCGGGATTTTGACGTCAGGTAAGACAAAGCGTCCTACTGGCTATGTGATGTCGTTTCTTGCTCGTACAAGGTCGCTGACAGAGCAGGTCCAACACCCCGGCAGGTTGATTATCGCAAGGTCAGCACTCCACTGATGCCGCAACATCCGGATCGATGCGCGTGAAGGGCGCGCGGCGCACCCTAAAACAACACAGGTTGATGTCGCCCGGCATCCGTCGGGCGCAGCACTTTCGGGGAAGTATTATGAAGATGCGACGACTCTTGGGCGCAGCTGCCACTCTGGTAGTTGCGATGAGCTCCACACTGGCCAGCGCCGACAGCAAAACCCTGAGCATCGGCTATGTGGACGGTTGGTCCGACAGCGTTGCCACTACCCATGTGGCGGCAGAGGTGATCAAGGAAAAACTCGGTTACGACGTGAAACTGCAAGCCGTCGCCACCGGGATCATGTGGCAGGGCGTCGCCACCGGCAAGCTCGACGCCATGCTCTCCGCGTGGTTGCCTGTGACCCACGGTGAGTATTGGGCCAAGAACAAAGACAAGGTGGTCGACTACGGCCCCAACTTCAAGGATGCGAAGATCGGCCTGATCGTGCCGGAGTACGTCAAGGCCAAATCCATCGAAGACCTCAAGACTGATACGACCTTCAAGAACAAGATCGTCGGCATCGATGCCGGTTCAGGCGTGATGCTCAAGACCGACGAAGCCATCAAGCAATACGGTCTGGACTATAAGCTGCAAGCCAGCTCGGGCGCGGCGATGATCGCCGAACTGACCCGTGCCGAAGACAAGCAGGAATCCATTGCCGTCACCGGTTGGGTGCCGCACTGGATGTTCGCCAAATGGAAACTGCGCTTCCTGGACGATCCAAAGGGCGTTTATGGCGCTGCTGAAACCGTCAACAGCATCGGCAGCAAGGGCCTGGAGAAGAAAGCGCCGGAAGTCGCGGCCTTCCTGAAGAAATTCCAGTGGGCCTCCAAGGACGAAATCGGCGAAGTCATGCTGGCGATCCAGGAGGGTGCCAAGCCTGATGCCGCGGCCAAGGATTGGGTGGCCAAGCACCCTGAGCGCGTCGCTGAGTGGACCGCTAAGTAATATTCTCTGATTTAACCTTGTGGGAGGGGGCTTGCCCTTTCCCACAGGGGTATCCCCCTCTGCAAATCCTCCTGCACCCTCGAAAACCCTCGCTACACTCCCTCTAATACTAAGGTCGTCTGGAACCTGTTCCAGAGCCGCATACAGTGGATACGTTCCAATAATAAAAAGCTGTGCTGCGAGGATAAAAACAATGAACGACAGCATTTACCTCTCGATTCAAAACAGCCCGCGTTTCAAGGAGCTGGTGAGAAAAAGGGAAAGATTCGCCTGGATTCTCTCGGCGATCATGCTTGGGCTTTACTCCGCTTTCATCCTGTTGATTGCCTATGGACCACAAGTGCTGGGCGCCAAGATCAGTCCTGGCTCCTCGATTACGTGGGGCATTCCCCTGGGCGTCGGATTGATTGTGTCCGCTTTCATCCTGACCGGCATTTATGTGCGCCGGGCCAATGGCGAATTTGACGACCTGAACAATGCGATTCTCAAGGAGGCTGCGCAATGATCCGGCGTCTATTGGCAGTATTCGGCGCTTCGCTGCTGGCTCCAGCTGTTTGGGCAGCGGACGCATTGACTGGCGAAGTGCACAAACAACCGCTGAACATCTCGGCGATCGTGATGTTTATCGCGTTTGTCGGCGCGACCCTGTGCATCACTTACTGGGCGTCCAAGCGCAACAAGTCGGCGGCCGACTACTATGCGGCCGGCGGCAAGATCACCGGGTTCCAGAATGGCCTGGCGATTGCCGGTGACTACATGTCGGCAGCGTCCTTCCTGGGCATTTCCGCACTGGTCTACGCCTCGGGTTATGACGGGTTGATCTACTCGATCGGCTTCCTCGTGGGCTGGCCGATCATCCTGTTCCTGATCGCCGAGCGCTTGCGTAACCTGGGCAAGTACACCTTTGCCGACGTGGCGTCCTATCGCCTGGGCCAAACCCAGATCCGCAGCCTGTCGGCCTGCGGCTCGCTGGTGGTGGTCGCGTTCTACCTGATCGCGCAGATGGTGGGCGCGGGCAAGTTGATCCAGTTGCTGTTCGGCCTGGATTACCACGTTGCGGTGATCCTGGTGGGGATCCTGATGTGCCTGTATGTGCTGTTCGGCGGCATGCTGGCGACCACTTGGGTGCAGATCATCAAGGCGGTGCTGTTGCTGTCCGGTGCCTCGTTCATGGCGCTGATGGTGATGAAGCACGTCAACTTCGACTTCAATACGTTGTTCTCCGAGGCGATCAAGGTCCACCCTAAAGGTGAAGCGATCATGAGCCCCGGCGGCCTGGTCAAAGACCCGATCTCCGCCTTCTCCCTCGGCCTGGCCCTGATGTTCGGGACCGCCGGCCTGCCGCATATCCTGATGCGCTTCTTCACCGTCAGCGACGCGAAGGAAGCGCGTAAGAGCGTGCTGTATGCCACGGGCTTCATCGGCTATTTCTATATCCTGACCTTTATCATCGGCTTCGGCGCGATCCTGCTGGTCAGCACCAACCCGGCGTTCAAGGATGCGGCAGGCGCCTTGTTGGGTGGCAATAACATGGCGGCGGTGCACCTGGCCAATGCGGTGGGTGGCAGTATCTTCCTGGGCTTCATCTCGGCCGTGGCTTTCGCCACCATCCTGGCGGTGGTTGCCGGCCTGACCCTGGCCGGTGCGTCTGCGGTGTCACACGACCTGTATGCCAGCGTGATCAGGAAGGGCAAGGCCAACGAGAAAGATGAGATTCGCGTGTCGAAGATCACCACCGTGGCCTTGGGTGTCTTGGCGATCGGCCTGGGTATTCTGTTCGAAAGCCAGAACATTGCGTTCATGGTCGGCCTGGCGTTCTCGATTGCTGCCAGCTGTAACTTCCCGGTACTGCTGCTTTCCATGTACTGGAAAAAGCTCACGACCCGTGGCGCGATGATCGGCGGCTGGCTGGGGCTGGTCAGTGCTGTCGGCCTGATGATCCTCGGTCCGACCATCTGGGTCTCGATCCTGCACCATGAAAAAGCCATCTTCCCGTATGAATACCCGGCGCTGTTCTCGATGATCATTGCGTTCATCGGCATCTGGTTCTTCTCCATCACCGACAAGTCGGCGGCGGCAGAGAAGGAGCGTGCGCTGTTCTTCCCGCAGTTTGTGCGTTCGCAGACTGGCCTGGGGGCGAGCGGGGCGGTCAATCACTAAGGTTGGCGCTGGATAAGAATGCCCCGGTCGAAAGGCCGGGGCATTTTTTTGCCTGGCGTTTGATCGTTCCCACGCTCCGCGTGGGAATGTCTCTTGTGATGCTCTGCGTCACGCCTTGGGACGCAGAGCGTCCCGGTATGCATTCCCACGCGGAGCATGGGAACGATCGGCTTGGTTGCGATTTTCCAGCTTCAGAATGTCACGCGACTGGTTTGATCGTTCCCACGCTCTGCGTGGGAATGCCTCTTGTGACGCTCCGCGTCACGCCTTGGGACGCAGAGCGCCCCGGTATGCATTCCCACGCGGAGCGTGGGAGCGATCGGCTTAGTTGCGATTTTCCAGCTTCGGAATGTCACGCGACTGGTTTTGATCGTTCCCACGCTCTGCGTGGGAATGCCTCTTGTGACGCTCCGCGTCACGCCTTGGGACGCAGAGCTCCCCGGTATGCATTCCCACGCGGAGCGTGGGAATGATCAGGCCGGCCGACACAAACAAAAACGGCCTCCACGAAGGGAGGCCGTTTTCATTGCAACAAGCAGTCGGTGCTTATTTGCGATCTTCCAGCTTGGTAATGTCACGCGACTCGTAACCGGTGTACAGCTGGCGCGGGCGGCCAATCTTGTACGGGCTGGAGAGCATTTCTTTCCAGTGGGAGATCCAGCCCACGGTCCGCGCCAGAGCGAAGATCACGGTGAACATGCTGGTTGGAATGCCGATCGCCTTGAGGATGATCCCCGAGTAGAAGTCGACGTTCGGGTACAGCGAGCGTTCGATGAAGTAAGGGTCGGTCAGGGCGATCTCTTCCAGGCGCATGGCCAGTTCGAGTTGCGGGTCGTTCTTGATGCCCAGTTCCTTCAACACTTCGTCGCAGGTCTGCTTCATCACGGTGGCACGCGGGTCGCGATTCTTGTAGACGCGGTGACCGAAGCCCATCAACTTGAACGGATCGTTCTTGTCCTTGGCCTTGGCGATGAACTTGTCGATGTTGGAGACATCGCCGATTTCATCGAGCATGGTCAATACGGCTTCGTTCGCACCGCCGTGGGCAGGGCCCCACAATGCGGCGATACCGGCGGCGATACAGGCGAACGGGTTGGCACCCGAAGAGCCGGCCAGGCGTACGGTAGAAGTGGAGGCGTTTTGCTCGTGGTCGGCGTGGAGGATGAAGATCCGGTCCATCGCCTTGGCCAGTACCGGGCTGATCGGTTTGATCTCGCACGGGGTGTTGAACATCATGTGCAGGAAGTTTTCCGCGTACGACAGGTCGTTGCGCGGGTACATCATGGGTTGGCCCATGGAGTACTTGTAAACCATCGCGGCCAGGGTCGGCATCTTGGCAACCAGGCGGATCGCGGAGATTTCGCGATGCTGCGGGTTATTGATGTCCAGGGAGTCGTGATAGAAGGCCGACAGGGCGCCGACCACGCCACACATGACCGCCATCGGGTGGGCATCGCGACGGAAACCGTTGAAGAAGGTCTTCAACTGCTCGTGAACCATGGTGTGGTTCTTGACGTTACTGACAAACTTGGCTTTCTGCTCGGCGGTTGGCAATTCGCCATTTAGCAGCAAATAGCAGGTTTCCAGGTAGTCCGACTTCTCAGCCAGTTGCTCGATCGGGTAGCCCCGATGCAGCAGGATGCCATTATCCCCATCGATATAGGTGATCTTCGACTCGCAAGAGGCGGTCGACATGAAGCCTGGGTCGAATGTGAAACGGCCCGTGGCCGTCAGGCCCCGTACGTCGATTACATCGGGACCAACGGTGCCGGTTAAAATGGGCAGCTCGACGGGGGCTGCGCCCTCGATGATCAACTGCGCTTTTTTGTCAGCCATGTGGCCTCCTATTTATGCTTCAAATCATCAGACAGACCCCCCACGCAGGGCCCGCACCACTATAGTGAGATAAATTCAGATGTCAATTTGCCTAAAGTCTTGCTCCAGAAGGCTTTAACCATACTTTTTCGTCGAAATTGCCTGCCATTTACGCCTTTTATCCGGTTAAAGCAATGCGCTATTCGGGTGAGGAGTGCGCGTTGTCATTAGTAACCTAACTGTCTATACTCGGCCTCCGACCGCCAGGGGCTTTTGGGCCTGATTTGATGGGGGTCGCATCCCTGGGTGGTGGTTACCTGACCAGTGCACTCCCCAACAACTTTGCCCTGATTGTTAGGGGCTCTTCAGTGTGAAAAAAAGCCGTGAATAGCCAACGACCTGTAAACCTAGACCTAAGGACCATCAAACTCCCCATCACCGGCGTTACGTCGTTCCTGCACCGTGTTTCCGGCATCATCCTGTTCCTGGGCTTGGGCATCATGCTTTATGCATTGAGCAAATCCCTGGGTTCCGAGGAAGGATACGCCGAGGTGAAGGCATGCTTGACCAGCCCGCTGGCCAAGTTCGTAGCATGGGGCCTCCTGTCCGCTCTGCTTTATCACCTGGTAGCCGGTGTGCGCCACTTGATCATGGATGCGGGTATCGGTGAGACGCTGGAAGGCGGCCGCCTGGGCTCGAAAATCATCATCGCCATTTCCGTGGTGCTGATCGTTCTGGCAGGAGTTTGGATATGGTAACCAGCGTTACGAACCTTTCGCGTTCGGGCCTCTATGACTGGATGGCACAGCGTGTGTCTGCGGTCGTTCTCGCGGCTTATTTCATTTTCCTGATCGGATACCTCGTCGCAAATCCGGGCATCGGCTATGAGCAATGGCACGGCCTGTTCTCCCATAATGCGATGCGAATCTTCAGTCTGTTGGCCCTTGTAGCCCTGGGCGCTCACGCCTGGGTCGGCATGTGGACCATCGCGACCGACTACCTGACGCCGATGGCGCTGGGCAAGTCCGCGACCGCAGTACGTTTCCTCTTCCAGGCAGTATGCGGCGTCGCGATGTTCGCTTACTTCGTCTGGGGTGTGCAGATTCTTTGGGGTATCTGATTCATGGCTAACATTCCAACTATTTCCTTCGACGCCATCATTATTGGTGGCGGCGGTGCGGGCATGCGCGCAGCGCTGCAACTGGCCCAGGGCGGTCACAAGACTGCCGTGATCACCAAGGTGTTCCCGACCCGTTCCCACACCGTATCGGCCCAGGGTGGCATCACTTGCGCCATCGCCTCCGCCGACCCGAACGATGACTGGCGCTGGCACATGTACGATACCGTCAAGGGTTCCGACTACATCGGTGACCAGGACGCTATCGAATACATGTGTCAGGAAGGCCCGGCCGCGGTGTTCGAGCTGGACCACATGGGTCTGCCGTTTTCCCGTACCGAGCAAGGCCGTATCTACCAGCGTCCATTCGGCGGTCAGTCGAAGGATTACGGCAAGGGCGGGCAGGCTGCCCGTACCTGCGCCGCTTCCGACCGTACCGGTCACGCGTTGCTGCACACCCTTTATCAGGGCAACCTGAAAGCCGGTACCACGTTCCTGAACGAGTACTACGCGGTGGATCTGGTGAAGAACGCCGACGGTGCATTCGTCGGCGTGATCGCCATCTGCATCGAAACCGGTGAAACCACCTACATCCGCGCCAACGCTACCGTTCTGGCGACAGGGGGCGCAGGCCGTATCTACGCTTCGACCACCAACGCCCTGATCAACACCGGTGACGGCGTCGGCATGGCTCTGCGTGCTGGCGTGCCGGTACAAGATATCGAAATGTGGCAGTTCCACCCGACCGGTATTGCCGGCGCCGGTGTACTGGTGACCGAAGGTTGCCGTGGTGAAGGTGGGTACCTGATCAACAAGCATGGCGAGCGTTTCATGGAGCGTTACGCTCCGAACGCCAAAGACCTTGCCGGTCGTGACGTCGTGGCCCGTTCGATGGTCAAGGAAATCATCGCCGGTAACGGCTGTGGCCCGAATGGCGACCACGTACTGCTGAAACTCGATCACCTGGGTGAAGAAGTACTGCACAGCCGCCTGCCAGGTATCTGCGAACTGTCCAAGACTTTCGCCCACGTTGACCCGGTAGTTGCCCCGGTTCCGGTTGTTCCGACTTGCCACTATATGATGGGCGGCGTGCCGACCAACATTCACGGTCAGGCGATCACCCAGAATGCCGACGGCCAGGACGAGATCATCCACGGTCTGTTCGCCGTAGGCGAAGTGGCTTGCGTATCGGTACATGGCGCCAACCGTCTGGGTGGCAACTCGCTGCTCGACCTGGTGGTATTCGGCCGCGCTGCCGGCCTGCACCTGGAAAAGGCGCTGACCGACGGTATCCATTACGACGACGCGACCGAAGCCGACATCAACCGGGCCATGGCGCGCCTGAACGCTCTGAACGAGCGTACCGATGGCGAAGACGTGGCTACCCTGCGTCGCGAGCTGCAAAGCTGCATGCAGAACTACTTCGGTGTATTCCGTACCGGCGAATACATGCAGAAGGGTATTGCTCAGCTGGCAGACCTGCGCAAGCGCATCGCCAACGTCAAGATCAACGATAAGAGCAAGGCGTTCAACACTGCCCGTATCGAAGCCCTTGAGCTGCAAAACCTGCTGGAAGTGGCTGAAGCGACTGCGATCGCCGCCGAGGTTCGTAAAGAATCCCGTGGTGCCCACGCCCGTGAAGACTTTGAAGATCGCGACGACGAAAACTGGTTGTGCCACACCCTGTACTTCCCGGGTGACAAGCGCGTAACCAAGCGTGCCGTGAACTTCTCGCCGAAGACGGTTCCGACGTTTGAACCGAAGATTCGGACTTACTAAGGGTGGCTGCCATGTTGAAAGTCAGTGTTTATCGCTACAACCCTGATCAGGACGCTGCGCCGTTCATGCAGGAGTTCCAGGTCGATACCGGTGGTAAAGACCTGATGGTGCTGGATGTATTGGCACTGATCAAAGAGCAGGACGAAGGTTTCTCCTATCGTCGCTCTTGCCGCGAGGGCGTTTGTGGCTCCGACGGCATGAACATCAACGGCAAGAATGGCCTGGCGTGCATCACGCCGCTGTCCGCCGTGGTGAAAGGCAACAAGCTGATCGTTCGTCCTCTGCCAGGTTTGCCGGTTATCCGTGACCTGGTCGTCGATATGAGCATCTTCTACAAGCAATACGAGAAAGTTAAGCCGTTCCTGCAGAACGACACGCCGGCTCCGGCCATCGAGCGTCTGCAGTCCCCGGAAGAGCGTGAAAAGCTCGACGGTCTGTACGAGTGCATCCTGTGCGCTTGCTGCTCGACTTCGTGCCCGTCCTTCTGGTGGAACCCGGACAAATTCCTGGGTCCAGCCGCTCTGCTGCAAGCTTATCGCTTCCTGGCAGACAGCCGTGATACCAAGACCTCCGAGCGTCTGGCTTCACTGGATGACCCGTTCAGCGTATTCCGCTGCCGCGGGATCATGAACTGCGTCAACGTATGTCCCAAAGGCCTGAACCCGACTAAGGCCATTGGTCACATCCGTAACATGCTGCTGCAAAGCGGCGTGTAAGCGACGTTGTAGCAAAGCAGGACCGTTGTGCCCGTAGATGCTGCGGCGCAGGCTTCAACCGGCGCCGTAGTTTTAACCTGAGCAGCGACTTACAAGGTCGCGGCTCTTATTTTGAAGAAATGAGACAAGCAGGGGCATCCGGGTTGGTACCCGGACTATCAGCGTGATCCTAAGTGGCTTGTTTTGGTCGCTGCACTCGGCCTTTTGCAAGCAGACTCGGTGTCTTCGCCGGTGGTGTCCCCTAACCGAGGGTGACCAAGCATGCAAGAAAGCGTGATGCAGCGCATGTGGAACAGCGGCTATCTTTCAGGTGGTAACGCTGCCTATGTGGAAGAGCTTTATGAGCTCTACCTGCACGACCCTAACGCTGTGCCAGAAGAATGGCGCACCAAATTTCAGACGTTGTCTTCAGACGGCAACGCTGCCACCGATGTATCGCATGCAACAATTCGCGATCAGTTTGTGCTGCTGGCAAAGAACCAGCGCCGCGCCCAACCGGTTTCCGCCGGCAGCGTGAGCAGTGAGCACGAGAAGAAGCAAGTTGAAGTACTGCGACTGATCCAGGCCTACCGGATGCGTGGCCACCAGGCGGCCCAGCTTGACCCGCTGGGGCTCTGGAAGCGTCCTGCACCTGCTGACCTGTCGATCAATCATTACGGCTTGACCAATGCCGATCTTGATACGACCTTCCGTGCCGGCGACCTGTTCATCGGCAAAGAGGAAGCGAGCCTACGCGAAATTCACGAAGCGTTGCAGCAGACATATTGCCGCACCATCGGCGCTGAGTTTACGCACATCACCGATTCCGAGCAGCGTCACTGGTTCCAGCATCGCCTGGAAGGCGTGCGTGGCCGTCCGGTGTTGTCCGCCGATGTGCGCAGCCACTTGCTCGAGCGCGTAACCGCTGCCGAAGGCCTGGAAAAATACCTGGGCACCAAATACCCAGGCACCAAGCGTTTCGGCCTGGAAGGCGGCGAAAGCCTGATTCCGATGCTCGACGAGCTGATCCAGCGTTCCGGTTCCTACGGCACCAAGGAAATCGTGATCGGCATGGCTCACCGTGGTCGCCTGAACGTGTTGGTCAACACCTTCGGCAAGAACCCGCGTGAACTGTTCGACGAGTTCGAAGGCAAGAAGAAGGTCGAGTTGGGTTCCGGTGACGTTAAATACCACCAGGGCTTCTCGTCCAACGTAATGACCACCGGCGGTGAAGTTCACCTGGCCATGGCCTTCAACCCATCCCACCTGGAAATCGTTTCTCCAGTGGTCGAGGGTTCGGTGCGTGCTCGCCAGGACCGTCGTAACGACGCCACCGGTGAGAAGGTTCTGCCGATTTCCATCCACGGTGACGCGGCATTCGCCGGTCAAGGCGTGGTCCTGGAAACCTTCCAGATGTCGCAGACTCGCGGCTTCAAGACCGGCGGTACCGTTCACATCGTCATCAACAACCAGGTGGGCTTCACCATCAGCAACCCGTTGGACGCGCGTTCCACCGAGTACGCCACCGACGTTGCCAAGATGATCCAGGCGCCGATCCTCCATGTGAATGGTGATGATCCGGAAGCCGTGCTGTTCGTGACCCAGCTCGCTGTCGACTACCGCATGCAATTCAAGCGTGACGTGGTGATCGACCTGGTTTGCTACCGCCGTCGCGGTCACAACGAAGCGGACGAGCCAAGCGGCACCCAGCCGTTGATGTACCAGCAGATCACCAAGCAGCGCACCACCCGTGAGCTGTACGCCGACAACCTGATCAAGGCCGGTGTGGTAGACGATGCGCGTGTTCAGGCGAAAGTCGATGAATACCGCAACGCGCTGGACAATGGTCTGCACGTAGTGAAAAGCCTGGTTAAAGAGCCGAACAAAGAGCTGTTCGTGGACTGGCGCCCATACCTGGGCCATGCCTGGACTGCGCGTCACGACACGACGTTCGACCTCAAGACCCTGCAGGAACTGTCCGCCAAGCTGCTGGAAATTCCAGAAGGTTTCGTGGTGCAGCGCCAGGTTGCGAAGATCTACGAAGACCGTCAGAAGATGCAAGCCGGCGGCCTGCCGATCAACTGGGGTTACGCCGAAACCATGGCGTACGCGACCCTGGCGTTCGAAGGTCACCCGATCCGCATGACCGGCCAGGACATCGGCCGTGGTACGTTCTCGCACCGTCACGCGGTATTGCACAACCAGAAAGACGCCAGCACCTACATTCCGCTCAAGCACCTGTACGAAGGCCAGCCACGTTTCGACCTGTACGATTCGTTCCTGTCCGAAGAAGCCGTACTGGCGTTCGAATACGGTTACTCCACCACCACGCCAAACGCGCTGGTGATCTGGGAAGCCCAGTTCGGCGACTTCGCCAACGGTGCCCAAGTGGTGATCGACCAGTTCATCACCAGCGGTGAGCACAAGTGGGGCCGCCTGTGCGGTCTGACCATGCTGCTGCCGCACGGTTATGAAGGTCAGGGTCCGGAGCACTCCTCGGCCCGTCTGGAGCGCTACCTGCAACTGTGCGCCGAGCACAACATCCAGGTGTGCGTGCCGACTACCCCGGCCCAGATCTACCACTTGCTGCGTCGCCAGGTGATCCGCCCGCTGCGCAAGCCGCTGGTAGTGCTGACCCCGAAATCGCTGTTGCGTCACAAATTGGCCATCTCGACCCTGGAAGATCTGGCCGATGGTTCGTTCCAGACCGTGATTCCAGAAATCGATACGCTGGACGCAGCCAAGGTCACTCGCCTGATCCTGTGCAGCGGCAAGGTTTACTACGATCTGCTGGAAAAACGCCGTGCCGAAGGCCGCGAAGACATCGCCATCGTGCGTATCGAGCAGCTTTACCCGTTCCCGGAAGACGACCTGATGGAGGCCATCGCGCCTTACACCAACCTCACTAACGTGGTGTGGTGCCAGGAAGAACCGATGAACCAGGGCGCGTGGTACAGCAGCCAGCATCACCTGCGTCGCAGCATCGGTAACCACAACAAGGCCCTGGGCCTGGAGTACGCCGGCCGTGATGCATCTGCTGCACCTGCGTGTGGTTATGCGTCGATGCACGCCGAGCAGCAGGAAAAACTGCTGCAAGATGCTTTCACTGTTTAACGCCTTCGCGCTGACTGAAACCGAATTTTAAGGACCCACAGATAATGGCTATCGAAATCAAAGCCCCGTCATTCCCGGAATCGGTTGCCGATGGCACCGTTGCCACCTGGCACAAGAAACCTGGCGACGCTGTAAAGCGTGACGACCTGATCGTCGACATCGAGACTGACAAAGTCGTACTGGAAGTATTGGCCGAGGCTGACGGCGTGCTGGGCGCGATCGTTGCTGAAGAGGGCGCTACCGTCCTGTCGAACCAGGTCCTGGGCTCGATCGAAGAGGGCGGCGCTGCTGCCGCTCCTGCTCCTGCCGCCGCTGCCGCACCGGCTGCGTCGGCTCCAGCTGCCGCCCCGGCTGCTGGCGCTGAAGACCCGATCGCTGCACCGGCTGCGCGCCAGTTGGCTGAAGAGAACGGCATCAACCTGGCTTCCGTCAAAGGCACCGGCAAAGACGGTCGCATCACCAAGGAAGACGTGGTTGCTGCTGTTGAAGCCAAGAAGAACGCTCCGGCCGCCGCACCTGCCAAGGCTGCCGCACCGGCTGCCGCTGCTCCAGTGTTCGCTGCCGGCGACCGCACCGAGAAGCGCGTACCGATGACCCGCGTGCGCGCCACTGTGGCCAAGCGCCTGGTAGAAGCGCAGTCGAACATGGCGATGCTGACCACTTTCAACGAAGTCGACATGACCGAAGTCATGGCACTGCGTTCGAAGTACAAGGATCTGTTCGAGAAGAGCCACAACGGCGTGCGCCTGGGCTTCATGTCGTTCTTCGTGAAAGCGGCCACCGAAGCACTCAAGCGCTTCCCGGCAGTCAACGCGTCGATCGACGGCAGCGACATCGTTTACCACGGCTACGCGGACATCGGCGTTGCCGTTTCCAGCGATCGTGGCCTGGTCGTACCGGTTCTGCGTAACGCCGAGCTGATGAGCCTGGCTGAAATCGAAGGCGGCATTGCCACCTTCGGCAAGAAAGCCCGTGACGGCAAGCTGTCCATCGACGAGATGACCGGTGGTACCTTCACCATCACCAACGGTGGTACCTTCGGTTCGATGATGTCGACTCCGATCGTCAACCCGCCACAAGCTGCGATCCTGGGCATGCACAACATCATCCAGCGTCCGATGGCCATCAACGGCCAAGTCGTGATCCGCCCGATGATGTACCTGGCGCTGTCGTACGATCACCGCCTGATCGATGGTAAAGAAGCCGTGACTTTCCTGGTGACCATCAAGAACCTGCTGGAAGACCCGGCTCGTCTGCTGCTGGATATCTGATAGAAGCAGCTGCAGGCTTCGGGCAGGTTGCCGGATAAGGCGGCCTGGCCTGGAGCTTGCGGCTTGAAAGCTTGCTGCTAAATAGAGGAACTATTTTCATGTCGCAGAAATTTGACGTTGTTGTGATTGGTGCAGGTCCTGGCGGCTATGTTGCCGCCATCAAGGCCGCACAACTGGGC
This sequence comes from Pseudomonas sp. R11F, assembly GCF_050312575.1. Classification (NCBI taxonomy): domain Bacteria; kingdom Pseudomonadati; phylum Pseudomonadota; class Gammaproteobacteria; order Pseudomonadales; family Pseudomonadaceae; genus Pseudomonas; species Pseudomonas sp. R11F. Next base: position 37,797 of record NZ_JBNPJU010000004.1, on the reverse strand, counting down.
CTCTCGACTGCTTGCATCGAAAAATACACCGACAAGGAAGGCAAACTGGCACTGGGCGGTACTTGCCTGAACGTTGGTTGCATTCCTTCCAAGGCGCTGCTGGACAGCTCCTGGAAATTCCACGAAGCCCAGGATGGTTTCGCGGTCCACGGTATCAACCATGCTGGCGTCACCATGGACGTACCCGCAATGGTCGGCCGTAAAGCCAACATCGTTAAAGGCCTGACTTCCGGCGTTGCCACCTTGTTCAAGGCCAACGGTGTGACTTCGATCCAGGGCCACGGCAAGCTGCTGGCCGGCAAGAAGGTCGAAATCACCAAGCCGGACGGTTCGGTGGAAGTCATCGAAGCCGAAAACGTGATCCTGGCACCAGGTTCGCGTCCAATCGACATTCCACCCGCACCAGTTGACCAGAAGGTGATCGTTGATTCGACCGGCGCCCTGGAATTCCAAGCAGTGCCAAAACGCCTGGGCGTGATCGGCGCTGGCGTGATCGGCCTGGAACTGGGTTCGGTATGGTCCCGTCTGGGCGCTGAAGTGACTGTGCTGGAAGCCCTGGACACGTTCCTGCTGGCTGCCGACACGGCTGTGTCCAAGGAAGCGCTGAAAACCCTGACCAAGCAAGGTCTGGACATCAAGCTGGGCGCTCGCGTGACCGGTTCGAAAGTCAACGGTGAAGAAGTTGTCGTCAACTACACCGACAAGGATGGTGAAAAGACCATCACTTTCGACAAGCTGATCGTAGCCGTTGGTCGCCGTCCAGTGACCACCGACCTGCTGGCGGCTGACAGCGGCGTGACTCTCGACGAGCGCGGTTACGTGCATGTTGACGATCACTGCGCCACCACCGTGCCTGGCGTCTACGCCATTGGCGACGTGGTTCGCGGCATGATGCTCGCGCACAAGGCTTCCGAAGAAGGCATCATGGTTGTCGAGCGCATCAAGGGCCACAAAACCCAGATGAACTACGACCTGATCCCATCGGTTATCTACACCCACCCGGAAATTGCATGGGTCGGCAAGAACGAACAGCAGTTGAAAGCTGAAGGCGTTGAAGTTAACGTCGGCACCTTCCCGTTTGCCGCTTCTGGCCGTGCCATGGCAGCCAACGACACCGGTGGTTTTGTCAAAGTCATCGCTGATGCCAAGACTGACCGTGTATTGGGCGTCCACGTGATTGGCCCAAGCGCTGCAGAACTGGTTCAGCAGGGCGCGATCGGTATGGAATTCGGCACCAGTGCCGAGGACCTGGGTATGATGGTCTTCTCCCATCCGACCCTGTCCGAAGCGCTGCATGAAGCCGCGTTGGCAGTGAATGGCGGCGCCATCCACATCGCCAACAAGAAGAAGCGCTAAGCGAGATAATAAGAAACCACGGCGGAGTTGCCCGTCGTGAGCCTTGTGCGCAAGACTCACCGCGGAATATCCGCCGGACGCAGCCTTGCGCAGCTTTACGGGCCTTGAGCCCTGCAAGTTGTGCAAGCAGCAGTCACAGGTGGCGCGGCACTCATAATGAGCGCAGCGCCGAATGCGCAGTACCTAACGAAGACGGTAAAAAGCATGAATCTTCACGAGTATCAGGGTAAGCAGCTGTTCGCTGAATACGGCCTGCCAGTTTCCAAGGGCTACGCAGTAGACACCCCGGAAGCAGCAGCAGAAGCTTGCGACAAAATTGGCGGCACTGAATGGGTCGTCAAAGCCCAGGTTCACGCCGGTGGTCGCGGTAAAGCGGGCGGCGTCAAGCTGGTTCGCAGCAAAGAAGACGCCAAGGCCTTCGCACAGCAGTGGCTGGGCAAGCGTCTGGTGACTTACCAGACTGATGCCAATGGCCAACCAGTCACCAAGATCCTGGTTGAATCGTGCACTGATATCGCTAAAGAGCTGTACCTGGGCGCTGTCGTTGACCGTTCGAGTCGCCGCATCGTGTTCATGGCCTCCACCGAAGGTGGCGTGGACATCGAGAAGATCGCTCACGAAACCCCAGAAAAAATTCTGAAAGCCACTATCGACCCACTGGTTGGCGCTCAGCCATTCCAGGGTCGCGAGCTGGCTTTCCAGCTGGGCCTGGAAGGCAAGCAAGTTGCCCAGTTCGCCAAGATCTTCGTAGGTCTGGCCAAACTGTTCCAGGATCACGATCTGGCCCTGCTGGAAGTGAACCCGCTGGTGATCAAGGCTGACGGCGATCTGCACTGCCTGGACGCCAAGATCAATATCGACGCCAACGCCATGTACCGTCAGCCTAAGCTGAAGACTTTCCACGATCCGTCGCAAGACGATCCGCGCGAAGCGCACGCTGCCAAGTTCGAACTGAACTACGTAGCCCTGGAAGGTAACATCGGTTGCATGGTCAACGGTGCCGGCCTGGCCATGGGTACCATGGACATCGTCAACCTGCATGGCGGCAAACCAGCCAACTTCCTCGACGTAGGTGGTGGTGCTACCAAAGAACGCGTAACCGAAGCCTTCAAGATCATCCTGTCCGACGCCAATGTCGCTGCAGTACTGGTCAACATCTTCGGCGGCATCGTTCGTTGCGACATGATTGCCGAAGGCATCATCGGTGCAGTGAAAGAAGTCGGCGTTAAAATCCCGGTTGTTGTTCGCCTTGAAGGTAACAACGCTGAACTGGGCGCTAAAGTACTGGCAGAAAGCGGTTTGAACATCATCGCGGCTACCAGCCTGACCGACGCTGCTCAACAAGTTGTCAAAGCTGCGGAGGGCAAATAATGAGCGTCCTGATCAATAAAGACACCAAAGTTATCTGCCAGGGTATTACCGGTTCGCAAGGTAGTTTCCACACCCAGCAAGCCATCGAATACGGCACCAAGATGGTTGGCGGCGTAACTCCGGGCAAAGGCGGTACCGAGCACCTGGGCCTCCCAGTGTTCAACACCGTGAAAGACGCTGTAGCTGCCACTGGCGCCACCGCCAGCGTGATCTACGTTCCAGCTCCTTTCTGCAAGGACTCCATCCTGGAAGCGGCATTCGGCGGCATCAAGCTGATCGTGTGCATCACCGAAGGCATTCCTACCCTGGACATGCTGGACGCTAAAGTTAAGTGCGACGAGCTGGGCGTAGTCCTGATCGGCCCTAACTGCCCAGGCGTGATCACTCCAGGCGAATGCAAGATCGGCATCATGCCGGGTCACATTCACTTGCCAGGTAAAGTCGGTATCGTTTCCCGTTCCGGCACCCTGACCTACGAAGCTGTGAAGCAGACTACTGACGCCGGTTTCGGTCAGTCGACTTGCGTCGGCATCGGTGGTGACCCGATCCCGGGCTCCAACTTCATCGACATCCTGAAGCTGTTCCAGGAAGACCCGAAGACCGAAGCGATCGTGATGATCGGTGAGATCGGCGGTTCGGCTGAAGAAGAAGCGGCTGCCTACATCAAGGCACACGTGACCAAGCCGGTTGTTTCCTACATCGCTGGTGTGACTGCCCCTGCTGGCAAGCGCATGGGCCATGCTGGCGCAATCATCTCCGGCGGCAAAGGCACTGCAGACGAGAAATTCGCTGCACTGCAAGACGCAGGCGTGAAAACCGTGCGTTCGCTGGCGGACATCGGCAAGGCCCTGGCCGAGCTGACCGGTTGGGCTGTCAAGTAAGCTTCGCGCTTAGCTGACGCTTTACCAGGCAAAGGCCACCTTCGGGTGGCCTTTGTGCTTTCTGGATAAGTGCCGTCTGTAGGAGCGAGCTTGCTCGCGAAAAACGTCAACGATTACGCGTGTTGCCTGAATAAACGCGGCGTCTGTGAGTTTTTCGCGAGCAAGCTCGCTCCTACAAAGAGCCTTAACTGACTGGCATTAGGGCAAGCCCGCTCCCACATTTTTTGTGCATGTTTCCAATTAAGTATGAAAACGCGACATTTGAATGTCGCTTATCGGACAGTACGCCCCGCAACAGTGCGTTTGTCAGGTTAATTCTGTACGCTAGCCGCCTCTTTATGCGCCCGCATCCCAAAAGGACGCTGCGCGCTAGACCGGTCGGCTCCCATAAGGGCCGGCAGCATTTCCCTCATCCATAGGGAAGCCCTCTCTAAATTCCGATTCAGCAGTGTGGTATTTCCTCAAATGAAAGTGTTGAAAAGCCAGGACATCCTGGCGCTGGGCTTTATGACCTTTGCCCTGTTCGTGGGCGCCGGCAACATCATCTTCCCGCCTATCGTTGGTCTGCAGTCCGGGCCGAGTGTCTGGATGGCGGCGCTGGGCTTCCTGGTTACCGCTGTGGGTCTGCCGGTGGTTACCGTCATCGCCCTGGCCAAGGTTGGCGGTGGTATGGACGCGTTGAGCAGCCCGATCGGCAAGATCGCCGGTGGCTTGCTTGCGGCGGCGGCGTATCTGGCGGTAGGGCCGCTGTTCGCTACCCCGCGTACCGCGACCGTTTCGTTCGAGGTGGGCCTGGCGCCGCTGACCGGCGAAAGCCCGCTGGCGTTGTTTCTCTACAGCTCGGTGTATTTCCTGGTGGTGTTCTTCGTTTCCCTCTACCCAGGTCGACTGCTGGACACCGTGGGGCGTTTCCTGGCCCCGCTGAAGATCATCGCGCTGGCCATCCTTGGCATCGCCGCGTTTGCCTTGCCGGCAGGGGATGTGGGCGTCGCTACCCCGGAATACGTCGCCGCTCCGTTCTCCCAAGGCTTTATCAATGGTTACCTGACCATGGACACCCTGGGTGCGCTGGTGTTCGGGATTGTCATCGTCAATGCCATCCGCTCCCGTGGCGTGGAGTCGCCGCAGTTGATCACCCGTTACGCGATCATTGCCGGGCTGATTGCCGGCGTGGGCCTGGCGCTGGTGTACATCAGCCTGTTCCGCCTGGGTTCGGGCAGCCATGCCATCGCCGCCGGTGCGAGCAACGGTGCGGCGGTCCTGCACGCTTACGTGCAATACACTTTCGGCTCCCTGGGCAGTGGCTTCCTTGCCGTGCTGATTTCCCTGGCGTGCCTGGTCACGGCCGTGGGCCTGACCTGTGCCTGCGCCGAGTACTTCAGCAAAGTCCTGCCGTTGTCCTACAAGACGCTGGTCGTGATCCTGGCGCTGTTCTCGCTGTTCGTATCGAACCTGGGCCTGACCAAGCTGATTGCATTCTCGATCCCCGTACTCACCGCGATCTACCCGCCGTGTATCGTGCTGGTGGCATTGAGCTTCTGCAAAGGCTTCTGGCAGGAGCAGGGGCGTATTGTCGGGCCGGTGATGCTGGTGTCCTTCATCTTTGGCTGCATCGATGCGCTTAAAGGCGCAGGCCTGGCGGATTGGCTGCCTGCCCAGCTGGCACACCTGCCGCTGAGCGAGCAAGGCCTGGCCTGGCTGGTGCCGTCGGTGATGATCCTCGCCGTGGCTGTGGTGATTGACCGTATGCTCGGCAAGCGCAGCGAAGCCATCGCCTGATCGACGGGTTTCGTGCTGCACTGAAATGCCCCGTATCAATCGATACGGGGCATTTTTTATACTTGTGAGGCAGCACCTTCTAAAGTTGAAACTCGGTCAGTCTTGGGCGGCTTGCGTCCAACCAGTGTCCGGGCTCATCACTTTTTCTTGTGTAATAGGACCCGCATGTCGTTCGTCGAAAACAATCAGATTCACTTGCTGGCTGCCCTCTGGTTCATCCTGTGCTGGGGCGGCTACACCCGATACGCCACTTGGAAAGCCCGCGACACTGCGTGCCTGGCCAGCGTGCTGCATCTGTATCGTGAAGACTGGATGCGCCGCATGCTGCTGCGGGACAACCGTATTGCCGATGCCAGCGTGATCGGCAACCTGGAGCGCAACGCTTCGTTCTTTGCCTCCAGTACCCTGATCATTCTCGCCGGGATTCTCACCGTGCTGGGCGCCTCGGAGCGTGCGGTGTCGCTGCTGGCAGACATTCCCATGGTGCAGCAGGCCTCCCAGGGCATGTCGGAAATCAAGCTGTTGTGCCTGGCGCTGGTGTTTGTCTACGCGTTCTTCACCTTCAGCTGGTGCATGCGTCAATACAACTTTGCGGCGGTATTGGTCGGGTCGGCGCCGATGATCGGTGAGCGCGATGTGTCGGAGCAGGAGCGCAAGGCATTTGCTTTGCGGGCGGCAAGGGTTATTTCCATGGCCGCCAACCAGTTCAACTTCGGCCTGCGCTCTTATTACTTCGGCATGACCATGCTCGCCTGGTTTGTCAGCCCCTGGTTGTTCATGTTGATGAGCAGCGGGGTCGTGCTGGTGTTGTACCGCCGGGAATTTCACTCAGACGTATTGCAGGTGATGGTTTATACCCCGACGCCTGAAGTGCCTAAAGAGGCGGTGTCTTAGTCGGTCGCCGCGACTCCCACTTCGTGTCGGCAGAAAAAACAGCAGACAAAGTAAAGCCCGCTATAAGCGGGCTTTCTTTTTTTGCAGCGCTGCTAATTCAAACCCGGCGATTACTGCTTGGCAGGTTCTGCAGGGGCGGCAGGTGCAGCAGGTGCGGCAGGTGCGGCTTCTTTTGCAGCGGCGGCGTTCGATTCAGCCTGAGCTTTGGCGGCTTCGGCGTTTTCTTTCGCGGCGTCGTTCACTTTATCCTGTGCTTTAGCCATGTCTTTCTGAGCTTGCTCAGAATGGGCTGCAGCATCTTGGGCTTTGTCTTCGGATTTCTTGTCGCAGGCAGCGAGGCCGAGGGCAGCAGCCAACATCATGGAAATAGCTAAAGTCTTGCGCATGGGGTGTTTCTCCTTATTGAAGATATCTACTGGCCTTTCGAGCCTAAGGGGCCACCATTAGTTCCTTTTATCCTACAGATATATAAAGCTTTTCCTCCAAGGAACTTTCACCGCAGAGCTTCATCCGCCGTTTCCACACTAATAAGAGTCTGAAGCCAATGACCGAAAACCCTTTGTTAGCACGCGCTACCCGCTTTATTTCAGCGCTGCGCCATTGCCAAGTGCTCGGTGTAAGCGTGCATGCCGCCAGTGAGGAGGGCATGACCCTGATATTGCCCTACGGCTCACATATCGTCGGCGATCCGCGCACGGGCGTGATACACGGCGGCGCGCTCACATCCCTGATGGACACCGCCTGCGGCATGGCCACGCTGTGCGTATTGCCCGAATTCGAGGTGTGCCCGACGCTGGATCTGCGCGTTGACTACATGCATCCCGCCGAACCGCATAAACCGGTGTATGGCTTTGCCCAATGCTACCGGGTGACGACCGACGTGATTTTTACCCGTGGCTTCGCGTATCAGGATGACCCGCAGCAGCCGATCGCCCATGTGGTCGGCACCTTCATGCGCATGGGCAAACGCCTCAAGGGCACGCAAGGGCTGGGCAGCGCGATCAAGGGAGAGCAGGCATGACACACCGATTCAAGACGCGTATCGAACAGGCCCATGCGCGAGGTGATTACACGGCGTTGCTCGACCTGATCCCCTATGCCAAGTTGATCGGCATCGAATGCACGCGGTTGGGCGACGAGTTGCTGTTTCGCCTGCCGGCCAGCCAGGACAACATTGGTAACCCGATATTGCCGGCGCTGCACGGCGGGGTGATTGCCGGCTTCATGGAGCTGTCGGCGGCCTTGCATCTGTTGGTGTTCACGGGCGCGCCCGGTGTGCCGAAGATCATCGACTTTTCCCTGGATTACCTGCGCGCCGGCCAGTTTCGCGACACTTACGCCAAATGCCAGGTATGGCGCCAGGGCCGGCGGGTGGCGAATGTGGCGGTCACGGCCTGGCAAAGCACAGCGGCGGAGCCGATTGCCACCGCTCGGGCACATTTCAAGATCGAGGAGGTGGAGCGCTCTTGAAATCCTGGTCTTAGTCCCCAACTTTGATGACAACCCGCCGCCAACCCTCAAGGGCGCGGCCACTGCCATCCAATTGGAGTTTGATGACCATGAGTGTGGAAACTCAAAAGGAAACCCTGGGCTTCCAGACCGAGGTGAAGCAACTGCTGCACCTCATGATCCATTCGCTGTATTCCAACAAGGAAATCTTCCTTCGCGAATTGATCTCGAACGCCTCTGACGCTGTCGACAAATTACGTTTCGAAGCCCTGTCCAAGCCTGAATTGATGGAAGGTGGCGCCGAACTGAAAATCCGTGTGAGCTTCGACAAGGACGCCAAGACCGTCACCCTCGAAGACAACGGCATCGGCATGAGCCGTGACGATGCGATCACCCACCTGGGCACCATCGCCAAATCCGGTACTGCCGACTTCATGAAGAACCTGTCGGGCGACCAGAAGAAGGATTCGCACCTGATCGGTCAGTTCGGCGTGGGCTTCTACTCGGCTTTCATCGTCGCCGACAAGGTTGAAGTGTTCAGCCGTCGCGCCGGTCTCGATGCGAGCGAAGGCGTGCACTGGGCTTCCAAAGGCGAAGGCGAGTTTGAAATCGCCACTATCGATAAAGCGGATCGCGGCACCCGCATTGTCTTGCACCTCAAGTCGGGTGAAGACGAGTTCGCTGACGGCTACCGCTTGCGCAACATCATCAAGAAGTACTCCGACCACATCGCTCTGCCGATCGAGTTGCCGAAAGAACAAGCGGCTGTCGAAGGTGAAGAGAAGCCTGCCCAGGAATGGGAAGTGGTCAACCGTGCCAGCGCCCTGTGGACTCGTCCTCGCACCGAAGTGAAGGACGAGGAATACCAAGAGTTCTACAAGCACATCGCCCACGATTACGAGAACCCGCTGAGCTGGAGCCACAACAAGGTCGAAGGCAAGCTGGAATACAGCTCGTTGCTCTACGTGCCGGCCCGTGCTCCGTTCGACCTGTACCAGCGTGAAGCGCCTAAAGGCCTCAAGCTCTACGTGCAGCGCGTGTTCGTCATGGATCAGGCGGAGTCCTTCCTGCCACTGTACCTGCGCTTCATCAAAGGCGTGGTCGATTCCAACGACCTGTCGCTGAACGTATCGCGGGAAATCCTGCAGAAAGACCCGATCATCGATTCCATGAAGTCGGCGCTGACCAAGCGTGTCCTCGACATGCTGGAAAAACTGGCGAAGAACGAGCCTGAGCAATACAAAGGTTTCTGGAAAAATTTCGGCCAGGTCATGAAAGAAGGCCCGGCTGAAGATTTCGCCAACAAGGAAAAAATCGCCGGCCTGCTGCGCTTTGCCTCCACCCAGGGTGAAGACGGCGAGCAGGTGGTGTCCCTGGCCGAGTACCTGGCACGCGCCAAGGAAGGCCAGGACAAGATCTACTACCTGACCGGCGAAACCTACGCCCAGGTCAAGAACAGCCCGCACCTGGAAGTCTTCCGCAAGAAAGGCATCGAAGTGTTGCTGCTGACCGACCGTATCGATGAGTGGCTGATGAGCTACCTCAGCGAGTTCGACGGCAAGACCTTCGTCGACGTCGCTCGTGGTGACCTGGACCTGGGTAACCTGGACTCCGAAGAAGAGAAGAAAGAGGCCGAGGAAGTCGCCAAGGCCAAGGAAGGGCTGGTTGAGCGGATCAAGGCTGCCCTGGGCGATACCGTCAGCGAAGTACGGGTTTCCCATCGTCTGACCGACTCCCCGGCGATTCTGGCCATCGGCGAGCAGGACCTGGGCCTGCAGATGCGTCAGATCCTCGAGGCCAGCGGCCAGAAGGTTCCGGATTCCAAGCCGATCTTCGAATTCAACCCGGCTCACCCGCTGATCGAGAAACTCGACGGCGAGCAGAGCGAAGAGCGCTTTGGCGACTTGTCGCACATCCTCTTCGATCAGGCGGCCCTGGCGGCTGGCGACAGCTTGAAAGACCCGGCGGCCTATGTCCGTCGACTGAACAAGTTGCTGGTTGAACTGTCGGTTTAACACCGTTGTAGAAAAACCCGCTTCGGCGGGTTTTTTCGTTCTACTGCACCTCAAACTGGAGTAAATGATGAGCCAAGTCACTGTGCGTTCCGTGGTCTATCAGATTGATGGCCAGTCTTATGAAAGCCGCCTGGCATTCGATGCCAGCCATAAGGGGCCGTTGCCGGGCCTGCTGATGGCGCCGAACTGGATGGGGGTGAGTGCGGGTGCCGAAGAAATCGCCAAGCGTGTCGCCGGCCAGGGCTACGTGGTGCTGGTTGCCGACCTGTATGGGCAAAGCGTGCGCCCCTCGAACGGCGATGAGGCTGGTGCGGCGATGATGCCTTTGAAGAATGATCGCCCGCTGCTGAACAAGCGCATGCAGGCGGCCCTTGAGCAACTGAAAGGGCAGACGGAAGCCGCGGTGGATACGTCGAAACTGGCGACTTTCGGTTTCTGCTTCGGTGGTTGCTGCTCCCTGGAGCTGGCCCGCACGGGTGCGCCTTTGAAGGCGGCCGTGTCGTTCCACGGCACCCTCGATACGCCGAACCCAGCGGATGCGAAGAACATCAAGGGCTCGGTATTGGTGTTGCACGGTGCATCTGACCCATTGGTGCCGAAAGAGCAGCTACCCGCGTTCGAAGATGAAATGAACGCGGCCGGCGTGGATTGGCAGCTGTTGAGCTACGGCGGCGCGGTGCATTCTTTCACCGACCCTCACGCCAACGTACCGGGCAAGATGATGTACGACGCGAAGACCGCTGCCCGGGCTTTCCAGTCGATGCATAACTTGCTGGACGAAGTGTTCCAGCGGTAAAGCTGCAGGGCTGTTCCGACCTCATCGGGGGTAAGTCGAGCCATCGCACCGCCCCCGATGCCTACCTCACCGGCAATTCAATTCTCTCCGACTCCCCTGGCACCGTCGGCCAATCCCCGGCCGCCCAGCGCTGTCGAGCCTGTTCGATCCTCAAAGGATCACTCGCCACAAAATTCCAATTGATCCGTCGCGGTCCATCCAGCGGCGCGCCGCCAAACACCACCAGGTGGCAATCGGTTTCGGCAGACAATGTCATCTGCTGACCGCTCGGCAACACCACCAGGCTGTGCACTTCCAGCGGTTCGTCGTCGAGCTTTGCATCACCTTCCAGCACATACACCGCCCGTTCTTCGTGTTCATCCGGGATCAGCAAGGTGGTGGCCGTCTGCATCCGTACTTCGGCATACAGGGTTGGCGACAAGACGGGAACCGGCGAGTCGAGGCAGAAACCGCTGCCGGCGATCAGGCGGATCTGTACGCCGAGGTTATCGCTCAACGGCAGGCTCGCGGCCGGGTGATGGCTGTAATGCCCCGGCCCGGTCTCGTGGTCCTTGGGCGAGGCCAGCCACACTTGCAGGCCATGCAGGCTGAACCCGCTGGCCTTGATTGCCTCGGGCGTACGCTCGACATGGGCAATTGCGCTGCCGGCGGTCATCCAACTGACATCGCCGGCCTGTACCACTTGATCCGAGCCCAGGCTGTCCTTGTGCTGCAAGGTGCCTTCAAACAGGTAGGTGAGGGTCGACAGTCCGATATGCGGGTGTTGGCGGATATTCATGCCGTTGCCCGGCGCATAGCGTGTGAGCAGCATATGGTCGAAAAACACAAAAGGCCCGACGCTGCGGCATTCGCGCGATGGCAGTGGACGCAGGATGGGTTGGCCTTCGACATCTTCGGGGCGAGGGTGGATCACGGTGAGGCGGGTCATGGTGCATCCCAGTCTGAGCGGGTTGGATGATGCTGAGCATAACCCGCTCGACGGGAAGTTGGGGCTATTGGCTGAAGGCGCCTTCCGATAGCCGGGTGTCAATGCTGATCTCGGCGGTGGTCATCAACTTGTGCACCGGGCAACGATCGGCCACGCGGTGCAGCTCCTCGCGTTGCGCGTCGGTGAGTACGCCCTTGAGCGTGAGTTTGACGTTGAGCTGGTATTTGCCCTTTTGCTCTTCACTGGCGTCGTGGGTGACTTCCACGGTGACGCCGGTGAGCGGGATGCCTTTTTTCTGCGCGTAAAGCTTGAGGGTCAGGGCTTTGCACGAGGCCAGGGCTGCGTCGAAATAATCATGTGGCGAGGGCGCCGAATCGTCGCCGCCCAGGCTTTTGGGCAAGTCGGTAAATAGCTCGTGGTTGTCGATGTTGAGGCTATGACGGAAGTTGTCGGTGTTCAGTGTGTTTACGATAACGGGCATGGCAAACCTCACAGGGTCGCAGGATGAAGGGCATGCAGTTATAGAACATCCTGGCACTTGAGTGTTCCAGGTTTTTTCGTGGCGGCTGGGTTTTGGTGTGCTGGCGCTGTCATCCGTGTTGGATGCCGAGTCACCCAGCGCCCGTCGCGCATAAAAAAGCCCCGAACCAGTCGGGGCTTTTCAGGTGATCAACCTGTGGGGCTTACTGGCCCTGCCAGCGTTTCAGTACCAGGGTGGCGTTGGTGCCACCGAAGCCGAAGCTGTTGCTCATCACGGTGTCGATCTTGGCGTTTTCAACGGTCTTGGTCAGGATCGGCATATCGGCGACGACCGGGTCGATCTCGTCGATGTTGGCCGAACCTGCCATGAAGTTGCCTTCCATCATCAGCAGGCAGTAGATCGCTTCGTGAACGCCGGCGGCGCCCAGGGAGTGACCGGACAGGCTCTTGGTGGAACTGATGGCCGGAGCCTTGTCGCCGAATACCGCACGTACGCCTTCCATTTCCTTGGCGTCGCCGACCGGAGTCGAAGTGCCGTGGGTGTTCAGGTAGTCGATTGGGGTATCAACGGTGGACATGGCCATCTGCATGCAACGGATGGCGCCTTCACCGCTTGGGGCAACCATGTCGTAGCCGTCGGAAGTGGCGCCGTAACCGACGATTTCCGCGTAGATCTTCGCACCACGGGCCAGAGCGTGTTCCAGCTCCTCGACCACCACCATGCCGCCACCGCCGGCGATGACGAAACCGTCACGCTTGGCGTCGTAGGCGCGGGAGGCTTTTTCCGGGGTTTCGTTGTACTGCGTGGACAGTGCGCCCATGGCGTCGAACAGGAACGACTGGCTCCAATGTTCTTCTTCACCGCCGCCGGCGAACACGATGTCCTGCTTGCCCAGCTGGATCTGCTCAACGGCAGTACCGATGCAATGAGCACTGGTGGCACAGGCGGAGGAGATCGAGTAGTTCACGCCCTTGATCTGGAACGGCGTGGCCAGGCAGGCGGAAACGGTGCTGCCCATGGTCCGCGTGACACGGTAAGGGCCAACGCGCTTGACGCCTTTTTCGCGCAGGATATCCAGCGCTTCCATCTGGTTCAGGGTCGATGCGCCGCCGGAGCCGGCGATCAGGCCGGTACGTACGTTGGACACCTGGTCTTCGCTCAGGCCGGAGTCGGCGATCGCGTCTTTCATGGCCAGGTAGGCGTAGGCGGCAGCGTGGCCGACGAAGCGATAGATCTTGCGATCGATCAGTTCTTCGAGGGGCAGGTCGATGGAGCCGGAAACCTGGCTACGCAGACCCATTTCGGCATATTCCGGGTTGAAGCGGATGCCAGGGCGACTTGCACGCAGGTTAGCGGTGACGGTCTCTTTGTCATTGCCCAGGCAAGAAACAATGCCCAGACCAGTGATAACGACGCGGCGCATGCGGATAACCCTTAAAAGTTGTCAGTGGAAGTGAATACGCCGACCCGAAGGCCTTCGGCAGTATAGATCTCGCGACCGTCGACAGTCACCGAACCGTCGGCGATGGCCAGGTTCAGCTTGCCCTTGAGGACGCGCTTGATTTGAATGTTGTAGGTGACTTTCTTGGCGGTCGGCAGGACCTGGCCAAAGAATTTCACTTCGCCCGAACCCAGGGCGCGACCGCGACCTGGCAGGCCTTGCCAGCCAAGGTAAAAACCGACCAGTTGCCACATGGCGTCGAGGCCCAGGCAGCCTGGCATGACCGGGTCACCTTCGAAGTGGCAGGCGAAGAACCAGAGGTCCGGGGTGATATCCAGCTCGGCGACCAATTCACCTTTGCCGTACTTGCCGCCTTCTTCGCTGATATGGGTGATGCGATCCACCATCAGCATGTTCGGGGCGGGCAGTTGCGCGTTACCTGGGCCGAACAGCTCACCGCGACTGCAGCGCAGCAGATCTTCCCGGGTAAAGGCGTTTTGTTTGGTCATGCGAGCTCCTCAATAATCCCATGCGGCAGGGTAGGGTCAATCTTCCCGAACCGAATGAAGCGTTCATGCCTCATAGCGGCAGCCTACACATAGACTATTGCGTTGTAGTGAAAGTCACAGCGTCAAGGCACTCAATGTACACTTGTTCACTGAAATTTTAAACCGGGCCTGTTTATCAGCCCGTTTGGGTGCCTAAGACTGCCGCACTTTCGTGTTTCACGCCAGTCGCAGTTGGCTGATGGCGCGGCGCTATTGCACCCAGCGCTGCAGGATTTGCTGCAAATCCGTGCGTTTGAATGGCTTGGCCAGGTAATCGTTCATTCCAGCTGCCAGGCAGGCTTCGCGGTCACCCTGCAAGGCATTGGCCGTCAGGGCGATGATCGGCAAGTCGGCGCAGCCGGGCAACTGGCGGATTTGTCGGGTCGCTTCGTAGCCGTCGATCAGCGGCAGGCGGCAGTCCATCAGGATGGCGGTGAAAATCAGGCTCTCGGCACTGCGGATCGCCTCGGCGCCGTCGGTGGCCAGGCTGACTTCAAAACCCAGGCTGCGCAGCATGGCTTCGACCACGGTGCGATTGACCGGGTTGTCTTCCACCAGCAGTACGTGTCGTCCATCACCGGCGCTGGTTTTGCCGTCGGCGTCGGGGGCTAGCGCCGGCAGGCTTTTCTGATCGATGGCCAATGGAATTTCCAGGGTAAACACCGAGCCTCGGCCTTCCTCGCTTTGGGCGCGCAACGTGCCCCCCATGCGTTCGGCCAGCGTGCGGGCGATGGGCAGCCCAAGACCGGTGCCGCCGTAACGTCTTGAAATGGAACTGTCGGCTTGCTGGAATGCGTTGAACATCATTTCCAGGCGCTCGGGGGAGATCCCGATACCGCTGTCGCGCACGGTGCAGGTGAACCACACCAGTTCATGATCAAGGGTTTGCCAATGCGGCTCGACGGTCACGGTGCCGTGTTCGGTGAATTTCAGCGCGTTGCCGATCAGGTTCACCAGAATTTGCCGGATACGCGTCGGGTCACCCCGCACCTGCAGTGAGTCCATGCCCAGGGGAATGGGCAGCTCCAGGGCCAGGCCGCGTTGCTGGGCGCTGTGCTGGAAAGCTTGGGCGCAGCTGCTGATCAGGTCCGCCAGGTTGAACGAGATATGTTCCAGCTCCAGCGCGGCGCGTTCGATGCGCGAGAAGTCGAGGATGTCGTTGATGACCTTGAGCAGATGTTCGGTGGACTCGGAGGCCAGCGCCGCATACTCGGTCTGCTCCTCGGTCATTTCGGTGGTTTCCAGCAGTTGCAGCATGCCCAGCACGCCGTTCATGGGCGTGCGCAATTCGTGGCTCATCATCGCCAGGAAGTCCGACTTGGCGTTGTTCGCGCGTTCGGCCTCTTCGCGGGTCTGGATCAACTGCGCCATCGCTTGTTCTTGTTCGCGGCTGGCCTGGTTGAGGCCTTCGGCGAGGTTGTTGATATGGCGTGACAGGTCGCCCAGCTCGGAATCATCGACAATCGGCAGGGGCGTCTTGTAGTCGCCTTGCTGGATGGCTTTGACCGCGTGGCCCATCGCGCTGATCGGCTGCGACAGGCTGGCGGCCAGGCGGCGCGCGAGCAGGAAGGTAAACAGCAGGGCGAAGAGGGCGAGGATGCCAGCCTTGAACAGGATCTCCTGCTGGCGCTGGCTGAAGGCATCGTTGGACATGCCGACGATCACCCGGCCAAGGTAATCCGCCCTTGGCGCCTTGGGTTCATTGAGGTTGTCCTGGAAAAAGTCCGTGCCCAGCTGGATATGCTGCAGGCGGATCGGCGCCTGGAACACCTTCACCGACAGTGAGCGGTCGTGTTTCTCGGTCGGTTGCTCAACGTACACCAGAATGTTTTCGGCGCTGTCCTGGATTTCCAGGAAGCGCACGTGGGGCGTGGCCAAGGTGGCGCGCAGCAGGCTCTCGAGCACGTCATTGTTGCCGGAAATCACCCCGTACTCGGTCGCCGGTGCGAGCTGGTTGGCGATCAGCTGGCCGGTATGGTCCAGTTCCTGGCGCAGGTCCTGGATACGCACGAAGGTAAAGAAACTGATCAACAGCAAGGTCAGCAACAAGGCCGGGCCCAGGGTGATGAGCTGGGTGCGGGTGTTGATATCCCAACGACGACGCAAGGTCATGGGCGTTTTTCTCCTTCGGCCAATCGGGCGGCGACGTCGGCTTCGTCAACCTGTTCGATGCCCAGTGAGCGCGCGACTTGCGGGTTGCCCACGACTTTGAAGTGTTCCGGGTACAACGAGCGTGGCCAGTTGGCCGGTGAATGGTCCAGCAGCCGGTCGAGCACATCGAGCCAGTCGGTCTGGTCGCTGTAGGTGCTGGCCAGGCTGCCGGCCTTGACGAAGCCGGCGTTGGGCCCCACCAGCGGCAATTGTTGGGCGTAGCTGCTGAGCAACAGGTTCTTCACGGTTTTCGGGTTGTACAGTTGCGGGTCGTCGAGCCCCAGCAGTACATCGCTGTTCTTGAACAGGTTTTGCAGTGGCCGGCTGTCATTGATGTTGTCCCAGCGCTGCGGCACGATTTCCAGGCCTATGGGCGCTGCGTATCGGGTCAATTCGGGTAGCAGGAACTCACTGTCGGTGCCGTAGAGCACGCCGATGCGGCGGGCCTGAGGCAAAATCTGCGCGATCAGGTGCAACTGGCGCTCCAAGGGTGGGTCGCTCCACAACAGGCTGATTTTGGCCGGGTGCGTGGTGCCCACGCGCTGCCGGGCTTGCAGGCGGCTGATACGCAGCACCAGGGTGGGCGGGCCCTGGGAGTCCTGCAGGCGCCAGTCGAGGCCGGGCAGGTCGAGCAGGATCAGGCGAGTGGCGGCGGGCAACTGGTTCGGTGCCGGCATGTCTTTGAGCGGGGTGAAGGTCACGTGGTCTTCGGGGCGTTGCCGTGCCAGGGCCTGGGCGAACGCTTGCACGCCGGCACCGTCTTCGGCGGCGGTGAGCAGGATGTCGGCGCTCCTGGCCTGCGTCGTCAACAGCAGGCACACCAGCAGCAGGCCGCGCCGCCACAGCCTTGAGAAGAAGGCGGTCATCCGTGACTGATCGGCCATGTCAGAATTCCAGCTCCGCGCTGAAGTAGAGGACATGACGACTGTCGTAGTTGTTATCGGCCCAGGTGGTGGGCTGGTTATCCAGGCGTTGTTGCAGCATGCCGGCCAGCTCCACGTTGGCTTTGCCAAGGGCAATGCGCTTGGCCACCCGCAGGTCGACCCGTTCGAAGCGATATTGGTTGAGTGCGTCGTCGCCATAGTAGAACAGCGCACTGGACCAGCCGTGGCCCCATTCACGCAGCCAGCCGGCCGAGCCGCTGTTACGTGCAGTTTGTGCCTTGTCCAACGGGTTGCTGGCGCTGGCATCGACATAAGCATAGGTGAGCCGCAGGCGGTCGGCGTTGCTCATGCGCCAATCGAACTGTGACTCGGCACCGGTGAACCGTGAGCTGTTGGCGTTGCTGGCAATGTATTGGTTGTTGCGCAGCGGTGAGCTGATCATGTCAGTGATTTCGTCGTAGAACAGTTTCACGTCGACATTCAGCCCGAGGTCGGCAAAGAAGCCGTTGTAGCCCAGCTCTCGCGAGCGCATCAACTCTTTATCGAGGTTGCCCGGGCCGCGCGTCACCACAAAATATTGCCCCGAATTCTGCCCGTAGGCCGGGGAGCTGAGGTTGGTGACGCGGTAGCTCCAATTGACGTTGTTCTCGAACATGTCCGGTGAGCGGATCGCTTCGGAATACACCGCTCGCAAGCCATGGCGCGGGTTGATCAGGTAGTTGACTGCTATTCGTGGCGTCAGTGAGTTGCCGCTCAAGTGGGTGTCTTCGTACATCGCCCCACCCTGCACCAGCCAGTGTTCGCTGGCGCGCCACTCCAGATGGCCGAACAGGCGCCAGGTGGTGTCGTCCAGGGTGCCATTGAAATAGGTGTCGGAGTCGGCGCGGTCGTAGCGGTAGTTCATACCGCTGACCAGGCGCAGGCTATCGGACAGGCTGAGGGTGTCCTGGATCTCCAGGTCGTAGCGGCTTTCTCGAGTACTTTGATCGATATCGCCGCAGACCGGGTCTTTGCCGCCGCTACCCCATTGCTGCAAGACCTGCTTGGCCAGGGCCTGTTCGGCGTCGCTGCCGGGCGGCAGGTTTTCCGGGGTGTAGGCGTTCATGTGCCGGGCCAGCAACTCGGCATAGTTGGGGTTGATTTGCCAGAGGCGGGTCAGCTCCGGGCTGAACGAGACCTTGGCATCACAGGCTTTCCAGACCTGCTGGCGGTCCCATTGCTGGGCCGAGCCTTGAACATACAAGCTGTGCTCGGGGTTGATATCGATGTTCCAGCGCAGCGAGGTGGCATAGTCCTTGGCGGTAACGTCGGAGTTCGTACCGCCTTCGGTAATCCCGGCAAATACCGGGCTGTAGGTATAAGGACGCTGGTTGGACCCTTCCTTGGCGTTCAATTGCCAGTCGATGCTCTGCTGCGCGTTCAAACTCTGGCTAACTGCCAGGCTGAAGCGACTGAGGCGCCGGCCGTCACGGCGATCGGCGCCGGCGGCATCGCTGTCAAACCCATCATCCTGTTGCCCGGACAGCGACAGGCGCAGGTCGCCGGTCTCCCATCCCGCGCCCTGGCTGGCGTAGAAATCGTTGATCCCGCGTGCGCCACGGATGACTTTGACCCGTGAGCCGTGGCTGTTGGCCGGTGACCTCGTGAGGATGTTGACCACCGCCATCAGCGCATTGGCGCCATAGCTGACGGTGTTGGGGCCGCGGAACACCTCGATGCGCTCGATGTCTTCCATGGCCACCGGAATATCGCTCCAGTCCACGGTGGCCAGGCCGGCGCGGTACACCGAGCGCCCGTCGATCAACACCTGCATGCGCCGTGCATCGCTGGCACTGGTGCCGTGATAGTTCACCGCCGCCTGGTTGCCGGTGGTGTAGCCAACCATCATCCCGGGCACCAGGCGCAGCAATTCGGCGATGTCCCGTGCGCCGCTGGCCTTGATCAACTCGCTGTCGATCACCGTCATGCTGCCGGGTACGGCGGCAGCGGATTGCTTGAGGCGTGTGGCGGTCAATACCTGCGGCAGCGGCTGGCCGTCCAGGAACAGATCGTCGGCCAGCGCGGGGGCGCTGCACAACAGCATCAACAACAGCGATGAGCGAGGAGGAGGGCCCAGATACACGGCGCGGCCTTGATAATGACGAATAGCCGCCCATGTTAACTGAGGTGGGGCCATTTGCCAGTCGTCGAACTTGCAATTACTTCACGTATATGTGGCATTTTCCGACAAGCATGGGAATTGACGCGGGGGCTGGCCGCAAGCGGGTCGCCCCGTATAATGCCGCTATCGCCACTGGTATGGATTAACGGATTGCATATGACTGAACAGCGCCCTATTGCGGTCCTGGGAGGCGGAAGTTTTGGTACCGCCGTGGCTAACCTGCTGGCTGAGAACGGCCACGCGGTGCGCCAGTGGATGCGCGACCCGGAGCAGGCCGAGGCCATCCGCGTGCATCGGGAAAACCCCCGTTACCTTAAAGGCATCAAGATTCATCCGGCGGTGGAACCGGTCACGGACCTGCTGGAGACCCTCACTGACTGCGACCTGTGCTTCGTCGCATTGCCGTCCAGCGCCTTGCGCTCGGTGCTGGCGCCCCACGCCGAACGCCTGGCAGGCAAGCTGCTGGTCAGCTTGACCAAGGGTATCGAGGCGCACACGTTCAAGCTGATGAGCGAAATCCTCGAAGAGATTGCGCCCCAGGCACGTATCGGCGTGCTCTCCGGGCCGAACCTGGCACGGGAAGTCGCCGAGCACGCGCTGACGGCCACCGTGGTGGCCAGTGAAGATGAAGCGCTTTGCGAGCGCGTGCAGGCGGTCCTGCATGGCCGTACGTTCCGTGTTTACGCCAGTGGCGATCGCTTTGGCGTTGAACTGGGCGGTGCGCTTAAAAACGTTTACGCGATCATCGCCGGCATGGCGGTGGCCCTGGGCATGGGCGAGAACACCAAAAGCATGTTGATTACCCGTGCCCTGGCCGAGATGACCCGCTTTGCGGTGAACCAGGGCGCCAACCCGATGACGTTCCTGGGCCTGGCCGGGGTCGGGGATTTGATCGTCACCTGCTCGTCGCCCAAGAGCCGCAACTATCAAGTCGGTTTTGCCTTGGGCCAGGGTTTGAGCCTGGACGACGCCGTTACGCGCCTGGGCGAAGTGGCCGAGGGCGTCAACACCCTCAAAGTGTTGAAGGCCAAGGCCCAGGAAGTCGGTGTGTACATGCCGCTGGTCGCTGGGCTGCACGCGATCCTGTTTGAAGGGCGCACCTTGAACCAGGTCATCGAATTGCTGATGCGGGCTGAGCCGAAAACCGATGTCGACTTTATTTCCACCAGTGGTTTCAACTGAGGAACGCGTCATGAACGATCCGAAAGCAGCGCCCAAGTACGAATCTATCGTCCTGCGTATTGTGTGGATGCTGGTATTTGCCCTGGTGTGGCAAGTGGCGCAGTTCCTGCTCGGCGCGCTGGTGCTGGTGCAACTGATCTATCGCCTGGTCTACGCCGCGCCGAACCTGGGCCTGATGAACTTCGGCGACAGCCTCAGCCAGTTCCTGGCGCAGATCGGCCGTTTCGGCAGCTTCCACACCGAGCAAAAGCCTTGGCCATTCGCCGATTGGCCGACGCCTCGTGCACCGGAAGGCGAAGCCGCCCACAGTGTGCCACCGGCGCCGCATCCGGTACGTGATGAAGAGCCAAAACTGTGAAGCTTTGGATCTTGCGGCACGGTGAGGCCGAAGGCTATGCGCCCACTGACGCCGAGCGCAACCTCACCGAGCACGGCCGCGCCGAAGTGTTGCGCAGTGCTGTGCACCTGATCGGCCAGCCCCTCGGCGCGATCATCGCCAGCCCATATGTGCGGGCGCAGCAGACCGCGCTGCTGGTTCGCGAGGCGCTGGGTTTCACGCCCGATATCCGCACGGTGCCGTGGCTGACACCCGAAGGCAACCCGCTGCGGGTGCTGGAAAAGCTCGACAGCGATGACAATGTGCTGCTGGTCAGTCACCAGCCTTTGGTGGGCTGCCTGATCAGCTTCCTGCAGCATGGTCATCAGCGCCAACCGCAACCGATGCACACCGCCAGCCTGGCGGAGCTGGAAGGTGATTTTCCGCTGGCGGGGCTGATGAACCTGGTCAGTGTGAAGAACCCGTAGGAAAAGTGATCGCTGCTGTGTGTGCTATATAGTCAACCAAGCAAGTGCTTGGTTGGCTATCATCCGGTCACACAAAGGAGCGCGTCCCATGCCAGTCGCTTTTCGTTTGCCGTTGCAGGTCTTCTTCGAACGTGAAGCTCGGCATCCGCGCAAACCCTTTCTCGTGCAGCCCATCGGCGGGGGCGAGGTGCAAACCCTGACCTGGGGCGACGTCGGCCATCAGGCCCGGTGCGTCGCACACTGGCTGCGTGCTCGGGCGTTGCCGCAAGGCTCGCACATTGCCCTGATCTCGAAAAACTGTGCGCACTGGATCATCGCCGACCTGGCGATCTGGATGGCCGGGCATGTCTCGGTACCGTTGTACCCCAACCTGACGGCCGACTCCGTGGCCCATGTGCTGACCCATTCCGAGGCGGCATTGGTGTTGATCGGCAAGTTGGACGACTGGCCGGCCATGGCGCCCGGTATCCCGGCCGGTTTGTCGACTGTCCGTCTGCCGCTGGCCTCGGCCGGCGACTTCGATTTCACTTGGGCCGATCTGCTGGCCTGTTCACCCATTCAAGATAACCCCGAGCCCGAAGCCGACCGCTTGGCCACGATCATTTATACCTCCGGCACCACCGGCTTGCCCAAGGGGGTGATGCAAACCTTCGGCGCCTTGGGCTTTGCCGCCTCCCGTGGCACCGAGTTGTTTGGCCTGGGGGAGGACGACCGGCTGCTGTCGTACCTGCCGTTGTGCCACGTGGCGGAGCGCATGTTCGTCGAACTGGCGTCAATTTATACCGGGCAAACGGTATTTTTCGCTGAAAGCCTTGAGACCTTTCTGACCGACCTGCGCCGGGCGCGGCCGACAGCGCTGTTCGGGGTGCCGAGGATCTGGACCAAGCTCCAGATGGGGGTGTACGGCAAGGTTTCACAAAAGCGTCTGGACCGGCTGTTGCGCCTGCCTTTCATCGGGCCATCTGTAGGCCGCAAGGTGCTGTCGGGTCTGGGCCTGGACGCCCTGCGTATTGCGCTATCCGGTGCGGCGCCGGTGCCTGAGGCGTTGCTGCGTTGGTATCAGCGCCTGGGGCTGGATGTGCTGGAGGTGTACGGCATGACGGAAAGCTGCGGCTATTCCCACGTATGCCGCCCCGGGCAACAGACACTGGGCTGGATCGGCCTGCCATGCCCTGGGGTGGAAGTGCGCATCGACCCGTTGGGCGAAGTGCAGGTGCGCAGCGGCGCGACCATGCTCGGCTACTTCAAGGACGCGCAGAAAACCGCCGAGGCTCTCACCAATGATGGTTTTCTGCGCACCGGCGACAAGGGTGAGCAGGACGCGGCCGGCCGCTTGCGCCTGACCGGGCGGCTCAAGGAGATCTTCAAGACCAGCAAGGGGAAGTACGTGGCTCCGGCGCCGATTGAAAACCGCCTGGCGGAACATCCACGCATCGAGCAGGTGTGCGTGGTCGGCGAAGGGCTGAGCGCGCCGATAGGCTTATGCGTACTCGCGGCGACGGGCGAGGAGCGCCAGGCCCTGCGCGATAGCCTGGAACGCTGGCTGGAACAGGTCAACCAGGCGCTGGACAAGCCTGAGCGTCTGCGCCAACTGGTGGTGGTCAAAGACAGTTGGTCCGTCGAAAACGGTTTCCTGACCCCGACCCTGAAGATCAAGCGCAGTGTGATCGAATCGACCTATGGTGCTCAATTGCATGTTTGGAGCGAGCGCGGCGAATCGATTCTGTGGCAGGATTAGGGGCGTAATAAAATCAATAAGGACACTGCTATGAGCTTGTGGCGCACCCAACCCAATATCGAGCAACTCAACAGCCTGCAGAAAAACACCATCGGTGAGTTGCTGGATATTCGTTTCGAAAGCTTCGACGACGAGTCACTCACCGCCAGCATGGTGGTCGACCACCGCACCCATCAGCCTTACGGCCTGCTGCACGGCGGCGCGTCGGTGGTGCTGGCGGAGAGTATCGGCTCCATGGCGGCCTACCTGTGCATCGATCCGAGCAAATTCTATTGCGTGGGCCTTGAGATCAATGCCAACCACTTGCGCGGCGTGCGCAGCGGGCGAGTGACGGCGGTGGCGCGGGCCATCCATATCGGCCGTACGACCCAGGTGTGGGACATCCGCCTGACGGCCGATGATGGCAAGACCAATTGCGTCTCGCGCCTGACCATGGCCGTGGTGCCGCTGGGCGAGAACCCGCCGGTGCGATAGACATGGCGTGAGTGTCATCATTCCTGGCAGTTACAGTCATTGCTGTACGGCTTGGGGCTGGTGACAATCCACTTCTGTTTCTGTAGATGAGTCCGGTATGTCGCAGCACGTGTTTTTTGCCCACGCCAATGGTTTTCCTTCGGCCACCTACGGCAAGTTGTTTGCCGCCCTGGCCCCGGAATATACGGTGGCTCACTTGCCGCAGCACGGCCACGACCCGCGATTTCCAGTGGATGACAACTGGCGCAACCTGGTGGACGAGTTGATCCACCACTTGGAGCAGCAACCGCAGCCGGTGTGGGGTGTCGGGCACTCTCTAGGTGGTGTGTTGCACCTGCACGCGGCCATGCGTTGCCCGCAGTTGTATCGCGGTGTGGTGATGTTGGATTCGCCGGTGCTGACGCGTGCCGACCGCTGGGTGATCCGCGCGGCCAAGCGCTTGGGGTTCATCGATCGCCTGACCCCGGCCGGGCGCACCCTGGGCCGGCGTGAAGAGTTCAGCGACCTGGACGCCGCGCGCAGCTACTTCGCCGGTAAAACCCTGTTTCGCGGGTTCGACCCTGACTGTTTTGATGCCTACCTGCAGCATGGCCTGCAACAGGTGGGCGATCGCTTGCGCCTGCGCTTCGACCCCGCCACCGAAATCAGCATTTATCGAGGCGTGCCCCACACCAGCCCGGGTCAGGTGCGCCAGTTGAAGGTGCCGCTGGCGGTGGTGCGTGGACGCCAGAGCCGGGTCGTGATGCGTCACCATGCCAGTGGGGTTGACCGCCTGCCCATGGGCGAAATGCTCACCATGCCCGGCGGGCACATGTTTCCCCTGGAGCGGCCGCAGGACACAGCGGCCTTGATCAAGAACCTGTTCTCCCGCTGGGAAGCCCGTGAGCGCAGCTGCGCATGAGTACGCCGGTCGAAGAGGTTCGCCTCAGCTTGCCGCATATCGAGTTGGCGGCGCATCTATTCGGCCCCGAAGACGGTCTGCCGGTGATTGCCCTGCATGGCTGGCTGGACAACGCCAACAGCTTTGCGCGGCTGGCGCCGAAACTGCAGGGCTTGCGCATCGTCGCGCTGGATATGGCGGGGCACGGTCATTCGGCGCACCGTCCTGCGGGGGCCGGCTATGCCTTGTGGGATTACGTGTTTGACGTGCTGCAAGTCGCCGAACAGTTGGGTTGGAAACGTTTTGCATTACTTGGCCATTCCCTCGGCGCCATCGTCTCCTTGGTGCTCGCAGGCGCCTTGCCGGAGCGGGTGACGCACCTGGGATTGATCGACGGCGTGATCCCGCCGACCGCCACCGGTGAAAACGCGGCCGAGCGATTGGGCATGGCGTTGCAGGCGCAATTGAACCTGCAGGGCAAGCGCAAGCCGGTCTACAGCACCCTGGACCGGGCGGTTGAAGCGCGGATGAAAGGTTTGGTCGCAGTCAGTCGCGAGGCCGCCGAATGGCTGGCCCAGCGCGGTTTGATGCCCGTGCCGGGCGGCTACACCTGGCGCACCGACAGCCGATTGACCCTGGCTTCGCCGATACGACTGACCAATGAGCAGGCGATGGCTTTCGTGCAACGTGTGGCTTGTCCTGCACAGTTGGTGGTCGCGGCTGACGGCATGTTGGCGAAACATTCCGAATTGCTTTCTCAGCTACCCTTTACGGTGACCACGCTGCCGGGGGGCCATCATTTGCACCTGAACGATGAGCCCGGTGCGGCTCTTGTTGCAGACTGTTTCAATCGGTTCTTCTCCACGCCTTGACTTGGCGGGGTCAACTGCCGAGGCTGGGCGGATTGAAAGGGAGTCAACCATGAACCAACTTGAAACTGCTGCGACCTCCAATGGCCAGGGCTCAATCATCCGATGAGCCTGCGTGAAGGATGTATACGTGCCCTCGGGCTGTGCTGCTTCAGCCCCTTGGTGTTCGCCGCCGATGTGCCGGGCAGCCAGGATCTGCCGGCAGTGTCCCGCCAGGTCGACGCGCAGATCGTCGATTACCGCCCCGCTGAAGCCAGGGAGCGCATCTACCCCATGGGGGCGATCCGCAAGATCAGCGGCCAGTTGCGCTACGAGGGCCAAGCCACCGCGCGTGGCCAAGCCACTGCGATTACCTATGAACTGCCCGCCGAGCACACCTCCAGCGCCGCCTTTACCGCGACCCGCGAAGCGTTGCAGGCCAAGGGCGCGCAGCTGTTGTTCTGGTGCCAGGCCCGCGATTGCGGTGAAAGCAGCCTGTGGGCCAATGAAGTGTTCGGCAATGCCAAGCTGGTCGGCGCCGATGGCCAGCAGGAATACCTGCTGTTACGGCTGGCGGCGCCGCAGGACAACTCCCTGGTGGCGCTGTACGGCATCACTCGGGGCAACCGTCGTGCCTATCTGCATGTGGAACAGCTGGACGCCAGTGCGCCCCTGGGTGACTTGCTGCCCACTTCGGCAACCTTGCTTCGTGAGCTGAAAAGCACCGGCGAGCTGGATTTCCCTGCACTGGGGAGCGAACCCGATCCGGCCTGGATCACCTTGATCTCGCGTGGCTTGAACCTGGACGCCACCTTGCGTGTCAGTTTGACCGGGCCAACGGCCGAAGCCTGGCGCCAGGGCCTGATCGACAGCGGTGTGCGCGCCGCGCGCATGGAAACCGGCACCGGTGACGCTAAGGGTTTGCACCTGCATCTGATACGCTGACCGTCACCAGGCGAACGGACCCGCGCCGTTCGCCTAAGCTCTCCTCCTACAGCCTTATTCTCGAGATACCCGATGCTCAATAACGATCGCCTGCTGGTGCAAATCCTGCTGCTGGTGCTGTTTGGTGCCAGCTTCTGGGTGATGGCGCCATTCTGGTCGGCGCTGTTCTGGGGCGCAGTGCTGGCGTTCGCCAGCTGGCCGCTGATGCGTTTGCTCACCCGCTGGCTGGGGGGCCGCGAATCCCTGGCTGCCGGCATCTTGACCCTGTGCTGGATGCTGTTGGTGGCGGTGCCGCTGGTGTGGCTGGGCTTCAACCTGGCCGACCATGTGCGTGATGCGGTGGGCCTGATCAAGGATATCCAGGTCGACGGCCTGCCGGCAGCACCCGCTTGGCTGAACTCAATCCCCTTTGTCGGCGATCGCCTGGTGGCGGCCTGGGACAGCATCGACCAGCAGGGCGCGGCGCTGATGGTCAGCATCAAGCCTTATCTGGGCCAGGTCGGCAATTGGCTGCTGGCGCGCAGCGCGCAGATCGGCGGCGGCATCCTTGAGTTGACCCTCAGCCTGGTGTTCGTGTTCTTCTTCTACCGTGACGGGCCTCGGCTGGCGGTGTTCGTGCATCGTCTGCTGGAGCGTTTGATCGGCGAGCGGGCCGGTTACTACATCGAACTGGTGGCGGGCACCGTGCAACGGGTGGTCAACGGCGTGATCGGCACCGCCGCGGCTCAAGCCTTGCTGGCGCTGATCGGTTTCCTGATCGCCGGCGTGCCTGGCGCGCTGGTGCTGGGCATCGTCACGTTCCTGCTCAGTCTGATTCCCATGGGGCCACCGCTGGTGTGGATTCCGGCGACCGCGTGGCTGGCCTGGAAAGGCGATTACACCTACGCGGTGTTCCTCGGGGTGTGGGGCACGTTCATCATCAGCGGCGTGGACAACGTACTCAAGCCGTACCTGATCAGTCGAGGCGGCAACCTGCCACTGGTGATTGTGCTGCTGGGGGTGTTCGGCGGCTTGATTGCGTTTGGTTTCATCGGCCTGTTCATCGGCCCGACCTTACTGGCGGTGGCCTACAGCCTGCTGACGGATTGGAGTGCGACCCAGGCCCAGGGGCGTCGCGAAGACAACCCCCGTTAAATCCTCGGCAACCACATTACGGCGGTCAAGCCACCGCCTGGTGTGTCTTCCAGGCTGAGGTGGCCGCCGAGCCGCTCCACCGCTTCCTTGGCAATCGTCATGCCCAGGCCGACCCCGCCGGAGTTGCGGTTGCGCGAGCCCTCCAGGCGAAAGAACGGTTCGAAGACCGCCTCGCGCTTGTCGGCCGCGATCCCAGGGCCGTGGTCGATCACACGGATCACCAGGGCCTCGCGGCTGTCCGCCAACTCCACGCGTGCGGTGCCGGCATAGCGCAGGGCGTTGTCGATCAGGTTGTTCAGGCACGAACGCAGGGCCATCGGCTGTACCTGCAACGGCGCACAGGTGCCGGCGAACTGCACGTCGGAGCCTTGGTCCTGGGCGTTTTCGCTGAGGGACTCGACCAGCGCCTGTACGTCGAGCCAGTGCCGGGTTTCGCTGGTACGCTGTTCGTGCAGGTAGCTTAAGGTCGCGTCGAGCATGCCGATCATGTCGTCCAGGTCCTGGCGCATCTGGCCTTGCAATTTGGTGTCTTCGATCTGCTCCAGGCGCAGCTTGAGGCGTGACAGCGGGGTACGCAGGTCGTGGGAGACCGCACCGAGCATGCGTGCGCGCTGGCTGACCTGCTCGCGGATGCGCTTTTGCATCATGTTGAAGGTCGATGCGGCCTGGCGTGCCTCTCGTGGCCCGGACTCGTTGAGAGGCGGGCTGTCGAGGTCGACGCTCAAGCGCTCAGCCGCCGCACTCAGGCGCTGGATCGGCCGGCTCAGCAGCTTCGCGCCGTACCAGGCGGCGATGATCAGCGAGATGAACTGGAAGGTCAGCGGCACCACCGGGCCGCCGAACCAGGGGCGATGGTGCTTGCGCAGGGGCTTCATCGTACCGTCCGGCTGCTCGACGAAGGTCTCCTGGGGCGGCGGTGGCGGCGGGCCGTAGTGGTGAAACCAAAAGAACGCCAGCACATGCGCCAACACAATAGCCACCAGCAATACACCGAACAACCTGCCGAACAACGTATTGAAGGTGGCACGCATCAACCGATGTCCCGGGCGTCGAAAAGGTAGCCTTCGCCACGTACGGTTTTGATCAGTTGCGGGGCTTTCGGATCATCCCCGAGTTTTTGCCGCAGGCGCGAGACCAGCAAGTCGATGCTGCGATCGAAGGCTTCGATGGACCGGCCGCGGGCCGCGTCCAGCAATTGTTCGCGGCTGAGCACCCGGCGGGGGCGTTCGATAAACACCCACAGCAGGCGGAACTCGGCATTGGACAGCGGCACCACCAGGCCGTCGTCGGCCACCAGTTGGCGCAACACGCTGTTCAAGCGCCAGTTGTCGAAGCGGATATTGGCGCGTTGCTCGGTGCGGTCATCGCGTACACGGCGCAAAATGGTCTGGATGCGTGCCACCAGTTCACGCGGCTCGAACGGCTTGGCCATATAGTCGTCGGCGCCCAGTTCCAGGCCGATGATGCGGTCGGTCGGTTCGCAGCGGGCGGTGAGCATCAGGATCGGGATGTCCGATTCGGCGCGCAGCCAGCGGCACAGCGACAGGCCATCTTCGCCCGGCAGCATCAGGTCGAGCACCACCACGTCAAACGTTTCGGCTTGCATGGCCTGGCGCATGGCGCCGCCGTCGGTCACGCCGGTGGCGAGAATATTGAAGCGTGCCAGGTAGTCGATCAGCAGTTCACGAATCGGCACGTCATCATCGACGATCAGCGCACGGGTGCTCCAGCGCTTGTCTTCGGCGATCACCGCGCCTTTTGGCTCTTCGTTTACAGAGACGGTAGGGGTATGCATAGGTGCGATCATCTGCCTGGTCATTGCTGTCAGCATAGGCGCCCAGCCCCATGGCTGGAAGTGCTGGACGGGCGGTCATGTGCGCGAGGCTAGTCGTGGGGCGTGTAGGGCGCATGTCGGGAATGTATCGTGCTGGATACAATCACCCGAAACGCCGTGAAATGGACGGCTGAACAGTATTTACCGATCATCGGATCCCGCAACGGTGCTGCTTGCGCTACAATCCGCGCCGATTTCGACTTGCCTGAGAGCCCATTCCAATGTCCGCCTGCCAGACTCCTATCATCGTCGCCCTGGATTACCCCACTCGTGACGCCGCACTGAAGCTGGCTGACCAGTTGGACCCCAAGCTTTGCCGGGTCAAGGTCGGCAAGGAACTGTTCACCAGTTGCGCGGCGGAAATCGTCGGCACACTGCGTGACAAAGGCTTCGAAGTATTCCTCGACCTGAAATTCCACGATATTCCCAACACTACCGCGATGGCCGTCAAAGCCGCTGCTGAAATGGGCGTATGGATGGTCAATGTGCACTGCTCCGGCGGCCTGCGCATGATGACGGCCTGCCGTGAAGTGTTGGAGCAGCGCAGTGGTCCCAAGCCGCTGTTGATCGGTGTGACCGTGCTGACCAGCATGGAGCGCGAGGACCTGGCCGGCATCGGCCTGGATATCGAGCCTCAGGAGCAGGTGCTGCGCCTGGCCGCCCTGGCGCAGAAGGCCGGCCTGGACGGCCTGGTCTGTTCGGCGCTGGAAGCCCAGGCCCTGAAGACCGCGCACCCATCGCTGCAACTGGTCACTCCGGGCATTCGCCCGGCGGGCAGTGCCCAGGATGACCAGCGCCGTATCCTGACCCCGCGCCAGGCTCTGGATGCGGGCTCCGATTACCTGGTGATCGGTCGCCCGATCAGCCAGGCGGCTGATCCGGCGAAGGCGTTGGCGGCGGTGGTTGCCGAAATCGCCTGATACATCCGTGTAGGAGCGAGCCAGCTCGCTCCTACACCTTCAGTACCAACTTCCCAAAGTTCTCGCCATTGAACAGCTTCATCAGCGTCTCCGGGAACGTCTCCAGCCCCTCTACGATGTCCTCCTTGCTCTTGAGCTTGCCTTGGGCCATCCAGCCGCCCATCTCTTGTCCAGCGGCGGCAAAGCTGGCCACGTGATCCATCACCACGAAGCCCTCCATGCGTGCGCGATTGACCAGCAATGACAGGTAGTTGGCCGGGCCTTTCACCGCTTCCTTGTTGTTGTACTGGCTGATTGCACCGCAAATCACCACGCGTGCCCTCAAGGCCAGGCGGCTGAGCACCGCGTCGAGAATGTCGCCGCCGACGTTATCAAAATACACATCCACCCCGTTGGGGCACTCGCGCTTGAGCGCCGCGGGGACGTCTTCGTTTTTGTAGTCGATGGCCGCGTCGAAACCCAGCTCATCCACCAGGAATTTGCACTTGTCGGCACCGCCGGCGATACCCACCACGCGACAGCCTTTGAGCTTGGCGATCTGCCCGGCAATGCTGCCCACCGCACCGGCCGCGCCGGAGATCACCACGGTTTCGCCGGCCTTGGGCGCGCCAGTGTCGAGCAAGGCGAAGTAGGCGGTCATGCCGGTCATGCCCAGGGCTGACAGGTAACGGGGCAGGGGAGCCAGTTTCGGATCGACTTTGTAGAACCCACGCGGTTCTCCCAGGAAGTAATCCTGCACCCCTAGCGCGCCATTCACGTAGTCCCCCACCGCAAACTTCGGATTGTTCGACGCAATCACCTTGCCCACGCCCAGCGCTCGCATCACTTCGCCGATTCCCACGGGTGGAATGTAGGACTTGCCTTCGTTCATCCAGCCACGCATCGCCGGGTCCAGGGACAGGTATTCATTGCGCACCAGCACTTGTCCTTCTCCAGGTGTGCCCACCGGCACTTGCTGGTAGGTAAAAGTGTCCCGCGTGGCGGCGCCGACCGGACGTTTGGCAAGCAGGAATTGGCGATTAGTCAGGGCAGTCATGGCAAGGACTCTTTAGAAATGAACCTTGAGTGATAGACCCTCAATGGCCGGTGAGCAAGGTTGTCCGAGTGGCGCGAATGCACCGCGATAGGCTGGATTGATAGTCAGGCTGGGGCAGTTATCACTGGGATTCATGCAGCGCCAACCGGCCTTCTGATAGTGCTGACGCGCCGTACAGGCGGTTGGCTAGACTCGCACCACCGCCATTTCTTGCAAAAGGATATTCCCATGAGCATGACGTTTTCCGGCCAGGTCGCCCTGGTGACCGGCGCCGCCGCCGGTATTGGCCGCGCCACCGCACTGGCGTTCGCTGCCGAAGGCTTGAAAGTCGTGGTCGCGGACCTCGACGTCGACGGCGGTGAGGGCACCGTCGCGCTGATCCGCCAAGCCGGCGGCGAGGCATTGTTCGTGCGTTGCAACGTCACGCTGGAAACTGATGTGCAGCAGTTGATGGCACAGACCGTTGCCGCCTATGGCCGCCTGGATTATGCCTTCAACAACGCCGGGATCGAGATCGAGAAGGGCAAGCTGGCGGACGGCAGCCTGGATGAGTTCGACGCCATCATGGGGGTCAACGTCAAAGGTGTGTGGCTGTGCATGAAGTACCAATTGCCGCTGTTGCTGGCCCAGGGCGGTGGGGCGATCGTCAACACGGCATCGGTCGCGGGGTTGGGGGCGGCGCCGAAGATGAGCATCTATGCCGCGTCCAAGCACGCGGTCATCGGCCTGACCAAGTCGGCCGCCATCGAATATGCGAAAAAGAAAATCCGCGTCAACGCCGTGTGCCCGGCCGTGATCGATACCGATATGTTCCGCCGTGCCTACGAAGCGGACCCGCGTAAGGCGGAATTTGCCGCCGCCATGCATCCGGTCGGGCGCATTGGCAAGGTCGAGGAAATTGCCAGCGCGGTGTTATACCTGTGCAGCGATGGTGCGGCTTTCACCACGGGCCACGCGCTGGCGGTAGACGGTGGCGCGACGGCAATCTAGGAATCCATGCAGGCCGTTATTTGAAAAGGTTTGATGGGATGTGAGGTTTTTCCAGAGCTGGCAATTGGCCTTGGCTGAATGTGTGTCATAAGGTAAATAAGTCAATAGAATCAATACTTTAATAACAATGTAGAGCGGGGCGACAAGGGCTTCTGTGCTTAACTGTTTTGGGTTGAATAACAGACAGTTGAAGTGAGTGGCGCATGGATTTAGGGATCGATCGACAAGCCCTTGTACCGGTGGTGCAGCAAATCGTCTGCGCGGTGACGCAATGGATTCGCACAAGTGGGATTACGCCCGGCACTCGACTGCCCTCTGTCCGGCAACTGGCGCTGGATAACCTGCTGAGCCAGTCCAGTGTGGTCGAGGCATTTGATCGGCTGGTGGCCCAGGGGCTGCTGGTCTCGAAGCAGGGCTCGGGGTTTGTCGTGGCCCAGCCTTCGGTCCTGCATGAAAACCACTGGTATGAAGGTGCGGAGCGGGGTTGGGGGGCTTATACCGATGGGCCGCTGGGTGAGTTGAAACTGGGATGTGGCTGGTTACCGGATGCCTGGCGCGAGAGCGATGACCTCATTTATGCGGTACGTGAAGTCAGCCGTACCGACACCGGCGGCCTGTTCAATTACACCCCGCCCCTGGGGCTGCCGGCGCTGCGTGAACAACTGCTCAAACGCCTGACCCGGATCAAGGTCGCCACCAGCCTCGACCGTATCCTCACCACCGATGGCGCCAGCCATGCCCAGGACCTGCTCATACGTACCTTGCTGAAGGCGGGTGATACGGTGGTGGTCGAAACCCCGGGGTATGGCAACCTCTATCGCCAGCTGGCGTTCCATGGCGTCACGCTGCTGGAGGTGCCGCGTACACAGGGTGGCCCGGATATCCCGGTGCTGGAAGCGCTGCTGCGCACCCATCGGCCCAAGTGCCTGTTCATCCACAGCCTGTATCACAACCCTACCGGTACCAGCCTGTGCCGTGAGGTCGCCGAACGCTTGCTGCAATTGGCGCGCAGCGACGATTTCCTGATCATCGAGGAAGACGTTTATGGCGACCTGCAGCACGCCAGCTGCACACGGCTTGCGGCGCTGCCCCATGATGACCGGGTGATCTACATTTCCAGTTTTTCCAAGACCCTGAGCAGCGCCCTGCGGGTGGGCTACCTCAGTGCCAGTGCTTCTGTCATTGCACAATTGGCGAGCCTCAAGACCCTGACCGGCCTCGGTACTTCGCGTTTTGCTGAAACGGTGGTTGCCACGTTGCTGGCCAACGGCACGTACCGTAAGTGGGTGCAACGCCTGCGCAAACGCCTGAATACACAGATGGCCTCGACCTTGCAGGTATTGGAAGACGAAGAATGGCAGGTGTTTGCCGTACCTTCCGGCGGTATGTTCCTGTGGGCACGCCCAGGCTGGGCGGATCATTCCCATCTGCAGGCCTGCGCACGACGGCTCGGTGTGCTTCTGTCGCCGGGAGCGTTGTTCAACCCAGGCGGTGAACACAGTGACTGGCTGCGCATCAATGTGGCCTATGCTGCTGATCAGCGGGCATTGGCATTGTTCCGCGCCATGGGGCCTGCCAGATCGACCTCGACCATCCTGAAAACGACGGGCGTGTAGCTTTTTGCCATTATTCCGACGCCAGCATCTTGTGTCGTTGGCGTGTGGTTGCGAATCTCGCTGCATGGAAACAACGCTTGATGGCATCTGCCATTGCAAGAGGACTCAAGTGCAATGATTTCGGCCGTGCAACGACGTTTCGCCAACCTCGGTATGGCAAAAAAACTGGGCCTGGGTTTCGCCTTGGTGCTACTGCTGACGGCCGTCGTGGCGGCCATTGGTGTGTGGTCCCTGCAAACGGTTGGTCAGCGCTTCGAGGGCCTCAAGGCGATGTCTTCGCTCAATAGCGGCTTGTTCAAGGTGCGCCTGATCGAGCAGGACTACGCCCTGCACGCCGACCCCAAGGCCGTCGACGCCTTGCATGAAAGTGTCGATGCCCTGGCGGCTCAGGCCGCCGCCCTCAAAGCCGGGTCCGCCGCCAATGTGCCGGTGATGACCGAGGTCGAGCAGGCGCTGGCGGCCTATCGCAAGGCGTTCGACGAATTTGTCGAGCTGACCCAGGCCAAGGACTTGGCCCTGGAAATGGCCACTTGGTCGGTCTCCAGCGTGGCCAACAACCTTGACGTGTTGCAGTCGGGGCTGGCGGATGACGGTACTTATGGCCTCAAGGAAAGCCAAGGCAAGGAAGGCGCGGAGTTTATCGAGCAGGCGGGTCAGGTCGGCCAGGTGTCCAGGCTGATGTTGCAAGCCATGAACGAAGCGCGCGTACGTCTGGATCAGAGCCGCAAGGCCGAGGCCGACGATGCCGAACAGGGCAAGATCGAGCAGGCGGACCAGGCCCTGGCCCAGGTCGAACAACTGAAAACCTCGGTCAAGGATGCGGGTTACCAGACCGTACTCAATGAAGTGTCCGGGCATATTGCCGCGTTCAGCGAAAAGCTCGGCGAGTACACGGGCCTGCTGGCTCAGGAAAAACAGGTCTATAAGCAGTTGCATGACCGGGCCGAGCAAGTGGTCAGCCGGGTCAACCAGGCCTATGCCGCCGAAGACCAGTCGATGCAGGAGCAACTCAAGAAAAGCGCAATGCTGATTATCGGATCGTCAGCCCTGGCGTTGCTGGTGGGCTTGATTGCGGCCTGGGTCATCACGCGGCTGATTGTGGCTCCGCTGCGCAGCGTGATCGCGGTGGCCCAGCAGATTGCCGCAGGCGATCTGAGCGGGCGCATGGAGGTCAGTCGCCGTGATGAAATGGGCCAGCTGATGCAAGCCATGCAGCAGATGGGCAGCGGCTTGAGCCATATGGTCAGTGGCCTGCAGGCGGGCATCGAACAGTTGGCCAGCTCGGCGCATTCGCTGTCCAGCGTGACGGAGCAGACCAACGTCGAAGTCAGCAGTCAGAAGGAGGAAACCGAGCAGGTGGCCACGGCCATGAACCAGATGACGGCCACGGTACACGATGTGGCGCGCAACGCCGAAGAGGCGGCTCAAGCCGCGCAGACAGCGGATGACAAGGTCGACAGCGGCCAGCAGGTGGTCCGCCAGAGCTTGCAGCGTATCGAGTCGCTCGCCGCCTCCAGCAACAGTGCCAGCGCCAGTATCGAAAGCCTGAGCGCGGAAATCCAGAATATCGGCACCGTGTTGAGTGTGATCAAAAGCGTTGCCGAGCAAACCAATCTGCTAGCTCTCAACGCCGCCATCGAAGCGGCCCGCGCGGGTGAGCAAGGCCGTGGTTTTGCGGTGGTGGCCGATGAAGTGCGGGCGCTGGCCAAGCGCACGCAGCAATCGACTGAGGAAATCGAGCGGCTGGTCAGCACCCTGCGCCACGCGGCGCAGGCGTCGGTGCAGCAGATCCAGCAAAGTGGTGAGCTGGTGAAGCTGGCTGTCAGTGATGCCCTGGAAACCGAAAGTGCGCTGGGCAGTATCGCCGTAGCGGTGTCACTGATTCAGCAGATGAACCAGCAGATCGCCGCCGCCGCCGAGGAGCAGAGCTCTGTTGCTGAAGAGATCAACCGTAGCGTCACCAGCATCCGCGCCAGTGCCGATCAGTCGGCGCTGAGCATGCAGGGTAACGCGGCGTCGAGCATTGAGCTGGCGCAGCTGGGCGCGGAGCTCAAGGGGATGGTCGGGCATTTCCGTCTTTGATCGCAGCGCGAAGGCCGCGATCAAGGAGGAGGGCGATCAGGCGTTGTTGGCGAGGAAGGTCAGCAGGGCTTCGTTGACGAAGTCCGGATTCTCCCGGCAAGAGATATGCCCGGCCTCCGGAATCAGGATCAGGTCGCAGCCGATCAGCCTGGCCATTTCCTGGGACTCGGCAGGTGGTCGGGGTTTGTCCTGCTCGCCGCACAGGATCAAGGTCGTGTCCGCGTCCAGCTTCGGCAGTTGGTCCAGCAGGTCGGCGCGACTGAAGATCTGCCGGCCCAGGGGCACGATGCTTTGCAGCAGGCGCTCTTTGGAAAAACCCTGCAGTGCCTGGCGAAAATCCTGATACAGCGCCGATTCCCGGTCGATACCCGGGCGGAAGAAGATCGGTGCGATCACATCCAGCAATGGCTCGGGAATGGCGCCGGCGTCTTCGATCATCTTGAACAGCGAGAAATAATACTGGCGCGTGGCCTCGGGCTCTGCGCCCAGGTAGGTGTCCATCAGCATCAGGCTGTTGATCCGCTCAGGTGCGCTCAATGCCAGGCGCGCACCCCACATGCCGCCGACCGACAGGCCCACCAGGTTGACCTGGGCAATGTCCAACTGGTCGAGCAGGGCCAGGGCCTGGCGCGCCAGGTCGTCCAGACTGCGGGTCTGGGCGGGCAACGGCCCCGATTCACCGTGGCCCCACAGCTCGGGGACGATGACTCGGTACTGTTGCGACAGGGCCTCGATCTGCGGCGCCCACATGTGGAGGTCCCACAGGTAACTGGAGCCCAGCAGGACGGCTGGGCCGGTGCCTTCGTCGAGATAGTGCAGCGGTTGTCCATCAATCACGGCAACGGGCATAGCGGGCCTCTAACTTCATTGAGTGAGGGGGACTTTTTTACGCTAGTCGAGGGAAGGGGGATAGGTGCAAATTGATGGCACGTTGTGCTGGGCTTGTGTAGTGAGCGGGCAAGCCCGCTCACTACAATCAATCGTAGATGGCTTTCTTTTTCCATTCGGCGTCGGCGTCGACGACTTTCAGGCCTTCGGTCAATTCGTTGACCTCGTCTTCGGCGGGTTTGCTGTTGGTCAGTACCGTGGAGTTGGCCCGGGCCAACTGTGACTCCAGCAGTTGCAACTGCGCACTGTAGACCACCGGTTCCGGCTGCTTGCGCAAGTACTGCACGCCGCGCTCGAATGCCAGGCGCGCTTGGCCAGGCTGGCCTTGCTGCAGGGCGTGCTGGCCCAGGTTGTTGAAGAACTCGATATGCAGCAGCACCAGGATATGGCGAATTTCCTTGATCCAGTGCTTGGCTTCATTGGTAGGCAGGAAGCCGTCCTGGGCCGCACGGGTGACTTGGCCGTGCAGCGCTTCGAGCAGGAACCGCACGTCCTTGGCCTTGGCTTCGGTCTGGATCGGCGCGGGCGGGTTAGCCACGGGGATCGATTCACCCTGGGCGATCAGCGCATTCAGCTCGGTAATGCGTGCCTTGAGCGGTGCGCTGGATTTGTTGAGGTTCAACAGGCGCTGGTTGACGTTGAGTTCCAGACGGGTCAGCAACAGTTTGAGCGCGGGCGTCATCAACTGGCCTGGGAAGGTTTCGGTGATTTCGCCGCAGCGGCGCAACCGATCATTCAGCTCGATCTCGGTGCGCTTCTTTTCCAACTTGTTGTTTTCCACCACGTGGTTCATGTAGCCAATGGCGATCAGTATTACGATCCCGGCTGTTACCAGCAGGGTGATCATGAGTGGTGTCACCGGTGTGGCCTCTTTATTGGGTTTACAATGGAGTGTAGTGACTGCGCCATCTGGCGGATAGGACTGATCGACCAGTTGCTCAGGTAGATTCTTCTATATAGGTAGAATATTTCCTGCATGGATGCACATTGCCATCATTTGCGGGTACGAACTATAACGTCTTGTCGGGCGTCAGAATATAGGCGCCAACACCCAGACGGAAAAAATCCCCGTACGGGCCTGGAAGCAGGGCGAAGTCATTGATTTTAATAAATTTATCCTTGGGGGTTGACGACCTTTCAATCCATCCATAGAATGCGCGCCACTTAACGCGTAAAGCACACAGCAAAACGCGTTGAGCAGTGAATGTTGTACGTGTGTCCCCTTCGTCTAGTGGCCTAGGACACCGCCCTTTCACGGCGGTAACAGGGGTTCGAGTCCCCTAGGGGACGC